>NZ_RZTG01000006.1:0-325934 GCF_003997175.1 Mesorhizobium sp. Primo-A
CTCCCCTACAACCTACCCCCCTCCACTTCCGTATCTTCCCCATGAACCTGATCTACGCCGCCCTTGCCTTCCTGATGGCGCTTGTCTTCGGCTTTGTCGGCATCACCCGCGTCGGCTCATGGTTGATCGAGCACCGCGATCCGCCGTTCGGCGAGTTCGCCGACATCGACGGCGCCCGCATCCACTATGTCCATGTTCCGGCACCCGCCAACGCCGAGCTGCCGCCGATCGTCTTCATCCACGGCGCCAGCGCCAATCTCAGGGACCAGATGCTGCCGCTGCGTCCCTTGCTCGAAGGCCGCGCCGAAATGCTGTTCTTCGACCGGCCAGGCCACGGCTGGTCGGGTCGCGGCACCAACAACGAGAACCCGTCGGCGCAGGCCAACACCATTGCCGCACTGATGGACCATCTCGGCATCAGGAAGGCTGTCATCGTCGGCCATTCCTTCGGCGGCGTGGTGACATCGGCCTTTGGCCGCGAGCATCCAGACAAGACACTTGGACTGGTCTTCCTCGCACCGGCGACCCATCCATGGCCGGGCGGCGCAACCGCCTGGTACTACGATCTGACCACCATTCCCGTGCTCGGCTGGCTGTTTTCCGAAACGCTGACCTATCCGGCCGGTACACTGCAGATGGCCGACGCCACCACCTGCGTTTTCTCGCCCAACAAGGTGCCGGACAATTATCTCGGAATGGCCTCTATCCCGCTGGTGCTGCGACCAAAAGCCTTTCGCGCCAACGCCACCGATGTCGCCGGGCTCTATCGCTATGCCCTCGACGCCGCACCGCGCTACAACGAGATCAAGGCGCCAACCGTGGTCATTTCAGGCGATCGCGACAAGGTGGTCTATGCACATATCCATTCGGTCGGTCTGGCGCGCGACATTGCCGGTGCCGAACTCGTCTGGGTGCACAATCTCGGTCACAAGCCAGACTGGATGGCGCCCGACCTGACCGTCGGCGCCATCGAGAAGGTCGCCGGCAAGAGTGTCGACCTGCAGGCGATGGCCAGGACCGTGGAGGCGCGCATCGCCGGCGACGCCTACGGCGCCGGCAGATGCGCCGATATCAAGGTACCGCAGGCCGAACTCGCGCCGACCTAAGGCGGTCGCCCGAACCGTTCAGAGCCGACACGCTTTGGGAATCTAGCGGCTGACTTGTGTGTCCGACCCGATATAGGCGATGCGCAGCATGTTGGTCGAACCCGGTGTCCGCAGCGGTACGCCCGCGGTGATGATGACGCGGTCGCCCGGCTTGCCGAAGCCTTCGTCGAAGGCGATGCGGCAGGCGCGGTTGACCATGTCGTCGAGGTCGACGGCGTCGGGCGAGACAACGCAATGCGTGCCCCACAAAAGCGACAGCCGCCGCGCCGTGTTGAGGATCGGCGACAGCGCGATAACAGGCACTTGCGGCCGCTCGCGGGCGGCGCGCAGGCCTGTGGTGCCTGATGCGGTGTAGGTGATGATCGCCGACAGCTTCAGCGTTTCGGCGATCTCGCGCGCGGCCAGCGAAATGGCGTCGGCGCCGGTCGCTTCCGGCTCGGAGCGCTGGGCGTTGATGATGCCGGCATAGGTCGGATCGGTCTCGACCTTGGTGGCGATACGGTTCATCATTGCCACGGCCTCGACGGGATAGGCACCCGCCGCCGATTCCGCCGACAGCATGATGGCATCGGCGCCTTCGAAGACGGCGATCGAAACATCGGACACCTCGGCGCGGGTCGGCACCGGTGCCGTGATCATCGATTCCAGCATCTGCGTTGCAACCACCACCGGCTTGCCGGCGCGGCGTGCGGCGCGCGTGATCTGCTTCTGGATACCGGGCACCGCCTCGAGCGGCATCTCGACGCCGAGATCGCCGCGGGCGACCATCAGCGCGTCGGACAGTTCGATGATTTCGGCCAGCCGGGCGACAGCCTGCGGCTTCTCGATCTTGGCCATGATCAGCGCCCGGCCGCGTGCGATCTTGCGCGCTTCGGCCAGATCCTCCGGCCGTTGCACGAAGGACAGCGCCACCCAGTCTACGCCTGTGGCCAGCACGGCATCGAGGTCCTTGCGGTCCTTCTCGGTCAACGCGCCGACCGGCAGGTCGGTGTCAGGCAGGCTGACGCCCTTCTTGTCGGAAATCGTGGTGCCGGCGACGACGGTGCAGACGATCGACTTGCCGTCGCTCTTCACCGCCTTCAGCTCGAGCTTGCCATCGTCGATCAGCAGGCGATGGCCGGCTTCGACCGAGCTCAGGATTTCCGGATGCGGCAGATAGACCCTGGTCGAGGTGCCGGGCTCGGGATTGTCGTCGAGCGTGAAGGTCTGGCCTTGCGTCAGCACTTCCTTGCCGTTGGCGAACTTGCCGACGCGCAGCTTTGGCCCTTGCAGATCGGCGAGGATGCCGATCGGCCTGCCAACGGCTTCCTCGACAGCGCGGATGCGTCCGACCAGCGTGCGCATCAGTTCATGGTCGGTATGGCTCATATTGATGCGGAACACATCGGCGCCCGCTTCGAACAGTTTCTTCAGCATCTCCTCCGAGGAGGAGGCAGGACCGATGGTGGCTAGGATCTTGACCTTGCGGCTACGTCTCATTGACTGTTTGTTCCCGGGGTGGCTGGAGCGCCTCCCGTTGTGGACTCATCGGTCAGCTGGACCATCCAGCTTGCCTGTTCGCCCGTGTCATATTCCTGGAATCCGGCGCGCTGAAAGCCCCGGGCGACGCAGTCGGTTACGCCTGCGATCTTGAACTCTTTTTCAGCCACGCACATGTTGATCGGGCCGTCCCAGCGTCCACCGCGTTCGGCGTCTTCTGCATAAAGATAGTAAAACCTTGATGACAGCGGCCCTTCGATCAGCGTCTTGCAGCTCGATCCCTCGATGTGCCACCAGCCTTCAGTGATCCAGCCGGCCTTGGCGCGATAGCCGATGCCGACACCAACCAGGTTCTGCGTGGCGTTGCAGACGCGGAAATCGGCACGCGCCGGCGAAGCCACGACCATGGCCGGCAGGCCGATGGCAAGAGTGAGGAGCGGCATGGCAAAGGCAGAGCGCATGCGCTGCCCGCCGGCGGAACTCATCCGAAAACCCCTCAAAAACCACATCAGCATCTCTCTGCGCCCCTTTTCGGAAAAGTCCGGGCGCATGTCAACGCACCGTTTTGTCCAATTCCAATCGATTTAGAAAGGCTCCGGCGCACAATTCGCCGACTTGTGCCAGATTTCCCGGGAAACCTTGGCCAAACAACGGCATTGCGCAAGCGTCGTCTTCGTGGAATGACGATAGCATCCTCCCCGGAAGCCAGCGAACAGACCATTTCCCGCCAATGACCCGATCCACAGTTTTCGCGCCTTTCGACATCATCGAGGGCGACCGCAAGCGAGGCATCGTGCTGTTGGGCGATCATGCCCGTCGCGACCTGCCCGACGACTATGGCAGCCTCGGCCTGCCCTCAGCGGAGTTCGACCGCCACATCGCCTATGACATCGGCGTCGAGGGCGTGACGCGCGAACTGGCTGCCCTGCTGGGCGTGCCAGCGGTGCTCGCCAATTTTTCGCGGCTGCTGATCGATCCCAATCGCGGCGAAGACGACCCGACGCTCATTCGCCAGCTTTATGACGGCACGGTCGTACCTGGGAACTACCCCATCGCTGCCGAGGAGCGCGAGAGGCGGCTCGACGGGTTCTACCGGCCCTATCACGACGCCGTCAGCGCCATGATCGCCTCGGTCGCACAGGCTTCCGCCCAGGCGCCCTTCATCTTCTCGGTGCATTCCTTCACCCCGGCCATGCAAGGAATCCAGCGTCCTTGGCACGTCGGCATCCTGTGGGACCTCGACGACCGCGTGGCGCGGCCGTTGATAGACATGCTGGCGCAGGACAGGAACCTCGTCGTCGGCGACAACGAACCCTATGACGGCGCGCTGCGCGGCGACACCATGTACAAGCACGCCATCGTCAACGGCTTCGCCCATGCGCTGATCGAGATCCGACAGGATTTGATATCGGACCAGAAGGGCGCGCTCGCCTGGGCCGAACGGCTGGCGCCGATCGTTGACGCCATCGACCGCCGTCCCGATATACATGTGGTGAAGATGTTCGGCTCGCGCACCGGGCCGCTATGACGGAGGTTTCGATGACCGAACTCAGCGACGAGCAGCAACGCGATTTCGAGGCGGCCGCCTTCCGCCGGCTGGTCGAGCATCTGCGCGAACGCAACGACGTGCAGAACATCGACCTGATGAACCTCGCCGGCTTCTGCCGCAACTGCCTGTCGAACTGGTATCGCGAGGCGGCCAATGCCGAGGGCGTCGGTCTCACCAAGGATCAGTCGCGCGAGATCGTCTACGGCATGCCTTATGCGCAATGGCAGGCGCTCAACCAGACCGAGGCCTCCGACGCCAAGAAGGCCGAATTCGAGGCAAGGCGCCACAAGGACCATTAAGGCCGGCGATCACTCAAGGCTGTGTTTGGCTCAAAAAATGCTTCCCGAAAGAGCCTTGACTGAAAATTGAATCGATCTAATTTGCCGCGCGAAGCCATTTCTTGCGGGATTCGCCTCATGAACGCGTCAACTGCCAAGCTGACTGCCATTCGCGGCCGATGGGCGCTCGCGGCCATTTTCCTCGCCAACGGCTTCCTGACGGGCAGCTGGGCGCCGCAGATTCCGGTGTTCCTGACCCGGCTGGAGATTTCGAAGTTCACGCTCGGTCTGCTGATTCTGTTGTTTGGGGTCGGCGCCGTCGTCGCGATGACCTGGTGTGGCCATTTGATCTCCAGACATGGTTCGCGCACCGTACTGCGTTGGTTCGCCCTGTGCGGCAGCCTCGGTCTCATGGTCGTGGCGCTGGCGCCCGACGTACCCTTGGCGGCCGTTGCCATGATCATCTTCGGCGGCTCGATCGGTGGCATGGACGTTGCGATGAATGCCAACGCCGTGGTGGTCGAACGGCGGCTCTCCCGCGCCGTCATGTCGTCTTCGCACGGCTTCTGGAGTCTCGGCGGTTTTGCCGGTGGCGGCCTCGGCGGCTTTGCCATCCAGCATTACGGCCACCTCGTCCACGCGGCGGCAGTAACGGCGTTTGCCTTCGCGGTGATCGCGGTGGCCGTTCGCTATCTCCTCGCCGAAGACAGACCGCAGGCGGCCGAGCACCACAAATTCGCACTGCCGGCAAACCCGCTGGTTTATCTGATCGGGCTGATGGCGTTACTGGCGATGATCTCCGAGGGCGCGGTGCTCGACTGGGCAGCCCTGTATCTGCGCCAGGAGCTCGGCGCCGATCTCGCCGTCGCCGGCCTCGCCTACGCCGGATTTTCAGGCGTCATGGCGGTTACGCGGTTCTTCGGCGACGGCATACGCAATCGCTTCGGCGCGGTGACGACGCTACGCGCGTCGGCCCTCGTAGCCGCGGTCGGCATGCTGGTGGCTGGCCTGGCGCCCTCGCCCTGGCTCGCCATTGCAGCCTTTGCCTTTTGCGGCTTCGGCATCGCCAATATGGTGCCGATCATCTTTTCGGCCGGCGGCAACCAGGAAGGCATGTCTTCCGGCACCGGCATGAGCGTGGTCACAACGATCGGATACTGCGGCATACTGGTGGCGCCGTCGGCGATCGGCTTCGTTGCCGAGCATTCCAGCTTCGGCCCGATCTTCATCACCATGTCGGGACTGCTGATCATCGTGTTGCTGATGGCCGGGCTCGCTCACCGCGCCGAATTCGCGCCAGCACCCGCAGAATAGCGTTTCAGCTCCTCGTGAAGGAAATCCACCACACGGCGGATGCGCACGCTGGTACGCACGTCGCGATGCATCGCCAGCCACACCGGCAGAACTGGCAGCGGCAGGTCAGGCAGCACCTTCTCAATCAAAGGATCCCTGTCGGCCAGCGGCTCCTGGCCAAGACCAATGCCGTTTCCCGCCCGCACCGCTTCCCACAAAACCATCTGGTTGTCGGTCCTGAAGCGGAAGCTGCTCCGGGTGACGGGGATGCCGTGCTGGGTAAAACCCCTGATGATCTCGTCGCCGCGGTCGAAGCCGACCAGATCGTGGCCGACAAGATCGGCAGGCTTCAGCGGACGGCCGCGCCTGTCGAGATAGGATTTGGCCGCGCAGGCGCAGAGCTCGATGTCGCAGACCTTGCGTGCCATCAGCTCGTTCTGCGCCGGCTTGACCATGCGGATGGCGATGTCGGCATCTCGACGCAGCAGGTTCTCAACCTGATTGGAAGCGACGATCTCGACCTCGATGCCGGGCTCCTCGATCCCCAGCCGCATCGTCATCTCAGGCAGGACATAGGCCGCCACGACCTCGCTGGCGGCGATACGCACCGTGCCTTCGATAGCCTCGACCGAACCCAGTGCCAGGAGTGAGAAGGCGCTTGCCTGCTCGCTGACCGCCTTGCCGCGTTCCAACAGCGTGCTGCCGGCCTCCGTCAGTTCGTAGCCGTGCCGTCCTCGACGGAACAGCGTGACGCCCAGCGCCTGTTCCAACTCGCCGATGTGACGGCCAAGCGTCGGCTGGCTGGCCGAAAGCTTTCGCGCGGCAGCCGACAGGCTGCCGGATTCCGCCACGGTGACAAAGCTCTTGATCAGGTTCCAGTCGATTTCTGCCATTCATTTATGAATATCAGAACGCCACCTTTAGTCAATTTCCATTCGTATTCGAAGCGCCCATATTCCAGCTGCAGACACCAACACGGACTGCAAACACCTACCAGGAGAACTCAGATGACCAAGATCGCTCTCACCACCGCCGCTATCCTCATTTCCGTCAGCGCCGCTTTTGCCGGCAGCGACAAGTTTGGTTCGAACGACGCCAGCCAGCCGGCCGCCACCAGCACCGACGACACGACCACCGCTTCGATTCACAACCCCGATGCGGCCATCCGGAAGCCGGTCACACAGGGCAGCAACCGCGACCTCTTCGGCAGCCGCTGATCCCGATCGCGCTTGTCGCTGATCCCGATCGCGCTGTCGCTGGTACCGATCGCCCGACCGACCACCTAAATCCCAACCAGGAGTGCTTCCAATGACCAAGATCGCAATTCTCGGTGCCGGTGGCCGGCTCGGCCGCGTGGTCGCCAAGGCCTTCATCGACGCGGGCTACGAGGTCCGCACCGTCACCCGCAACGGCAAGGTACCGGCCGAACTCAAGGGCGCCACGGCCGTTGCCGGTGACGCTCTCGACCGCGAGGCCCTCATCCGCGCCACGCAAGGTGTCGATATCGTCTTCAACGGCCTCAACCCGATCTACACCGACTGGGGCAAGTGCCTGCCGATGGCGCAGAATGTCATGGCCGCCTGCCACGCGAACGGCGCACTGCACCTCTTCCCCGGCACCGTTTACAATTACGGCTCGCCGATGCCGGCGGTGATATCGGAAGACACACCCTTCCACCCGAGCACGCAAAAGGGCCGCATCCGCTGCGCCATGGAGGAGTTGTTTCGTCGCGAGGCCGACGCGAGCCGCGTCCGCACCATTCTTCTGCGGGCCGGCGATTTCTTCGGCGGCACCGGCAGCGGATCATGGTTCGACCTGATCGTTGCCGCCAAGATCAACAAAGGTATCTACACCGCGCCTGGCCCGGTCGAGCTCGTGCATGAATGGGCCTATCTGCCTGACTTCGCTGTGGGTTTCGTCGCGCTGGCGCGCAATCTGGACAAGCTCGGCTTCTATGAAGCGCTGAACTTTCCGGGCCACGCGGTCACCGATCTGCAGATCAAGGCCGCTGCCGAGAAGGCTATTGGTCGTCCGCTCAAGATGACTTCGATGCCCTGGTGGGTGCTGCGCGCTGGCAGCCCGTTCGTGGCGATGTGGCGCGAGATCGTCTCCATGTCCTACCTGCGCTTCGAGCCGCATCAGCTGGCTTCGATACGGCTGGAAGGCATCGTCGGCGAGATCCCGCACACGCCGTTGGATCAGGCGGTTGCTGAAGCTCTTGGCGATATCGGCATTGCCACCGTGAATGGCGTTGCGAAAGCTGCCTGACTCCCGCGATCATGGGCGCCGCCCCTCTGCACACTGAACAATCCACGAGAGGGCGCCTCAGAGCCGTCCCATCAACAGCAACACCATGAGCACCACCAGCACGACGCCGACAATACCCGACGGCCCATAACCCCAGGAGCGCGAATGCGGCCAGGCCGGCACCGCGCCGATGAGGACAAGGATCAGGACGATGATGACGATGGTGGTGATCGGCATGAGAAGCCCTCGCTTCGACGTTTCGCTCAGAGACAATGCAGAGGCCGCCCGGTTGTTCCGGGCGGCCTCTGCGGTCAAATCGGCGATGGGGTCTATTCGGCGGCTTTCGGAAAGGCGATTTCCGGTTCGTCGCCTGCTTCCTGGCCAGGCCTGTCGGTCGGCGAAACCGTTCCCTTGCCGCGCCGGAACAGCCGGCGGAAAAACGCATAGAAGCGGCTGTTCTTGCTGCGCGTGAAAATCATCAGCATCGACGGCGTCACCACCAGCGTCAGCAAGGTGGCGAAGGACAGGCCGAAGACGATCGCCGAGGACAGCGAAATCCACCATTGCGTCGACGGCGCGTTGATCGTCGTCTCGTGATGGAAGATTTCCAGCCCAAGGCCGAAGGCGATCGGCAACACGCCGAGGATCGCCGACACCGCCGTCAGCACCACCGGCCGGGCGCGCTCGCGGCAGGTCTGCAGCACCGCGTCCATCTTGTCCCAGCCTTCTTCGCGCAGCCGGTCATAGGTGTCGATCAGCACGATGTTGTTGTTCACCACCACGCCGGCCAGAGCGATGACGCCAATGCCCGACATGACGATGCCGAAGGTCTCGCCTGTGATCAGCAGCCCCAGGAACACGCCAACCGTCGCCATGACCACGCAGGACAGCACCATCAGCACGCTGGTGAATTTGTTGAACTGCATCAGCAGCACCAGGAAGATCAGGAAGATCGCCGCCCCGAACGCCTTGCCAAGGAAGGCGCTGGCCTCGGCGCTGTCTTCGTTCGAGCCGGCCAGCTTCCAACGTATGCCGCTGCCGAGATCCATCCCGGAGACGGCCTTGGTGACCTCCGCCTGCACGGCCGCGACCTGGGCGCCTGCGGCAACGTTTGCCTGGACGACCACCGTGCGCGCGCCGTCGATACGGTTGAGGATACCGACCGTCGGCTCCGGCTTGCGCACGACGAAATTCGAGATCGGCACCGAGCCTTGCGAGGTCTGCACCCTGAGCTCGTCGAGCGTCGACAGCGTGCGCCGGTCTTCCGGCAGACGCAGCCTGATGTCGACGGCGTCGTCGGCGCCGGCAGGCCGGTATTCCGAAAGCTTCAGCCCGTTGGTCACCAGTTGCACCACTGTGCCGACAGCGGTTGGGCTGATGCCATATTGCGCTGCCTTGGCACGGTCGACCTCGAGCGCCCAGTCGACGCCGGGTGGCGGGAGGCCGTCGGAAATGTCGATGACGCCAGGCACCTTGCCGATGCGTGCCGCAACCGCGCGCGCTTTGTCGTCGAGCCCCTTGGGGTCGACGGCCGAAAGCCTGATCTGGATCGGCTTGCCGGTCGGCGGACCGGCCTCCGGCACGCGCACCTCGACATCGACGCCGGGAATGCCGGCCATGACGCCGCGCAAATCGTTCAGGATCTGGTTCGCCGACTTGCGCTCGCGCCAATCTATGAATTCGTACTGGATGACGCCGACGACGTCTTCAGGGACATCCTGGCCGCCGCCTTGTGTCTTGCCGACGCGGGTGTAGACCGACTTGATGCCGGGCCAGCCGAGCATCCTGTTTTCGGCAATCTTGGTCGCCGTATCCATTTCGGCCAGCGAAAGGTTGCCGCGCGCGTGCACGTAGAGCAGGCCGTAGTCGGGCTCGACACTGGGGAAGAATTCGACACCGGCGCCATATTTCGAATAGGCAAAGCCGACGCCGAACAGCAGAGCGACCGTCAGCAAAACCACCGTAATCGGAAACCGCACCGCCTGCTTGACGATCGCCATGTACCAGCCGTCGCGATTATCATCCTCATGATGCTCCGGCGCCTTGGCGAAGATCGCCCCCAGCGTCGGCGCGAACACCAGCGCATAGAGCATCGAGGCCGATAGCGTGACGATCAGGGTGATCGGCATGTACTTCATGAAGTCGCCGATGATGCCCGGCCAGAACAGCAGTGGCGAGAAGGCGGCTATGCGCGTCATCGTCGCGGCAATGACCGGACCGGCCATGCGCTTGGCGGCCAATGCGAAGGCTTCCGCCTTCGGCATGCCTTCGCTCATCCGCCGTTCGGCGAACTCGGTGACGATGATGGCATCGTCGACCAGCATGCCGACAGCCAGGATCAGGCTGAACAGCACGATCATGTTGATCGTGTAGCCCATCATCGCCAGCAGCAGGATGCCGATCAGGAAAGACGACGGAATGGCCAGGCCGATCAGCAGCGAGGCACGACCCGACAGCGCGTAGAGGATGACGATGAACACCAGGATGACGGCGATCATGACGTGGTTCTGCAGATCGCCGAGCAACTGGTTGACGAAGACCGACTTGTCCTGCGTGTAGGTGACGTTCATGCCTTGCGGCATCGTCTTGACGTAGGCGTCGGACACCTCCCTCACCTTGGCGAGCGTGTCGATCAGATTGGCGCCGATGCGCTTCTTGACTTCGATGGCGATGGCCGGCTTGCCATTGAGGCGCGTGATCGTCGTGGCATCGGCGAAGGTCGAGCGGATCGTCGCGATGTCCTTGGCCTGCACCACGGCATTGGGGCCGGCGACCACGGGCAAGGCCGCCACGTCCTCGGGCGTCTCGATCAGTGACGGCACCTTGACGGCGTATTTGCCTTCCGAGCCTTCGATATTGCCGGCGGCGACCAGACTGTTGGAGGCCCCGACAGCGCCGATCAGCTGATCGAGTTGCAACCCGTAGGACGACAGTTTCATCGGATCGATGACGACTTCGACAAGATCGTCGCGCGAACCCTGCAACGAGCCCTCCAGGACGCCTGGCACTTCCTCGATACGGTCGCGCAGTTCGCGCGCGGCGGCGGTCAGCACGCGTTCGGGCAATTCGCCCGACAGGGTGACGACGAGGACGGGGAATTCGGAGATGTTGACTTCGGTAACGACCGGCTCTTCGGCCGCCTGCGGCAGGTCGGCCTTGCCGTCCTGCACCTTGGAGCGCGTGTCCTGCAAGGCCGTCGCCAGATTTGTCTGCGGCTGGAACTCGACCAGCACATAGCCGCCGCCCTGGAAGGCGGCCGAGCGCATTTCCTTGAGGCCTTTCAGGCTCTTCAGCTTGCTTTCCATCGGCCGCAGCAGAAGGCGCTCCGAATCCTCAGGCGAAATGCCCTGATAGATCAGGCTGATATACATCATCGGAATCGGAACGTCGGGCTCGGCTTCCTTCGGCGTCGACTGATAGGCGACCCAGCCGGCGAGCAGAAGGAAGACGAGGACCGAAATGGTCAGGCGGGCATTGTTGATTGCGAGTCTGACGATATCCATGGCTAACGCCTGTTCTTGAATTTCACGAGCTGCGTCGCAGCCAAGTGTCCCCGCCCGGGGTCTGTCCGCCGTACCCCATGCTACTGCGTGCCGGCGGTCGCTTCGCCCAGCAGTTTCTGGATGGTTGCCTGGTCGGCTTCGACCGGCTTGACCTCATCGCCTTCCTTCACCAGTTCCTGGCCGGCAACGATGATGCGCGCATCGGCAGGGATGCCGCCAAGCACCAGGCCGGTCGGCGTGTCGTCGACGAGGTCGATGGGGAAGAACGCAACCTTGTTGTCCTTGCCGACGGCACGGATGCCGAGGTCGCCCTTGTCGCCGAGCGTCACCACCGAGCGCGGCAGCAGCACCGCATCGGTCGGCAACGCGCTGAGTGCGATTTCCGCCGTCATGCCGGCCGGCACGGAGCCGTCGGCATTGGGGACGGCAACCTCGACGCGGAAGGTGCGGGTCGCCGAAGAGGCGTCGCGGCTGATGTAGCGCACGGTGCCTTCGACAGTCTGGCCGCTGACCAGCCGTATGGTGGCCTTGTCCCCGAGTTTCAGGTAGCCGAGATCGCGCTCGCTGACTTCGCCGCGGGCAATCACCGGATCGAGCTTGAGGATGGTTGCCACCTCGCCGCCCTGCATGATGGAACTGCCAAGTTCCACCGGCACCCGGTCGATAACGCCGTCGAAGGGCGCCTTCACCTCGTTGCGGTCGAGTTCGGCCTGTGCCGTTTCCAGTTGCGACTGCGCCGAGGTCAGGTTCGAGCGCGCGGTGTCGAGCTGCAGCTTCGGCAGATTGCCGGTCTTCATCAGCCGCAAGGCTGCGTCCAACTCGGCCTGGCGCTGCACCACCAACTGCTTTGCATTGTCGACCATCGAGATCTTTTCTTCCGCCGCAAGCATCAGTACCAGATCCCCCGTCTTGACGTGATCGCCTTGCTTGACAGGCAGCTTGTCGATGACACCGGCGACGCGCGTCGCCAGCACCGCCCGCTTGTCGGCTTCGGTCAGCCCGGAAATGCGGATGGCGCGTGCATAGGTCTTGCGTGGCGGCGTCACCACCGCAACGGTGCGCAGCGGTGCCTTCGGCTCGGCTTCAGCCGTCTTCGGCTTGGCCGCGTCCGGCGCCTTGGCCTGTTCGGCTCCGGCTGCCTTGGCTTTGTTGGCGGCTACGCTGCCGACCGACGAAAACTCGCCTGTCGCCATCCACGCCGCGAAACCAATGAGCACAACAATGGCTGCAAGCTTGTGAAACCTGATTCTCGGCATCGTCGTTGTTTTCCACTGCGGGTTCGGCCAGCGTCCTCATAACGCGGGCGCGTCGCCGATATGGGTGCGCGCCAAGCCGTGTTCAATTTGCCGTGATCGGCGAAGCGCGCTTCTACATCAAAGTTGCACCGCAATATAGTCTGAAAGTTGCAAGATCATTGCCCCGGCGGACAAGATGCGCCCGCCGCGGCCCAGTCTTCGATCGCTTGATAGGTCGCTTCGGCAGAGCCCGGAGCCGGTTCACGATCCGGCCCCGGCGCCCAGCCCCAGGCGACCAATCTGTCGTCGCGAACATGCAGCGCGATGTCCTTCAAGCTGCGGTTGCCATTGCGCAGGGGATCCCTGATCTGGGCGCAGATTTCGGCCGAGGATTTGCCGAACCAGGCCATCTCGGCCGGCGCCAAATGCCAGTTCTCGGCCCCGGGCGGCCCGTGCAATGCCTTGGAATTGCTGGAGAAATGGCAAGTCGTGCAGCGCAGGCCCGGATTGCCGAAGCCCGACCCGTCAGCACCGCGCTGGACATTGAAGGCGTGAACGCGCGTACCGCGATAGTGCGCACCCGACCATCGCGGCCGGTCGTCCGCGACATGACAGTCGGCGCAGCGCGGATGCGAGAACACCGCATAGACCTTGTCCCATTCGGGCAGGCCTTTCGCCGCGTCGACGGTCGCCGGCGCCGGCGTCTGGCTCTCTTGCGCAATCGCAAACGGCGCTGCGAGCACGAGCATGGCAGCAGGCGTCAGCATGATGAGGAGCTTCTTCATGCGAAGGCCACCGTTTTCGACAGCGGCAGCGTGCGGATGCGCTTTCCGGTGAGCGCGAAGATGGCGTTGGCGAGTGCTGGAGCCGCCGGCGGTGTGCCGATCTCGCCGACGCCGCCCATCTTGTGGAAATTTTCCAGGATGGCGACTTCGAAGACCGGGCACTGGAAGATCCGCATGGCATCGAAATCGTGGAAGTTCGACTGTTCGACCATGCCGTCGGCGAAGGTGATTTCCTGACCCATCGCCGCCGAAAGGCCGTAGATGGCGGCGGAAATCAACTGCGCCTCGATGATGCCGGGATCGAGCGCGGTGCCGACATCGGCGGCGATCCACACCTTCTCGATGCGGATGCCGGCCGGCGTGTCCGCCACCTGAACGATCTCGCCGACCCAACTGCCGAAGGACAGCGTGAAGGCCATGCCCTTGGCCTTGCCGGCGGGCAGCGCCTCGCCCCATTTCGCCATCGCGGCGACTTTCTCGACCACCTTCACCGCCGAGGGATAGGCGGCCATCAGTCTCTTGCGCATCTCGACCGGATCGATTTTTCCGGCGACCGCGATCTCGTCCATGAAGCCCTCATGGAAGAAGCCGTTGACCGAACTGCCGACCGAACGCCAGGAGCCGACAGGGATGGAGACCGGCGCCGCGATACCCCTGACCCGATAATTCGGGATCGTGTAGGGCTGGTCATAGGCGCCATCGACAATGGTCTTGTCGGGACCGAGCGGCGATACCGAGGGGAACAGCCGGCGCAGCGTACCGGCAATCACCGATGGCGAGGCCATCTTCATGTCGACCGCGATCGGCATGCCATCGTCACCGAGCCGCGCCTGGAACTTGCCGATAGCAGCCGGCCGATAGGCGTCGTGCCGCATGTCTTCTTCACGCGTCCACGTCACCTTGATCGGGCGTCCGCCCGTCTCCTTCGCCATCAGCGCGGCACACAGCGCGTAGTCCATCTCGACGCGCCGGCCGAAACCGCCGCCCATGAAGGTGGTGTGCACATTGATCTTGTCCTGCTCGATGCCGACCGCGTTGGCGCAAAGCTGCCGCACCAGGGTCGGCGCCTGGTTGCCGCACCAGATGTCGAGCGCACCGTCCCTGAACTGTGCCGTGGCGTTCATCGGCTCCATCGTCGCATGCGCCAGATAGGGCACGGCATAGTCTGCCTCGATGATGCTTTCGCGCGGCGCGTCGGCAAAGGCGGTTTCGACATCGCCATTGTCGCGCATCACCGACCCCTTGGTGGCAAGCGCCTGCTTCAGCACATCTGAAATGGCGGCGCTGCTGAGCGGATATTCAGGATCGGACCACTGGGCGTCGATCGCCTCGGCCGCCTTGAATGCTGCCCATGTATTATTCGCGATGATACCGAAGCCATGGCCGTAATTCGTCTCGAGCAGCACGATCTTGATCACCCCAGGCATTTTCTCGGCTTTGGAGAGGTCCGCCTTGACCGGCTTCGACCAGAAGCGCGGGCTCATCTTGACCGTGCCGTAGACCATCTCCGGCAGCCGGACATCGATGCCGAAGATCGGCGCCCCGGTGAGCTTTGCCAGCATGTCGATGCGCTTCTGCGGCTTTCCCAGCAGCTTCCAGTCGGCCCGGTCCTTGAGCCTGACTTCGGCCGGCCGCGCCATCGCGGCGGCAGCCGCGGCGACCGCGCCGTAGGTCAGCGATTTGCCCGACGCCTTGTGCAGGATCGAACCGTCGGCCGTTTCCAGATCGGCCGCCGCGACACCCAGTTTTTGCGCTGCCGCTGCGACCAGCATCTGCCGGGCAGCGGCACCCGCTTGCCGCATCTTGTCAAAACCGTCGCGTGTCGAAGCCGAACCGCCGGTGCCCTGCAGGGCAAGGAATTTGCCGACCACACCGAGACCGGAACGCACCGCCTGCGCGGTCAGGCTTTCATCGAAGAAGGCGAACGGACCGCCCTCCTCGAGGATCGCGGCGTTGTAATAGGCATGGGATGCCGGTCCATGCTCGACCATGACCCGGTCGAGCCCGACGTCGAGTTCCTCTGCGACCATGGCCGCAAGCGTCGTCGAGATGCCTTGCCCCATCTCGGCGCGCGGCGCGACGATGGTGATGGTGTTGTCGGCGCCGATTTTCACATAAGGGTTGAACGTCGCCTCGCCCTTGCCAAGCTCGGCCTCGAGCGGGTTCGGGAACGGCTTGCGATAGTAGTAATAGCCGACGGCAACGCCGCCAGCGACAGCGGCAGCGCCAATCAGAAACGTGCGGCGGGCGATCTTTCCGACACTGGCCATGGTCAGAGCCCCGCCGTCTTGAGCGCCGCGGCCTTTTTGATGGCCGAGCGGATTTTGGGATAGGTGCCGCAGCGGCAGAGATTGCCGCCCATGGCGTTGTCGATGTCGGCATCGCTCGGGTCGGCGACTTCATCGAGCAGCGCCACCGCGCTCATGATCTGGCCGGCCTGGCAGTAGCCGCATTGCGCGACCTGTTCCTCCAGCCATGCCTGCTGCACCGGATGCAGTCCGCCTGCCGTGCCGATGCCTTCAATGGTGGTGACGGCGCCGCCGACCTCGCCGACGGGAAACGAACAGGAACGCACCGGCTGACCGTCGACATGTACAGTGCAGGCGCCGCAGGCGGCGATGCCGCAGCCAAACTTTGGCCCGGTCTTGCCAATGAGATCGCGCAGTGCCCACAGCAGCGGCATGTCCGGATCGGCGTCGATATCGAATGACTGACCGTCGACGGTGAGGCGCATGGGGATACCCTTTGTTGTCGTCCACTGCCAAGGGCGAAGCGGCCTCCCGGCCGTTTCGCTCCGATACAGATTGACAAATTTCGTCATTTTGTCAATTAGGATTTTGCAGGATAGAATTGCTCTATGAACCAGATCGAAGACACCGCCACCGCCGATCCCAAACGCGTCCGTATTCTGGATGGCGCGATGAAGGTGTTTTTGGCCTATGGCTTCTCGCGCACCACCATGGACGACATTGCCCGTGCCGCCGACATGTCGCGCCCGGCGCTCTATCTCCTGTTCAAGAACAAGACCGACATTTTCCGCGCCATCGCCATGATGATCCTGTCGCGCTCGGTCGAGGCGGCAAGGTTTGCCCTATCCGGCGACGGCCCTTTCACCGAGCGCATGATGCGAGCCATCGATGAGGCCTTTATCTCGATGATGAGCGCGGTCGTTGCCTCGCCGCACGGCGCCGAATTGCTGGACATGAAATCGAGCCTTGGCGATCTGGTGGGCTGCTGGCGCGGCGGGCTTGGCCAACACATCGGCGCCGCGATAGAGGGCGAGGCAGCCAGGAACGGCGTCGATCTGGCGGCCAGGGGCCTGTCGGCGCAACTGCTTGCCGACATGCTGCTCGACGGGCTGGAAGGCATGAAGGCGCGGATCAGAGATCCGGAAGGGCAGCGGCAGGCAGCCGCTGCCCTGATCAGGGTGATCGACCTGACCTTGAAAGCATGATTGCGGACCAATCGATGCACATCGATTGGTCGCTCAGGCGCGCCGGCGCTCTGCCTCCGGGTTCTTGCGGGCCGCAAGAAATTCCTTGACCCGCCGGCCGGGTGCCGGACCGCGTACCGGCTTGAAGCCGTCATCCAGTTCGCCGGAGAGATCGAGCGTCGGTCGCTTGCCGACGGCGTCGTAATTCTCTTCCAGCCAGTCGCTGGCGGCGGTGCGGCCGAGATCTCTGAGGTAGGTCAGAAACGCCCATTCGGCGTTGACCTTCGAGGACGCCGACAGGTCCTTGAACGCCTCGTCGGCATCGATGCGGTGCATGCGGATGTCGCGGTACTCGCCATGTGGCAGACGGCCGGCGGCGATCAGCTCCTTGACGAAGGCAATCGAGCGGAATTCGCGCAGCAGCCCGGCGTTGAAGGTGATCTCGTCGATGCGGTTCTGGATCTCGTTGGCGCTTCTTGGTGTTCCCTCGCGCACCACCGGATTGATCTGCACCAGAAGCACGTCCTCGGTCGCAGCCGTCTTGAAGAACGGATAAAGCGCCGGATTGCCGCCATAGCCGCCATCCCAATAGGGCACGCCCTTGATCTCGACGGCGCGGAACAATTGCGGCAGGCAGGCCGAGGCCATCACCGTATCGAGGTCGATCTCCCCGTCGGAAAAGACGCGCAACTGTCCGGTCTCGACATTGGTCGCCGAGATGAACAGTTCCATCGACTTGCAGGCGCGGACGTTCTCGAAATCGATCTCCTGCTGCACCACGTCGCGCAGCGGATTGAGGCCGAGTGGGTTGGCGACATAGGGCGAGAACACCCGCGACATGGTATCGAAGAAGAGATAGCCGGGCGTGTTCTCGATCGACCAGTTGCCCCAGGCGACGTCCCACGGCATGCGCTGCACCGGGCTGAACCGCCCCTTGGCCGCCACCGCGCGCCAGAAATCGTCAAGTTTTTGCCGCGCGCCTTCGACTCCGCCGCGCACATATCCGTCGGCCAGCGCCACCGCGTTCATGGCGCCGGCGCTGGTGCCGGACACTGCTGATATCTCCAGCCGTCCGTCCTCCAGCAGCCGGTCGAGCACACCCCAGGAAAAGGCCCCGTGCGAGCCGCCGCCCTGAAGCGCTACGTTGATCTTCTTCGTCTCCTCCGCCTTGCCGTTCTTGGTCATGGCGTCGTCCTTGATCTATCCCTTTGGGTGGATGAGAGAGTTTTGCGCCTCACGCGGCGGTCCAGCCGCCGTCGACCGACAGTTGCGTGCCGTTGACCTGCGCCGCCGCGTCCGAGCACAGGAACACCGCCGCTGCCGCGATCTGCTCCACCGTGACGAATTCCTTGGTCGGCTGCTTGTCCAGCATGACCTCACGGATGACGGTCTCGCGGTCCATCTGATGGGCTTTCATCTGGGCGGGGATCTGCGCCTCGACCAGCGGCGTCAGCACATAGCCGGGGCAGATGGCGTTGCAGGTGATTTTTTCGCGCGCCAGTTCGAGCGCAACGGTTTTGGTCAATCCCATGATGCCGTGCTTGGCCGAGACATAGGCCGATTTGAACGGCGACGCGACCAGGCCATGCGCCGAGGCGATGTTGACGATCCGGCCGCCGCCGGCCTTTTTCATCAGCGGGATGGCGGCCGCGATGGTGTGGAACGCCGACGACAGGTTGATGGCAATGATGGCGTCCCATTTCTCGATCGGGAACTCTTCCACCGGCGCGACATGCTGGATGCCTGCATTGTTGACGAGAATATCGACCGAACCGAATGTCTCGGCCGCCTTGGCGATCAGCGCCCGGCATTCGGCCGGCTTCGACATGTCGGCCTTGATATAGGCCGTCTTCGCCTTGTGCTGTCTGGCGATCGCGTCAGCGATGGCGTGGTCGGCAGCCGTGTCGGAGAAGGAGTTGACGACGACATTATGGCCTTCGGCCGCCAACGCCTGGGCGATGGCCAGGCCAATGCCCGATGTGGAGCCGGTGATGACTGCGTGTTTTCTGGCGGCCAAGGTCGAAATCCTCTGGTTGCGGCAAGAGCGATCTTATGTTGCAGTGCAGCATATATGCTCAATGCGACGCAATAACAGCGGCCAGAATTTTTCGACGAGATGAAATTTTCGTCATGAGCGGCCACACGGCCGCTCACCAGGAGGATCCTGATCGGATCGGAGTCGCTCGCCAGGCGCCGAAAGAACCTCAGGCGACCAGGTCCGGCACCGGCCCGACATAGCGCGACTGCGGTCGGATCAGCCGTCCAGTCGTCTGCTGTTCACGCGCATGCGCGATCCAGCCGGCCACGCGCCCGGCGGCAAAGACATTGCTGAAAGCTTGCGGCGGAAAGCCCGCCGCTTGCAGCACCAGCGCGGTGTAGAACTCGACATTGGTCTGCAGCGAACGCTGCGGCTTGGCGATCCTAAGCACCTCGAGCGCCGTTTGCTCGACGGTCTCCGCAAAGGCCAGCCGGCGACCGGTTTCGCCCTCGCCGCCGAGTTGCCGCACGACGGCCTTCAGCACATCGGCGCGCGGATCGCGCACACGGTAGATGCGATGGCCGAACCCCATGATGCGCCTGCCCTGCGCGATCTCGTTGCGCAGCCAGCCGGCGGCATCGCCATGCGCCTGGATCGCATCCAGCATCTCGATGACGGGGCCAGGCGCGCCACCATGCAGCGGCCCTTTGAGCGCGCCAAGCCCGGCCAGCACAGAGGATGTCAGGCCGGCCTGCGTGGAGGCGACCACGCGCGTCGCAAAGGTCGATGCGTTGAGGCCGTGGTCGCAGACGGTCACCAGATAGGTGTCGAGCGCTTTTGTGAGCGCCGGCGAGGCGACGCGGCCGCCCAGCATCCTCAGCATGTCGGCGGCATGATCGGTGCGGCTGTCCGGCGCGATCGGCTGCTCGCCGCGCCGCAGGCGCAGCAGCGCCGGCGTCAGCACGGCGGGCGCCGCGATCAGCAGCAAGGCGTCGGTCAAGGTCTCGCCATCCGGCAGCTGCGCCATGCCGGCGCGCATGGCGCTGTAGACATCGAGCGGCGCCAGCAAAGGCAGCGAGGGCAAGAGCCGTTCGAACACGTCCGCACGCGCCTGTCCCAGCGCCCGCGTCAGTTGCGCATCATCGGGAAGGTCGTTGAAGAAGCCGTCGAGCAGCAGCCTAACCACCTGGGCATAGTTCCAACGGCCGGCCAGTTCCGGCAGCGAATGACCTCGGATCGTCAGACGGCCGCCAAGACCATCCACATCGGAAAGCACGGTTTCCGCCGCCACCACATCATCGAGCCCATTCGCCATAGCCTGTCTCCTTGAAGCATTTCCGGATCGGAGATAGAGATGGGCAACGTTTCCATCAATCTTGATCAATATAATCAATATCAGGGCTCGATATGTCCGAGTGGTTGTCCCGGGAAGAGGCGCTGGAGAGACTCAAGGTGCGGGCGCAGACGCTGTACGCCTATGTCAGCCGTGGGCGCATCGGCATGCGGCCCAACCGCGCCGATCCGCGCCGCAGCCAGTACCGCGCCGACGATATCGCCGCACTGGCGACCCGCCGGGCGCGCGGCCGCAGCCCGTCAGTCATCGCCGAAAGCGCCATCGCCTGGGGCGAGCCCTCGATCGTAACGGCGATTTCGACCGTCTCGCGCGGTCGGCTTATCTATCGCGGGCAGGACGCCGCAGTGCTCTCCGGGCACGCCACACTGGAAGAAGCCGCCGCCGTTCTGTGGGCTCTGCCGAAACCGGTGGCTTTCGAAGCAGCGTCGCCGGACGCACCCCATCAAGCTGGCCGAGCCTCGGCCTTTGCGCAACTTGCCGTGCTTGCCGGTCAGGGGCGCCCGTCGCTCGGGCGCAGCGCCGCCTCGCTGCATACCGATGCCGCGCACGCGGTCGGCGTGCTGGCCGCCGCGCTGGGCGCACCGGCGGGGTCAAATCCCGTCCATCAGCGGCTTGCGCAGGACTGGTCGGTGGATGCCGGCCGCGCCGATGCGATCCGCCGTGCGCTTGTCCTGCTTGCCGATCATGAACTGAATGCGTCGACCTTCGCCGCGCGCGTCGCAGCCTCGACCGGCGCGCCGCTGGCCGCTTGCCTGCTGGCAGGGCTCGCGACGCTGTCAGGCCCGCGCCATGGCGGCGCCGGAGAGGCGGTGATGCAACTGGCCGAGGATGCGGCGCGGCATGGCGCCGATGCGACGATCCGGCGCTGGCTCAGCCATGACCGGCCGCTGCCGGGGTTCGGTCATCAACTCTATCCTGACGGCGATCCCCGCGGGGCGGCGCTGCTGTCGGTGATCGAGGTTGACGGCACACTATCGTCGCTGCGCGACGCTGCCTTTGCGGCGACCGGCGCGCTTCCCAACATCGACTTTGGGCTGGCCGCGCTGACGCGCAGCCTAGGCTTGCCGCGCGATGCACCGTTCCGCCTGTTCGCGCTCGCACGCAGCGTCGGCTGGGCCGCGCACACGGTCGAACAGATAACAAGCGGAAGTGTCATCCGGCCGCGCGGCCGCTATGAGGGCGTGCTGGTGTAAGGCCGCAAGAACGCCAGGCGCTCAGGACATCGTGTCGAGCTTGCGCTGCATGGCCGCGATCTGGTCCTTCAGTTCCTGAAGATCGTCGGGCTTGTCAGGCGTTTCCTTCCTGGCCGGCTCGGGCGACGTCGCAGCGGCTGGCGCGGAGCCAGCGGGCGGGAACGGCGTGAACAGCCGCATCGCATTCTGGAACATTTCCATGTTGCGGCGCGTCTGTTCCTCCAGCGCCTTGATCGGCGTGGTGATCTTCATCATGTCGAGCGGCGACTTGCCGAGCGCCCCCTTCATCTGCTCGCGAAAGCGCTCCTGCTCCTTGGAAAAGGCAAGCATCGACTGTTCGAGGAAGCTCGGGACGATCATCTGCATCTGGTCACCGTAATAAGCGATGAGCTGGCGCAGGAACGGGATCGGCAGCATGTTCTGCCCGTCCTTGTTCTCCAGTTCGAAGATGATCTGGGTCAACACCGGATGCGTGATGTCGTCGCCGGTCTTGGCGTCCTGGACGGTGAACTCCTCGCCCTTCTTGACCATCTCGGCGAGGTCCTCGAGCGTCACATAGGTGCTGGTGCCGGTGTTGTAGAGGCGGCGATTGGCGTATTTCTTGATGATGATCGGATCGTCTTTAGCGGCCATCTACATCCTCCCGGGGACACCGGCGCGCCTCTGAGTAAGCCGCCGATAACGATTGTGCCTTTTTTGAGGATATGCGCAAAAGCCTCACAATTCCAAGCAGTTTGTGCAGTGCGGGATCACTAAATGCTGCATGGCAGGCAAAATATGCTGCGCAGCAATGGACGAATGGCCGCCATGGCAAGGCATGGCCTGCTTGCGGCGCATGGGCGCCATGCCCATTTCCGGTTTGACTTGGGGTTGGGAAAGGGCAAGAAAAGTCCCCAACGACAGAGCAACACCCTTGAAGTCTGGAGAAGAAAATGTCCGCTTCCATCGTCATTGCCAGTGCGGCGCGCACGCCGGTCGGCTCCTTCAACGGCGCTTTCGCCGCCACCCCGGCGCATGAGCTCGGCGCCGTCGTCATCACGGAATTGCTGTCGCGTGCCGGCGTCGAACCAGGCGAGGTCGACGAGGTCATCCTCGGCCAGGTGCTGACCGCCGCGCAAGGCCAGAACCCGGCCCGCCAGGCATCGATCAATGCCGGCCTGCCCAAGGAAACCACCGCCTGGGGCCTCAATCAGGTTTGCGGCTCGGGCCTGCGCGCCATCGCGCTCGGCATGCAGCAGATCGCCATCGGCGATGCCAAGGTGATCGTCGCCGGAGGCCAGGAATCGATGTCGCTTTCGACGCATGCCCAGCACCTGCGCGCCGGCGTCAAGATGGGCGACTTCAAGCTGATCGACACCATGATCAAGGATGGGCTGTGGGACGCCTTCAACGGTTACCACATGGGCAACACAGCCGAAAACGTCGCGCGTCAGTTCCAGATCACCCGCGAAGACCAGGACCAGTTCGCGCTCGCCTCGCAAAACAAGGCCGAGGCCGCGCAGAAGGCCGGCAAGTTCAAGGACGAGATCGTCGCCGTCACCATCAAGGGCAAGAAGGGCGACACCATCGTTGACCAGGACGAATACATCCGCCACGGCGCCACGATCGACGCCATGACCAAGCTGAACCCGGCTTTCGACAAGGACGGCACGGTAACCGCCGCCAACGCCTCCGGCATCAATGACGGCGCCGCCGGCGCGCTGCTGATGAGCGAAGCGGAAGCGGTGAGGCGCGGCATCACCCCGCTGGCGCGCATCGTGTCCTGGGCAACCGCCGGCGTCGATCCGCAGATCATGGGCACCGGACCCATTCCCGCCTCGCGCAAGGCCTTGGAAAAGGCCGGCTGGTCGGTCGGCGATCTCGACCTGGTCGAGGCCAACGAAGCCTTTGCGGCGCAGGCCTGCGCCGTCAACAAGGACATGGGCTGGGATCCCTCGATCGTCAACGTCAATGGCGGCGCCATCGCCATCGGCCATCCGATCGGTGCGTCCGGCGCTCGCGTCTTCAACACGCTGGTCTTCGAAATGCGCCGGCGCGGCGCCAAGAAGGGTCTCGCTACCCTGTGCATCGGCGGCGGCATGGGCGTCGCCATGTGTGTCGAAGCACTCTGAAGAAAGTCACTAAACGGGCGGCGTGCATGCATGTCGCCCAAAACTGCGCAGCGGTTTTGGGAACACCGACATGCATAAAACCAAACAGCTGAAGCGCATCGCCTGAACCTACTTCAGCGCGACGCGCTTTAGCCGCCCGTTCTGTATCCAGTGCCTGCCAAGCCCGACAACAGGGCGATATCAAAAAAGGGGAAATGCATGACCAAGGTAGCAATCGTCACAGGCGGATCGCGCGGCATCGGCGCGGCGATCTCGATCGCATTGAAGACCGTCGGCTATTCGGTTGCGGCGAACTATGCCGGCAATGATGCCGCAGCGGCGAAATTCAAGGCTGAGACCGGCATTCCGGTCTACAAATGGTCGGTCGCCGACTATGATGCCTGCGCCGCCGGCATCAAGCAGGTCGAGGCCGATCTCGGCCCGGTCTCGGTGCTGGTCAACAATGCCGGCATCACCCGCGACGCCATGTTCCACAAGATCACGCGTGAGCAGTGGAAAGAGGTCATCGACACCAACCTGTCCGGCGTCTTCAACATGACGCATCCGCTGTGGAGCGGGATGCGCGACCGCAAGTTCGGCCGCATCATCACCATCTCCTCGATCAACGGCCAGAAGGGCCAGGCCGGCCAGGTCAACTATTCCGCCGCCAAGGCCGGCGATATCGGTTTCAGCAAGGCTCTCGCCCAAGAGGGGGCGCGCGCCGGCATCACTGTCAACGTCATCTGTCCCGGCTATATCGCCACCGAGATGGTCAAGGCGATCGACGAGAAGGTGCTCAACGAGCGCATCATTCCGCAGATTCCTGTCGGCCGCCTCGGTGAGCCCGAAGAAATCGCGCGCTGCGTCGTCTTCCTCGCATCCGAAGATGCCGGCTTCATCACCGGCTCGACCATCACGGCCAATGGCGGCCAGTATTTCGCCTGACGACGGCGATGTAGGCGCAGAGATCGACGGGCCGGCGCGCCGGCCCGTTTTTCGTTTGCGCCATGGTCCCTTCGAAGTGACAGCACGGCTGCTGACCCAATCCGGCACGCAGAGGTTAACAGCGGCCCGGCCGGCCTGTGCGAAACCAGCTTCCAAGCCTGTGGATTCTCGGTGGATAAGCTGTTCACAACACAAGATATTGAGGTGAACAAAACGGGAAAATTCCGCCATCGCTGATTCGTCGCCGATTCGTTCCGGCTTTGAGCTGAACGTTAACGACGACAGCCGGAATCCCCTGCCAATTGCTTAACGCAGATTAAGAAAGATCAACAATTTCATAACCTTGGTCGAGGCACGCCAAGCCATTGTGATCGTTTATCGGCAAAGGTTAATGGCAATGCCCTCTTAGCACGAAACGGGCCAGTTCAGCGATTCAGCATGTGGTGCGTCTCGTGGTCGCGAAATCCACATATAGCCGTGAACAAAAGCTGAACCTGCAGGAGTCACTGATTCGTCGCCGATTCGTTCCAGACTCGTTCTATCCGTTAATCCGCATTCTGATTGAGAGCTTGACGGAACCACCTTCTGGCTGCCGACGGAACATTCCGCTTTCGCTTCGCGCCCGAAATCCCTATGTGTCGCCTGTCATACGCGCCCATTTGAGGCACGCTCCCGACAACCAGAGGCCAGAAGCCTTATCTCCAGGTCCCGGAAGCCTTATTCTAGGTTGATGAACATCCAGCCCAAACACACTGAGCCGCTGATCCTGTCGGGCCGCGACGTGACCGCCGTGCTCGGGCCGACCAACACCGGCAAGACCCATCTCGCCATCGAGCGCATGGTGGCGCATGAGAGTGGAATCATCGGCCTGCCGCTCAGGCTTCTGGCGCGCGAGGTCTACGCCCGCGTCTGCGAAAAGGTCGGCGCCCACAAGGTTGCGCTGATTACCGGCGAGGAAAAGATCCAGCCACCGGGCGCCAAATATTCGGTCTGCACCGTCGAGGCCATGCCGCGCGAGACCGACGCCGCCTTCGTCGCCATCGACGAGGTGCAGCTCGCCGGCGACCTCGAGCGCGGCCACATCTTCACCGATCGCATCCTGCACCTGCGCGGCCGCCAGGAAACGCTGCTGCTGGGCGCCGCCACCATGCAAAGTATCCTGCAGCGCCTGCTGAGGGGTGTCTCGGTGGTGACGCGGCCGAGGCTGTCGCATCTTGCCTATGCCGGCTCCAAGAAGCTGACCCGCCTGCCGCGGCGCACGGCGATCGTCGCCTTTTCCGCCGACGAGGTCTACGCCATCGCCGAGTTGATCCGCCGCCAGCAGGGCGGTGCCGCCGTCGTGCTCGGCGCGCTCTCGCCGCGCACCCGCAACGCCCAGGTGGCGCTGTTCCAGTCCGGCGATGTCGACTACCTCATCGCCACCGATGCCATCGGCATGGGTCTCAACCTCGATCTCGACCACGTCGCCTTCGCCCAGAATCGCAAGTTCGACGGCTTCCAGTACCGCAATCTGACGGCGGCCGAGCTTGGCCAGATCGCCGGCCGCGCCGGCCGGCATCTGCGCGACGGCACGTTCGGTGTCACCGGCCAGGTCGACCCGCTGGACGAGGATCTGATCAAGAAGATCGAAGGCCACGACTTCGACCCGGTGAAGGTGCTGCAATGGCGCACCGCACATTTCGACTTTGCCAGCCTCGACGCGCTGAAGCGCTCGATCGAAACCAACGCCCCGGTCGAGGGACTGACACGGGCATTGCCTGCCGTCGATGCACAGGCGCTCGAGCATCTGTCGCGCGACGAGGACATCCGCGCACTCACCACCAATGCCAAGCGCGTGGCGCTGTTGTGGGAAGCCTGCGCGCTGCCCGACTACCGCAGGATCGCGCCGGCCCAGCATGCCGACCTCATTGCCTCGATCTACACGGACCTCGCACGCCACGGCCATGTCGACGAGAATTATATGGCCGAGCAGGTTCGCCGCGCCGACACAACAGAGGGCGACATTGATACGCTCTCGCATCGCATTGCCCAGATCCGCACCTGGACATTCGTGTCGAACCGGCCCGGCTGGCTGGCCGATCAGGCACACTGGCAGGAAAAGACGCGCGAAATCGAAGACAGATTGTCGGATGCGCTGCATGAGCGGTTGACGAAACGCTTCGTAGACCGCAGGACTTCCGTCCTCATGCGGCGCCTTAGAGAAAATACCATGCCTGAAGCCGAAATTAGTCCTACCGGAACCGTCCTTGTCGAAGGCCACCATGTCGGCGAGCTGCAAGGGTTCCGCTTCACCGCCGACCAGACCGCCGGCGGCGAAGACGCCAAGGCGGTGCGCACCGCTGCCCAGAAGGCGCTGGCCGCCGAGTTCGAGGCGCGCGCCGAACGCTTCGGCGCCTCGGCCAATGGCGATATCGCGCTCGGGTCGGATGGCACGCTGCGCTGGATCGGTGCGCCGATCGGCACGCTTGTATCAGGCGAAGACGCGCTGAAGCCGCGGCTGGTGCTGCTGGCCGACGAACAGCTGACCGGCCCGGCGCGCGACAAGGTCGCCGCGCGTGCCGAGCGTTTCGTCAATTTCCAGATCGAGTCGCTGCTGAAGCCGCTGGTCGACTTGAAAAACGCCGACCAGATTTCCGGCATCGGCCGTGGCATCGCCTTCCAGCTGGTCGAGAATTTCGGCCTCATCAACCGCCGCGACATCGCCGAGGAGATGAAGTCGCTCGACCAGGAAGGCCGCGCAGCCCTTCGCCGGCTTGGCGTGCGCTTCGGCGCCTACCATGTCTTCGTGCCGGCGCTGATCAAGCCGGCGCCTGCCGGGCTGGTGACGCTGCTGTGGGCGCTGAAGAACGACGGCAAGGACAAGCCAGGTTTTGGCGACGTGGTCCATGCGCTCGCCTCGGGTCGCACCTCGGTGGTCATCGACCCCGCCTTCGACAAGACCTTCTACAAGCTTGCCGGCTACCGCAATCTCGGCCGTCGCGCCGTGCGCATCGACATCCTGGAACGGCTGGCGGATCTGATCCGCCCGGCGACCAACTGGAAGCCCGGCCTCGGCCAGCGCCCGGACGGCGCCTATGACGGCCAGTCCTTCATGGTGACGCCGCCGATGATGTCGATCCTCGGCGCCACCGCGGACGACATGGAAGAGATCCTCAAAGGTCTCGGCTACCGTGCCGAGCCGAAGCCGGCCGTCGAGGTCAAGGCGCGGCTCGAAGCACAGGACAATGCCGCGCGCGAAGCAGCGATGGCGAAGCTTGCGGCGGAAGAGGCTGCACGAGCCGAGCAGACCAAGGCGGCGGACGCCGCAGCAGAGGCAGCAGTCGAAGGGTCGGAGCCGGCATCGGACGCAGTGGCCGTTTCGGAAACGGCGACCGAAATGACCTCCGACGCCGCGGCGGAACCTGCTGCGCCTGCCGTGGGAGAACAGGCGGACGCTCCGGTCGAAACCGTGCAAGACGAAGCGCCTGTTGCCGAGGCTGCTGCTGAACCGGCACCGGTTGAACCGCAGGCAGAGGCTGAAGCTGCCGAGACTGAAGCCGCAGCGGCAGAAGAAGTTGCACCGGCCGAGCTGGTGTCAAATGCCGCGCCGGCAACGGACGCCGCGCCGGACGAACCCGTGACGGTGACTGAAGCAGCCACCGGGGAACCCGCCCCGGAAGCCGAAGCGCCAAAACCCATCCTGTTGTGGCGTCAGGGTCGTTTCGAACAGCGCCCGCGCAACCGCGACGACAACCGCAGGAACAATCGCCCACGCAACGGACAAGCGCGCGGCCGAAGCGATGCGCCTGCGGACGCCGGCGCACCGAACGCCGCTGCACCCGGAGAGCGTCCGGCCCATGAAGGACGGCGCGATGGAGCCGGCAAGCCGCGCTTCGACCGCTCGAAGTTCAAACCCAAGCCGCAGGCCGAAGGCGAACAGCGACGTGACAGGCCGCAGGGCGAGCGTCCCGACCGCCGCGAAGGCCGTCCCGACTGGAAGGGTGGCAGGCCGGATGGCAAGGGTGGTCCGCAAGGCGGCAAGCCCGCCTTCCAGCCAAAGCCGCGCGAGGAGCGCCCGGTGCGTTTCGATCCGGATTCGCCCTTCGCCAAGCTCGCCGCTCTGCGCGACCAATTGAAGAAGTAGAACCCGGCTCGCTTCGATGGTTGCCGAAGGCCGCCAGCGCATCGACAAATGGCTGTTCTTCTCCCGCGTCGTGAAATCGCGCTCGCTGGCGGCGAAACTGGTCGTCGCCGGCCGGGTCCGCATCAATCGCGACAAAGCAGCGCAGGCTTCCGATCAGGTCAAGCCAGGCGACGTCCTGACCATCACGCTCGAGCGGCGCATCTTCATCTGGAAGGTCCTCGGCGCGGGTGCGCGACGCGGCCCGGCCGAGGAAGCCCGTACGCTCTACGAGGATATGTCGCCACCGCCCGCACCGAAGGGCGAAGCCCCTCCCGATGCAATTCCGGGGCTGCGCGAGGCCGGCAGCGGCCGCCCGACCAAGAAGGAACGTCGCCAGACCGACCGATTGCTCGGCGAAGATTGATGCCTGGCGTCCAAAAACAGGCGGCGCTTGCCAGGATAACGACGTGTTTGAAGCAAAACTGAACCCGGCAAACAGGAAGCCCTGCATGAGGTCGCCGGCCTCTGGGGCGCCGGCTGCCTGGAATTCCATTTCGAAACGCTGATGCCGACAGGAATGGCTGCCCTTGCAAGCAGCGGCCAAAGGCGTTACCTGACGGAAAAAGCCCAACAAAATGGGACGTCCCGGAGCCGACCGATGACCTATGTCGTGACCGACAATTGCATCAAATGCAAATACATGGACTGCATCGAGGTCTGTCCGGTCGATTGTTTCTACGAAGGCGAGAACATGCTCGTCATCCATCCCGACGAGTGCATCGACTGCGGTGTTTGCGAGCCGGAATGCCCGGCCGACGCGATCAAGCCCGACACCGAGCCCGGCCTCGACAAATGGCTGCAGGTCAATACCGAATATGCCGAGAAATGGCCCAACATCACCGCCAAGAAGGAACCGCCGGCAGACGCGAAATCCTTCGACGGCGAGGCCGGCAAGTTCGAGAAATACTTCTCCGCCGAGCCCGGCGAAGGCGATTGACAATACGGCCGGAAAGGCCGGTATTACGCAGGGTAAGAGGCACGTCACATTAACCGGCTTGACAGCCGGCGCCGGGTTGTGGCCTTCGCGTATGCAGCAAAACCTTGATTCTTCCGACTTTTTGTGTTACATCAGCGAAACATGCCGGTGACACAACGTCGATTTATGGCGCAGACGCCCCAAATCACTGAAAGGTGAAAATCCCATTCGGACCAGAGCGATCTGGGCCAGGCGGTCGCGATGTTGCGGTTTGCCGGTCCGGCTTTTCCGATGGGTTCATCTGTTGTGCGGCTAACGGTCGGTTTCTCCGATCGCGCGAGTTCGGGCCGGCAGGACGCCGGTACCACAACAAGGAGTTCAGTGCGCAATGGCAACGATCACCCCGCAGAAGAAGTCCACCGCTGCGCGTCACGGTTTCAAGACCGGCGAGTACATCGTCTACCCGGCGCATGGCGTCGGCCAGATCGTCTCGATCGACGAGCAGGAAGTTGCTGGACACAAGCTGGAACTGTTCGTCATCGACTTCTCGAAGGACAAGATGCGCCTGAAGGTGCCGGTCGCCAAGGCGACCTCCATCGGCATGCGCAAGCTGTCGGAAGAGGATTATGTCGAGCGCGCGCTGAAGGTCGTGCAGGGCCGCGCCCGCGTCAAGCGCACCATGTGGTCGCGCCGCGCCCAGGAATATGATGCGAAGATCAATTCGGGCGACCTGATCTCGATCTCGGAAGTCGTGCGTGACCTCTACCGCGCCGACAACCAGCCGGAGCAGTCCTATTCCGAGCGTCAGCTCTACGAGGCGGCGCTCGACCGCATGGCCCGCGAGATCGCGGCCGTCAACCGCATGTCGGAAACCGAAGCCGTGCGCCTAATCGAGGTCAACCTCAACAAGGGCCCTAAGCGTGGCGCCAAGGCCGACAATGAAGAGGCCGAGCAGGAAGAAGCTGCCTGATCTTTCTCACCTTTCGAGAAATCCTGCGTGAAACGATTGGAGGCTCCGGTTTGACCGGGGCCTCTTTTGCTTTCGGGCGGCAGCTTCGATGTTGGTAGGCCCTGCGCACCAGCGTGCTGCATCGCGGCTTGCCGGCGCGCCGAGCCGTCGAGCGCGCGTTTCGTTTTAACGTGTGTCGCCACTTATCGCCTTGCCGCCAAAGCAGACCGCGGTAATGGTCTCGCGCAATTCCTCGTCGGCGATCGGCTTGTGCAGGATGCGGCTGCCGCTGGCGCTGATCTCCTTGAGGCGCGCCGGCGACGTATCGCCAGTAATGATGATGGTCGGGACAAGCCGGCCGATATGGGCGTGAAGCGCACGGATCGCGTCGGTGCCGGTGGTGTCATTCTCGAGACGGTAGTCTGCGATGATCAGGTCGACCGGCGCATCGCCGGCAGCCAGCGCCGCCGTATGGGCCTCCTGCGCCTCTGCGGCGGAGCGGCCGGGATAGACACGATGTCCCTCCAGGCTGAGCAAGCGCACCATGGCATCGAGAACGTCGCCCTCGTCCTCGACCACCATGATGCCGGCGGCACTGCTGGCCGGCGATGTCGTGTCGACCTCCAAGCGAGCTTGCACCGCGCCGGCCTTCGCGACGGTGATGGAAAACAGGGAACCGCGCCCGGACGTCGAAGCCAATTTCAGGGGGTGCCCCAACAGCTCGGCGGTGCGGCGAACGATGGCGAGCCCGAGTCCCAGGCCTTGCGTGCGGTCCCGCGCCGGGTTCTGCAACTGCACGAACTCCTCGAAGACCATCCCCTGCTGATCGGCGGGGATGCCGGGGCCGCTGTCGAGGACCTGTATCTCCACACATGCGCCGCGCCGGCGACAGCCCAGCAGGACACCACCTTGCTTGGTGTAGCGAAGGGCATTCGAGATCAGGTTGTTGAGGATGCGCTTCAACATCATCGGGTCGCTGTCGACGTAGAGACTGCTGTCTACCACGCGCCACGTAAGTCCGCGTTGTTTTGCCTCGGCGGCGAATTCATTGCGAAGATCACCAAAGAGGTCGCGCAGCGGCACCGCCTCGCTCGCGACCGTGACGATGCCCGCATCGAGCCGCGAGATATCGAGCAAAGCGTTGAGCAGCCCACTGAAGTTGCTGACAACCGATTTCGCCCGGCTGGCCAGATCGCGCGCCTCGCCGGAGGGTACGTCGCCGCGCTGCCCCAATATGGCAAGCGTCGAGACCAGCAGGCTCAGGGCATGGATCGGTTGGCGCAGATCGTGACTCGCCGCCGCCAGAAAACGCGTCTTGGCACGGTCGGCGGTCTGCGCCCTGTCGCGTTCCTCTTGCAGGTGCTCGACCAGCGTTTCGTTCTCCAGTCGCAGGCTGACGGTTTCGCGCAGCATGCGGTAGGTGATACGGCAGTAGTAGAAATTGATCGCCACCAGCGATGCGAGCAGGAACAGGAAGGCGCCGGAAATATCGCTTTGGGTGGTCAAGCAGCGCAAGGCGACCGGCACCACCGTGGCCAGGATGGAACCGACCAGCGCCGGCGGAAAGGCCGACAGCGACGGCACCGTACCGCAGACGAGACCAGTCAGGACGATGACCGTGAAGGACAGCACGATCGGCGCCTCGGGCATAAAGCCGACCCAGCCAAGCACCCCCCACAGAAGGCCCGACATACAGGAAAACGCCGTGGCCAGCCATGCCCAGCGCAAGATCGAGCCGCGATCCCTTGAGCGGCTGAAAAAACGGCGCGACGCCAGCACCCGGATAGCCGTCAGCAGATACAGCGCCGCCAGCCAGCCGATCAGCCAATTGGCGGAAACGGCCGTTCTCAGAACATAGACCGCCGCCATCGAGATCACGATGTTGGAGATGACCACGCCGTAGGAATTGCGATACAGGAGTTCGACCAGGGCCTGGCGTATCTTGTCTTCCTGCATCGAATCCCTCCAATTGTCCCAAGTAATTCTCCGGCCGGTCTTCCCCGGTACCGTTGATCTACCGGCAACCTGTTTCGCATAAGTTGGCGATCGATCCATATACGCCGCTGCAGCCCTGGATGGTGCCCCGATGAACCGCTCGCTCACCGCCATACTCGCCGACGACCATGCCATCGTGCGCGAGGGGCTGAAGTTGCTTATCTCGGCTATGGACAATGTCTCGGTCGTCGCCGAGGCTGCGGATGGCGAGGCGCTGCTTGGCCAGCTGCGAAGCACGCGCGCCGACCTTTTGATCCTCGACCTCGGCATGCCAGGTGTGGCCGGGATGCAGTTTATCGCCACCATCAGGACCTTGGCGCCACGCCTGCGGATCGTGGTGCTGACGGCCAATGTCGAGCCGAGGACAGTACGCGCCGCGCTCAGCGCCGGCGCCAACGCCTACCTGACCAAGGATGGCGATCCCGAGGAACTCGGCGCTGCCATCGAAGCGGTCAAGAACGGAGGCACCTATCTGGCGAAAACCGTTCGCTTCGCGGTCAGCGATATAGGCAGGGAAAGCGAGCCGATAGCCGCGCAGGAAATCCTGTCCCCGGTACCGCTGACGCGGCGCGAACGGCAGATCCTTCAACTGGTGGCGCAAGGCATGATCACGCGCGACATCGCCGAACGACTGGGCATCAGCCTGCCGACCGCTCGCAAACATCGCGAAAATCTGATGGGCAAGCTCAGTCTCCACAACACCGCCGAACTGACCGCCTACGCGGTTCGTCTGGGATTGCCCACCGGCTGATATCGCAGCCGCTACAATGGGCAACCCGGCAACGGCCCCTTAACCATCGGCAGATTAGCCAAACCCGATCATCATCCAAATACGGCATCCGCCGTATGTTTTCGGCCTGCCCCCCGGCCTACTCCTCCCACGGCTTGATCACATGGGAGGAGCTGTCATGCCATCGCTGGATCTCTGGATTCCGTTCGCCCTCGCAACACTCGCCTTCGCCTGCATGCCAGGACCGGCGATTCTCTACATGACAGCGCAGACGCTGGCCCATGGCCGTCAGGCGGGATTGATGGCGGCACTGGGTGTCCATCTTGGTTGTTACGTGCACATCCTGGCCGCGGCGGTCGGGCTCGCCGCACTGATGGAACACGCGCCGGTCGCTTTCTTGGTGATCCGATGGGCGGGCGCCGCATATCTCATTTCGCTGGGCCTTGCCATGTTCCTGGGCTGGAACCGGATGGGCGAGGATGGTGCCAGGCCGGCCCCGAACACATTTCGCGACAGCATGGTCGTCGAGATCCTCAATCCCAAGACGGCACTGTTCTTCCTGACCTTCCTGCCGCAGTTCGTGGATCCGTCAGCCGGCATGGCCGTCGGGTTGCAGTTCCTCATCCTCGGCATCATCGTCAATCTCATCTTCTCGATGGCCGACCTTGCGGCGGTCGGCATCGCCTCGCTCGCCGTTGGCCGGTTCACTGGCGCCGGATGGGTGATCCCAAAGACATGCGGTTCGATCCTCATCGGACTTGGCGTGGCGCTCGTCAGCCATCATATCTGAACCTGCAAATGAAGAGCCGCGATTTCGAGGGAGATCTGACGGTGAAATTTCAGCGGCTGCTGGCGGCAAGGCCCGATATGCCGAAGGATGGCTGACGGCCTGCTCGCGCATCCGGCAAGATATACCGGAACCGGCGCGCCTTCGGGGCCATCGCCCGAATTCTACAGACCCTAGGCCGCGCCTACCCGCCGCCGCCTTCCTTCTCAGCCTCCTGCTTCAGCGTCGCAATGAACCGCTTCGTCCGTTGCTGCTCCGGATTGTTGAACAGCACCGCGGCCGGTCCCTTCTCGACGACGACGCCGGCATCGAGGAACACCACTTCCTTGGCGATCTTGGAGGCGAGGCGCAGATCATGCGTCGCCATCACCATGGTCGTGCCTTCACTGGCGAGCTTGCCAAGCACGTCGACCACCTCTTGCGCCAGTTCCGGGTCGAGTGCCGAGGTCGGCTCGTCGCAGAGCAGCACTTTCGGCGACGGCGCCAAGGCGCGGGCGATCGCCACGCGCTGCTGCTGGCCGCCCGACAGCGTCGCCGGCCAGGCGTCGGCCTTGTGCGCCATCCCCACCTTCTCCAGCAGAGCCAGCGCCCGCTCGCGTGCCCTCTCAGGCGCCCATTTCAGCACCGTCACCAGCCCTTCCATGACGTTCTCGATCGCGGTGCGATGCGGAAACAGCTGGAAGTTCTGGAACACCATGCCGGTCTGCAGCCGCAGGCGCTGGATATCCCTGGCCGGAACCCTGCCACCAGGATGGAATTCGAGCGTCTCGTCGCCGATGCGCACCGTGCCCGAGGTCGGGATCTCCAGGAGGTTGATACAGCGCAGCAGGGTGCTCTTTCCCCCGCCCGACGGGCCGACCAGCGCCGTGACGCTGCCTTCGGCAATGGTGACCGTCACGCCCTTCAACACGAGATTGTCGCCAAAGCGCTTTTCGATGTTGCTGAGGCCGATCATGAGCGTGCCTCCAGGAAGCCGCCATAGCGGTTGAGCCGGGTCTCCAGCCGCGTCTGCAAGGCCGACAGCACCGAACTCAGCGCCAGATAGAGGATCGCCGCCTCGACATAGAGGATCAGCGGCTCATAGGTGGTGGCGACGATGCGCTGCGCCGCCTGGAACATCTCCGGCACGGTGATGGCGGCGGCCAGCGACGTATCCTTGACCAATGAGATAAAGGTGTTGGAAAGCGGCGGCACCGCGACCCGGCCGGCTTGCGGCAGGATGGTGCGCCGCATCGCCTGGCTCCAGGTCATGCCGATCGAATAGGCCGCTTCCCACTGGCCCTTCGGCACCGACCCTATGGCCGCGCGGATGATTTCCGACGTGTAGGCGCCGATGTTGAGCGTGAAGCCGATCAACGCCGCCGTGAAGGCGTCGAGCAGGATACCGACCGACGGCAGGCCGTAGAAGATAAGGAACAGCTGCACCAGCAGCGGCGTGCCGCGGAAGATCCAGACATAGAAGCGCACCAGCGCGACCAGCGGTTTCGGACCAAACAGCCGGGCAAGCGCCGCACCCAACCCAACGGTCAGCCCAAGGACGAAGGACAACAGCGTCAGCGGCACGGTGAAGATCAGCGCCGCCCACAACAGCGAAGGCAGCGACTCCAGCATCAGTTGCAGCCAGTGCGGCACGTAAGACCCTCCAAATAAGTCGAGGCTTTCGTCGAGGCGCGACATATCACGACAAAAGCGGCGGACCGTCAAAGACGACTCGCCGCTCGATATGTCCTGTGGGCCGCGGAGCGGCCCGCCTCATAGATTACTTCGAAACGTCCTGGCCGAAATAGGTGTCGGAGATTTTCTTATAGGTGCCGTCGGCCTTGATGTCGGCCAGCGCCTTGTTGATCGCCGCGACCAGCTCCGGATCGCCCTTGCGCACGATGACGCCGGAATAGTCGGCGTTTTCCTCTTGCGCGGCGATCTTCACATTGGCGTCGGGCTTGTGCTTCTTGAAGTCGAGGAACGACAGGCTGTCATTGATCGTGGCGTCGGCACGGCCTGTCAGAAGCAGCTGGATCGATTGGTCGAAGCCATCGGTGCCGACCAGCTCGGCGCCGTTCGTTTCGGCCAGCTTGCCGAAATTCGAGGTCAGCGACTGCGCCGACTTCTTGCCCTTGAGATCGGCAAAGGTCTTGATGTCTGTGTTGTCGCCGCGCACGATCAGCACCGCCTTGGAGGCGATGTAAGGATCGGAGAAGTCGTACTTGGCCTTGCGGGCATCGGTGATGCCGACCTCGTTGATGACGGCGTCATAGCGATTGGCGTCGAGGCCGGCGATCAGCCCGTCCCACTTGCCTTCGAGGAATTCGACCTTGACGCCGAGCTTGTCGGCGATCGCCTTGGCGATTTCGACGTCGAAGCCGACCAGTGCGCCCGAAGTGTCATGATAGGTGAATGGCGCATAAGTGCCTTCCGTGCCGACCTTGATGACCCCGGCCTGCTTGATCTGGTCGAGATTGGCGCCGGCATGGCCTGCGGTGACAGCCAAGGCCTGCAGCGTTCCGGCGATGATGAGCGACTTGAGCCATTTCATTTTTCTGTGATCCCGTCCTTGGCCGGCCGACCGGCATATTGTGAGCGCTGGAAACTGACAGATGCAAGTCGAAAAAATAAGGAACAGAATTCCAAAAACAATCAGTTTCTGAAATCAGATACTCAAACTGGCGCTTTCCAGCCGACATCACGGCTATCGCGGGTAGTCCCCGGAGTCCGCCAGGCAACACATACCCGCAGCCACGGTCGCGGAACCTTTCCCGCGCATGGCAGTTCTGGCTGTTCTAGGGCACGACGCCGCCATTTCAACCCAGGCGCCAGCCAAGTTTGCAAAGTCATCCGCACCACCCAGGGAGCGCCTCATGATGGAAGACACGGCAGGACGGATCATGGTCCGCGCGGCGATGAAGGCTCCCTACCTCGAGCGTGACGAAGAGCATCGGCTTGCATTGCTCTGGAAAGAGGACAACGACCAGAACGCGCTGCACAGCATCACCGTCGCGCATATGCGGCTGGTCATTTCCATGGCCTCCAAATTCCGCCATTACGGCCTGCCGCTCGGCGACCTGGTCCAGGAGGGTCATGTCGGACTGCTCGAGGCCGCCGCCCGCTTCGAGCCGGAGCGCGAGGTGCGGTTCTCGACCTATGCGACATGGTGGATCCGGGCCTCGATGCAGGACTATATCCTGCGCAACTGGTCGATCGTGCGTGGCGGCACCAGCTCGGCGCAGAAGGCGCTGTTCTTCAACCTGCGACGCCTGCGCGCGCGGCTGGCGAATGGCGCCGAGCCACTGTCAAACGCAACGCTCTATCGCGAAGTATCGGAAGCACTCGGCGTCTCCGAAGCCGACGTGGCGATGATGGATTCGCGGCTGTCGGCTCCCGACTCCTCACTCAACATGCCGGTTGCCGACGATGCGGGTTCGACCGAGCGCATGGAATTCCTGGTCTCGGACGATCCGCTGCCCGACGAGATCGTCGGCGACAAGATCGATGTCGCGCGCCGCTCGCTCTGGCTGAGGGAGGCGCTTCGCGCGCTCAACGCACGGGAGTTGAGGATCATCGAGGAACGCCGGCTTAACGACGAGGGCGCGACGCTGGAAGCGCTCGGCGAAACCCTCGGCATCTCCAAGGAACGCGTCCGCCAGATCGAGGCCCGCGCCATGGAAAAGCTGAAGGTCGCGTTGGTGAAGCAGAATCCGGAGTTCATGGCGACTGCCGCCTGAACGGCGGCAGGCGTCCGCAGGTGCCTACTTGTCCGTGACGATCTTGACCTTGTCGCCGGCCGAAACCGCGGCACCAGGCGACAGCGCGTTGAGGACGCGGAACAGGTCGAGCTTACGGTCGACGCCGACCATCTGCGCCGAAAGCGAACCCATCGTCTGCCCAGGCTGGACAGTGACGACGCGGATGCGCAGCGGCTTCAGCGCCGCCTTTTCGGCGGCACTCAAGATCCGGAACGAGCCGCTGACCGAGCGGGCGATTGTGTCCAGCGACGTGCTGGCCGAAGGGGCCGCGGTCAGCAGCCGGTAGACCTGGCCGCCGGCGCGGATCACCGCAATGTCGAACTGCCAGCCTTCGGCGCCGGCATGCGCGGTCGCTGCCTCGTTGCCGTTGATGGTTTCCTGCCTGACGCTGCTGTCGACGAGACCAGCCACCCAGCCGCTGCGGATATAGTCCGTCAGCGCCCGGTTCTTGTCGATCGACACGCCATCGAAACGGATCGCTATGTCGCCGGGGCCGGTGGCCGTCACCGCTGCCGCCGAATTGTCGATGATGAAGCCGTCCGGTACCGTGAACGAAACGCCAAGGCCCGGATGCAGGAAGGTTTCGCCGCGTACATAGCCTTCTTCCGGCGTGTCGCCATAGAGCAGGCCGTCTATGCCGGCGAGGAAGGAATCGCGGTCGCGCGTGCCGACGCCCGGCGCGCCGAACTGGCGGGCATGGCGCTGCGCCAGATCGATGCGCTGCGGCGTATTGGGGTGCGTGGCCAGGAAATCGAGGCTGGCGTCGGTGGCGCCGCTGATCGAGCGGAAATCGGTGTAGGCCGACATTGATTGCAGGAAGCGGCCGGCGGCGAAAGGATCGTAGCCGGCCTCGCCGATCGACTTGATGCCGATGGCGTCGGCTTCCAGCTCCTGGTTGCGCGAGAATTGCGCGAGCCTCAGCTTGCCGCGGATCAACGCCGCCTTGGCGGTCGGGCTGTCGCCGAGCACATCGGAAACCACCTTGGTCGCCAGGCCTTCCTCTGCCTCGAGTTGCTGGCGCTGCAAGCCGTGATTGGCGGTGACGTGGCCCATCTCATGCGCGATGACAGCTGCAAGCTCGGCCGAATCATTGGCCAGCGCCAGGAGGCCGCGCGTGATGTAGAGATAGCCGCCCGGCAGCGCGAAGGCATTGACATTGGGCGAATTCAAAATGGTGATGCGATAGGTCTGTGTCGGGTTGGCGGACACCACCGTCAAACTACCGACCACCTTGGCGACCATGCGCTCGAGCTTGGGATCGGAATATTCGCCGCCATAGGTCGCCAGGATGCGCGGATGCTGCGCCCTGGCCAATTCGGCGAGCTTGTTGTTGGCGCCGACATTGTCCACCGTGATCGGCTTGTCGGAAGGCTGGAAGCCGGATTCCTGAACCTCCGGCGGCGTGAACATCTGGCAGCTTGCCAACGCCACGGCAAAGCCGGCCAGCGCGAGAAAGCGCGCCAGCGGTTTCATTCCCAATGTGTTAGCGCCGATCGCCAGAACGGCTTCCTTTCGGGTCCCGGCACATGACATTGAAAATCGGGGACGATCTTCAGAATGTTCACGTGCCATATCTCAAACTGCTGCAGTATCCGCGGCCCATCCCAGGGGCGGGCGCCGGATACTGCAGGCAAATCACGGCCTGTGCCGGACCGGTAGGGCGGACCTAGCCACACTCCCCCGGTCATGGCAAGCAAACGCCACATCGCCTGGAGCCGGTTTGACCGTAAATTATGTCCGCTTCCGGGCAACATCGCGTGATGTGGAATATCCGGCACCCGCGCCGATATAGCGCCGGAACGCCTCCGGACCAGCCCCGGCGAAGAAATCATCAGCCTTGCCGGTGGCGGCGACCAACCCATTGTCGACAAACACCATATGCTCGCCGATGCGGCGTGCATCCTCCGGCTGGTGGGTGACGAACAGCACTGTCATGGCGCGTTCGGCATGAACGGCGGCAACCAGATCCAGCATCTCGTCGCGTAAAGCCGGTCCGAGCGAAGCGAAGGGCTCGTCGAGCAGCAACACCGGTCGGTCGCGCACCAGCACGCGGGCCAGGGCGACGCGCTGGCGTTCGCCCCCGGAGAGCTCGCGCGGCAGGCGTTTCTCCTTGCCCGCAAGACCGGTGCGCGCAAGCGCCTCGGCGACCGCAGCGCGGTCCGCCTCGGTCAGCCGCAGGGATGGCGAGCGGCCGAGCCCGACATTCTGCTCGACGGAAAGATGCGCGAAGAGATTGTTCTCCTGGAACACCATCGACACCGGCCGCGCCGAGGCCGGCTCGGCGCTGACATCGACACCGCCGACCAGCACGCGGCCCGACCGTGGGGTCTCGAAGCCGGCGACCAGATTGAGCAGTGTCGACTTGCCCGAACCGCTCGGCCCCATGATGGCGGTGATCGTCGCCGCGGCAAACTCGACATCGAAAACAAGCGGCGCCTCGCCATAGCTGCCATAGCTGAACGACACTTTGTCCAGCCGCACCGGCGCGCCCTTCGCGAGCCCGTTGGCCGCCTTTTCACGCATCACGGACCTCCTCCCTTCCCAGCCAGTGCGCCGCCACGATCAACGCGAGACAGACGAGGCCGAGCAGCAGTGCGAGGCCGGCGGCATCCTCGGTGCGGTAGCTGCCCATCCGAGCCAGAAGAAGGTAGGGCAATGTCTGCACGGAATCACTGCCGAACAAGGCAATGACACCGAGATCGCCGAGCGACAGCGCCATGGCGAAAGCGAAGGCCGTGGCGAGCGGTCGCCGCAGCGACGGCCAGTCGACCAGCATCAGCCGGTTCCAGCCCGCAATGCCGAGCTGTGCACAGAGCCGTTCGTGACGCTCGCTCGCTGCATCATAGGCGGGACGCACGGCGCGGAGCGCAAACGGCATCGCCATCACCGCGTTGACGGTGACGACCATGACCGGAGCGATGGCGAAGACATCGCCGACATGGCGCAACAACAGGAACCAGCCGGCGCCGACGACGATCGGCGGCACGACCAGGACAAAACCGGCGCCTGTATCGGTGGCGTGTTCGAGCAGTGTCTTTGCGCCGGCACGGCGGTTCAGCGCCAGTGCCCGCCGCGCCATGGTCAGCGCCAGCGACAGCATCACCGAAAGCAGCGCCGACAGGAAGGCGAGCGCCGCACTGGTCAGCGTTGCCTGCCGGACAGTGGCCTCGCCGGCCAAGCGGGCGAGATCGGCACTCAATCCGGCCATCACGGTTGCCGCCATCGGCCCGACAACGAACAGCAGCGCCAGGACGATGAGTAGCGCGTTCAACCAGGTCTCGCTCCGATTGACCGAGAGATAGCGGCGTTGCGCGACCGGCAAATTGGTGTCGCCGACCACATTGGCGCCTAGCCGCGTCAGTGCCAGCACCACGATAAAGGTCAAGGCGATCTGCAGCAGCGTCAGTGCAACGGCCCGTGCGGGATCGAAATCGAAGCGCAGCGCCTGGTAGATGCCGACCTCAAGCGTCGTCGCGGCCGGCCCGCCGCCGAGCGTCAGCACGATCGTGAAGGATGTGATGCAGAGCATGAACACAAGCCCGGCGACGCCGGGCAGTGCGGCGCGCAGCGTTGGCCATTCGATCAGCCGGAACGCCGGCCGGGCCGCCATGCCGAGTTGGCTCGCCAGCCGCCATTGGTCGGCCGGTATGGTCTGCAGCGCCTCGAGGAACAGCCGCGTCGCCAGCGGCAGGTTGAAGAAGACATGGGCGACGAGAATGCCGGACAGGCCATAGATGCCCGGCCAGCTTCCGCCGCCGATAACGGCAAGCACGCCGGCGAAGTAGCCGGCACGGCCATAAAGCGCCAGGATGCCGAGCGCTGCAACGATGGCCGGCAGCGCCAACGGCACGGCGAAGATCTGCAGGATGAAGGCGCGGCCGAAGAAACGTGGATGCCGCGACAGAGCGCGCGCCACAAACAGCCCCGGGATGACCGAAAGCAGCGTCGACAGGACCGCTTGCCAGAGCGTGAAGCGAATGACGCGAAGCAGATAGGGATCGAAGGCTGCCCAGGCGCCCGAGAAATCATGGGCGCCCTCGAAAAGCAGGCCGGCAAACGCGCCGCCGATCAGCAGCGCGATTGCAGCGAGCGCGACAATGCCGGCACTGACGCGGGAATCCGTGGAATGCGCCGGCGCCATCGCGCTGCCTATTTGCTCATCGCCGCCAGCCATTCATCGACCCAGGCCTTGCGGTTGGCGGCGACCTCTTGCGGGCTGAACAGCAAGGTCTTCGTCGGCTTGACCAGTTTGTCGAAGGCCGGATTGAGCGGCTTGTCGGTCTTGCCTGCCGGGAACATCCAGTTGGTCTCGGGGATGGCATCCTGGAATTTCGGCCCGGTCATGAAGGCCATGAACTTGGCCGCCAGCGGATTCTTGGCTCCTGTCGTGGTGATACCCGCCACCTCGATCTGCAGATACTCGCCCTCCTCGAAGGAGGCCGCCTGGTAGCGCTCCGTGTTCTCGGCGACCATGTGGTAGGCTGGCGACGTCGTGTAGGACAGCACCATCGGCGCCTCGCCCTTGGTGAACAGCCCATAGGCCTCGCTCCAGCCCGGCGTCACGGTCAGCACCTTGGCCTTGAGCTTGGCCCAGGCCTCGGGTGCCTTGTCGCCATAGACCGACTTGACCCAAAGAAGCAGGCCGAGGCCTGGCGTCGAGGTGCGCGGATCCTGGATGACGATCTTGTCGTTGGCACTGCCTTCGATCAGCTCCTTCAGGCTCTTCGGCGGCGTCTTCATCTTCTGCGTGTCGTAGACGACAGCGAAATAGCCGTAGTCGAAGGGGACAAACGTGTCGTCGCTCCAGCCGCCCGGCACACTGACATCCGTCACCGCGCCATGCGGCGCGAACAAGCCTGACGCCTTGGCATCGGCGGTGAGATTGGTATCCAGGCCAAGCACGATATCGGCCTTGGTCGATGTGCCTTCCAATCTGACGCGGTTGAGCAGCGCGACGCCATCGGCGACCGAGACGAAGTCGACGTCGCAGCCGCATTCGGCCTCGAACTCCTTCTTCACCACGGGACCCGGACCCCAGTCGGCGGTGAAACTCTCATAGGTGTAGACGGTGAGCTTGTCCTTGGCCAAGGCGGGCCCGGACAAGGCCACGACCGTTGCTGAAACAAGAGCGTATAAAAGCGTGCGCATCGGCGCCTCCTTCGTTTGAATTGAAAGGAATTGAGGCGTCGGACTGTCCGAAACGTCTAATCCCTCCGCCGGTACAAACCGGATCAGGTTCAGCGGGTTGGCGAGACTGCCTCTCAGCCGGTCCGCGAAGATCGCGTCCGGCACCCCGTTAGAGCGTTTCGACACATAGGCCGGGCCGATCCGCCATGCAAGCGGGAGTTTGCCGCCTTCCGTTTCCCGTGCCGGGCTGGTAAGGGCCACACGATATGAGCACATTCACCATCCTGCTTGGCGGCGATCTCATCCGTACGCCACGGCTCGACCGTCAGGTCAAAGGCTCCCGCGTCATCGCCGCCGACGCCGGCATCGGTCATGCGCGGTTGCTGGGTCTCGTGCCGGAGCTGTGGGTGGGTGATTTCGATTCGGTGCCGGCCAACCTGCCGGACGATCTCGCTTCCGTGCCGCGCCGGACCTTCCCGGCGGAAAAGGACCAGACCGATGGCGAACTTGCCGTCGCCGCGGCACTGGAGCGCGGCGCGACCCGCCTGGTGCTGGCCGGCGCCTTTGGCGGCAAGCGCGCCGACCACGCTTTTCTGCATCTGTCGCTCGCCCTGCGGCTGGCGGAGGCGGGAACGGACGTGCTTTTGACCAGCGGCGCTCAGGAAGGCATCCCCCTGCTGCGCGGAACGGCCGGCTTCGACTATGCCGACGGCACGCTGTTTTCGGTGCTCGGCTTTTCCGAGCTCGACGGCCTGACCGTCACCGGCGCCAAATGGCCGCTCGCTCACGTCAAGGTGGCGTTCGGTTCGTCGCTGACCATTTCCAACGAGGTCAAGTCCGACAAGACCGGGGGCCGCCTCGAAATCGCGCTCGGCCATGGCCGCGCGATGCTGCTCGCTCATCCCTATCCCTTACCTGAAAGCTGACATGGCCCCGCCCCTTCTCAACCTTGATGGGATAAAACTGACCTTCGGCGGCACGCCGCTGCTCGATGGCGCCGCCTTGACGGCTTCGGCCGGCGACAAGATCGCACTGGTCGGCCGCAACGGGTCCGGCAAGTCGACCCTGCTGAAGATCGCCGCCGGCCTGATCGAGCCGCAGGACGGCGAAGTGTTCCGCCAGCCTTCGGCGACCGTCCGCTATTTGCCGCAGATGCCCGACATGGAAGGTTTTGCCACTGTCCGCGCCTATGTCGAGGCCGGGCTTGGCCCCGCCGACGATCCCTACCGCGCCAGCTATCTGATGGAGCATCTCGGCCTGTCGGGTGAGGAACGTCCGAACGACCTGTCGGGCGGCGAGGCGAGGCGCGCCGCCCTTGCCCGCGTCATGGCGCCGGAGCCCGATATCCTGCTGCTCGATGAGCCGACCAACCATCTCGACCTCTCGGTCATCGAATGGCTGGAAGAAGAACTCATCCGCACCTCCTCGGCGCTGATCGTCATCTCGCACGACCGCCGCTTCCTCGAACGCGTGTCGCGCGCCACGGTCTGGCTCGATCGCGGCCAGACCCGCAGGCTGGACAAGGGCTTCGGCCATTTCGAGGAATGGCGCGACCTGGTTCTGGAGGAAGAAGAACGCGAGCAGCACAAGCTCGGTCGCCAGATCGTTCGCGAAGAGCATTGGCTGCGCTACGGCGTGACGGCGCGGCGCAAGCGCAACATGCGCCGGCTCGGCGAGTTGCAGACCATGCGTCAGCGTTTTCGCGGTCATCGCGGGGCCGAAGGGTCGGCGATCATGGTGGCGAGCGACGCCACCGAGTCCGGCAAGCTGGTGATCGAGGCGAAAAACATCGAAAAGAGCTTTGGCGATCTCACCGTGGTCAAGGCGTTTTCGACCCGCATCCAGCGTGGCGATCGCGTTGGCCTGGTCGGGCCGAACGGCGCCGGCAAGACCACGCTCTTGAAAATGCTGACCGGCGAGATGAAGCCGGACGCCGGCTCGGTGCGGCTCGGCACCAATCTGGAGATCGCCACGCTCGACCAGAAGCGCGAGGCGGTCGACCCGCAGGAGACGCTGGCACAATATCTCACCGATGGGCGCGGCGAAAACCTCGTCATCAATGGCGAGCAGCGCCACGTGGTCTCCTACATGAAGGATTTCCTGTTCAAGCCCGAGCAGGCGCGCACGCCGGTGCGCGAGTTGTCCGGCGGCGAGCGGGCGCGGCTCTTGCTGGCGCGCGTGCTGGCGCGGCCCGCAAACCTTCTGGTGCTCGATGAGCCGACCAACGATCTCGACATGGAGACGCTGGAACTGCTGCAGGAACTGGTCGCCGGTTTCGCCGGCACCGTCATCCTGGTCAGCCACGACCGCGATTTCCTCGACCGCACCGTGACCAGCCTGATCGCGCCGGATGGTGAGGGCCGCTGGATCGAATATGCCGGCGGCTACTCCGACATGCTGGCGCAGCGCGGCGGCACGAAGCTGGACGACCGCAAGGCGCGGGCGAGAGCCGAAAATGGCGAGGCGCCCGCGTCAGGCAAGAGCGAAGCCGCCGCGCCAAAAGGGCCGGCGAAGAAACTGTCGTTCAAGCAGAAATTCGCACTGGAATCCCTGCCGAAGAAAATCGAAGCTGTGATGGCCTCGATCTCGAGGCTGGAGAACAACATCGCCGATCCGGCCTATTACGAGCGCGATCCGGCCTCGTTCCAGAAAACCATCGCCGCCCTCGACAAGGAGCGCGCGACGCTGGCCGCGCTCGAGGAAGAATGGCTGGAACTGGAGATGTTGCGCGAGGAGATGGAGGGGTGAGGAGTGTTTCGGCCGTAGGCCGATCAATCGACGACGATTTGTCGATTGAAGCGACGAACGCCCGGAGCCATAGCGAAGGGGCCGAGCGCCCCTACCTGCAGCTAGAACCGCCTGATTGCCTCCATACAGAAATGCGCATATATTATGCGCATGTTGCGGAGGCTATTATGCGCAAAATTGCCTTGAGTGCGACCCGTCAGCCAGCAAATCTGTCGATCGATTCGAACCTCATGAGGGAAGCCAAGGGACTTGACGTGAATGTCTCGCGCGCTGCGGAGGCCGGCATCGCGGAGGCGGTGGCTGCCGAAAAAACGCGACTGTGGAAGCTTGAGAACCGCGCCACGATGGACGCGTGGAACGACTATATCGAGAAACATGGCATCCCGCTGGAAGAGTACCGGCAGTTCTGATGCCCCGCTATGATGTCTTCGCCGGTCGCATCGAAGGCAGCTATGTGCTCGACGTTCAGTCAGAGCTGCTCGACAATTTCAAGACGCGGGTGGTCGTGCCGCTTCTGCCGGTCGCAATGGTGCCACCGCCGATGCGAAAGCTTCATCCGATTTTTGAGATCAACGGTCGAAAGCTCGTTATGGCAACACACCTGGTTGCCACCGTTTCTGCCAGCGAATTGGGCGAAAGTCGGCTGAACCTGATCAAGCACCACGACGACATCGTCGCTGCGCTCGACATGCTGTTCCAGGGCTTCTGAACGGCGGCTACAGCGTCTCAGCCTGCCGTCTTGGCCTGCCAGGCCTTGATTGCCTCGTCGAACACCTTCTCTCCGGGAATGCCCTTTTCCATGGTCAGCAACGCCCGCCGTCCGGTCTTGTAGACCACCGGCACGTCGATCCAGTCCTGGCCGCGCAACAAGGTCATGTTGGCGTCTTCGTCGGCCTTGGTGTCGTTGAGCGCGACGAGGAAGAAGCCGTCGGCAATCTTGGCCGGAATGCCGATCAGCGGGCTGCCGGCATCCTGCTCCGAAGCCTTCATGGCAACGCGCAGGATGTTGTCGACACCGCCGCCCTCGAAGCCGTCGGGCGTCAGGAAGATCATCTCGATGATATGGCTGGCCGGCAGCGTCTGGTCGGTGTTGCGGCGGATGGTCATGCGCAACTGGATGTCCTTGCCGGGAATGGTCGCCTCAGCGCGGATCGCCGGCTCCGGCGGCAGGTCGCCACCGGGCGATTCCTGCACCAGCGACCAGACGATGTTGCCGGGCTCGGCGGAGCCCTGGGCGGTGCTGGTGCGCTCCTCATAGAAGATCGCCTTCTGGCCGACAGGCAGAGCGGCTTCCGCAGGCGCAGCCGCCGGGGCGGGCGGCGCGGCACCTGCCGGTGCTGGCGGCGTGCCGGCAGCACCGGCCGGCGCTGCAGGCGCTGCTCCGTTGGCAGGCGGCGTTGCGGGGGCGGCATCTGTCGCCGGAGGCGTAGTCGCGGCAGGCGTACCGGCGGCCGGTGCGGAAATCGCCGGTGCGTTCGGGGCCGAGGGCGGGGTGGTCAGCGCCGCGACCGATTCGCCTTCGCCGATGCCGCTTTGGCCACCGGCCGGACCCGGGTCGACTTCACCACCCTGCGGTGTCAGCCGCTGGGTGAATTTCGTGCTTTCGGCTTCCGTGCCGCCAGCCGCGGGCGCCGGCGGCGCTGCCGCGGCATCGGTTGCCGGCTTGGCCGGCGCTGGCTTCACGGGTTCGGTTTTCGCTACCTGATTGCCGCCAAGCCCCAGCATCTTGCCGAAGGCGTCCTTGTTCAGCCAGATGCCGTAGCCGCCGCCGGCAACGACCAGCAGTGCGAAGACGGCCGCGATCAGCCCGCCATAGCTGCGCTTGCGCTCGGCGGGACGCAGGCGCTGGAAGGTATCCGGTACCGGCTCTTCATTGTCTTCGTTGCTGGAAAAGACATCGGCCTCGTCGTCCGCCTCCTCGGCGTTCATGCCTGGAAGAGGCGTGTCGGCGCGAGCCGGCTGGGCAGGCGCCGGCGTCGACCTTTGCCAGCTTGGCTCGACCTTGGCGGCAGGCGGCGGCGCGGGTTGATAGGGCTCGGGCTTGGCGACGGGCGGTGCCGGCCAGGCCGATTCCGCCTTCGCCGGCTGCCTCGTATGGCTTGGCTGGTTCTTGTTGCGATCGATCGACGAAAAGATGTGTTCCAGCTCCGCGAGCGGGTCGGTCTCCGGCACGCTCTTGGCATAATCGCGCTCGACGCTTGTAATGGCGTCTTCCAGCGAACGCATCTGCGTGGCTATGGCTTCGGGAGCCCACGGCGGCGAACGTTCACCAAGCTTCTTCGCTAGCATGGTGCGAACGCTGGCATAGATGCGCGTACGCTTTTCCGGCGTCTCGTCGCCATGCTTGTCGAGCGCGTTTTTCAGAATAGCAACGAAATCTGCCATGCTTCAGTCGACCTGTATTTTGCTTCCGCGTCGGCCCCCGCAAATCAGCCGCGATGCCCGGAAAGGCTCAGAAACTAGTCTTGAAACGGATCGGTCACAAGTATCGTGTCGTCGCGTTCCGGGCTGGTGGAAAGGAGCGCGACCGGTGCGCCGATGAGCTCCTCGATGTAGCGGACATACTTGACCGCCTGGGCCGGCAGATCATTCCAGCTGCGCGCGCCGGCAGTGGTGCCTTTCCAGCCCTCGAGCGTCTCGTAGACCGGTTCGACACGTGCCTGCGCGCCCTGGCTGGCCGGCAGATAATCGATCATCTCGCCGTCGAGACGGTAACCGGTGCAGACCTTGATCTCGTCCAGCCCGTCAAGCACGTCGAGCTTGGTCAGCGCGATGCCCTTGATGCCGTTGACCGCGACGGCCTGGCGCACCAGCACCGCGTCGAACCAGCCGCAGCGGCGCTTGCGACCGGTGACGACGCCGAATTCATGGCCGCGCGTGCCGAGGAATTCGCCGACCTCGTTCTTCTGCTCGGTCGGGAACGGACCCTCGCCGACGCGTGTCGTATAGGCCTTGGTGATGCCGAGCACATAGCCGATGGCGCCCGGGCCAACGCCGGAGCCGGCGGCAGCCTGTCCGGCAACCGTGTTCGACGAGGTCACGAACGGATAGGTGCCGTGGTCGATATCGAGCAGTGTGCCCTGCGCGCCCTCGAACAGGATGCGCTCGCCAGCCCGGCGCTTGTCGTCGAGGATCTTCCAGACCCGGTCCATATAGGGCAGGATGTCGTCGGCGACCGAGGTTAGTTCCTGCATGATCGTGTCATGCGTGACTTCCGCATGACCAAGCCCGCGACGCAGCGCATTGTGGTGCGTCAGCAGCCTGTCGATTTTCAAGGGCAGTGTTTCCAAATCCGCCAAATCCATCACCCTGACCGCGCGCCGGCCCACCTTGTCCTCATAGGCGGGGCCGATGCCGCGACGGGTCGTGCCAATCTTCGTCCCGGAATTGGATGCGGCGTCCTCACGAAATCCGTCCAGCTCTCGATGCAGGGACAGGATAAGCGCTGTGTTTTCGGCTATTTTCAGGCGATCCGGCGCTACTTCGACACCTTGCGCCTTGAGTTTTGCCACCTCGGCGACGAAAGCGTGCGGGTCGAACACGACGCCATTGCCGATGATGGACAGCTTGCCGTGGCGCACGACGCCCGACGGAAGCAACGACAGCTTGTAGACCTTGCCGTCGACGACCAGCGTATGGCCGGCATTGTGGCCGCCCTGGAAACGCACCACGACATCGGCGCGCTCCGACAGCCAGTCGACGATCTTGCCCTTGCCTTCGTCACCCCACTGCGAGCCGACGACCACCACATTGGCCATGTTTCTTTTCCCTTGAGACGCCGCCAAGCGGCTTGAATATGGTTCGAAACGACAGGCCTCTATAACGTCAAGACCTCGCGAGCGCGACCTTTCTTTGCCGTCGAAAATGCCCTGAGGCACAACAATTTTCGGCTTTGACATCATTTACTTGGGCGAGCGAGGGCAATAGGCCGGCAAACACCGCAGCTCCGGCGACTGGAATCCCGCGATGCATCGAAGCGCCTACATATTCCTGCTGCTCACCACCTTGCTTTGGGGTGGAAATTCGGTGGCCGGCAAGCTGGCGGTCGATCACGTCTCGCCGATGACGCTGGTCTTCCTGCGCTGGGTGCTGGCCGTGGCGATCATGCTGCCCATCGGCTGGAAGACCATCCAGAAGGACTGGCCGGTAGTCCGCAAGCACTGGTTCGTGCTGGTCGCCCTCGGCGCCAGCGGCTTCACCCTGTTCAACACCATCTTCTACACGGCGCTCAACTACACGACAGCGATCAATGTCTCGATCGAACAGGCGGCGATGCCGATCCTGATCATGACTGCCAATTTCGTCTTCTTCCGCCTGCGCGTGAACTGGGCGCAGATTGTCGGCGTCGTGCTGACCGTCGCCGGCGTGATCCTCACCGCCTGCCATGGCGACCCGCGCCGGCTGTTGACGCTGGAACTCAATTTCGGTGACGCCATCATGCTGGTCGCAGTCTTTCTCTACAGCGGCTATTCGGTGGGGTTGCGGCTGAAGCCGGTGATGCACTGGCAGAGCCTGATGCTGGCCCTGTCGGTTTCGGCACTCGTCACCTCGTTGCCGTTCTTCCTGTGGGAGGTCCTCGCCGGCAAGGTCATCATGCCCGACGCGCGCGGCTGGACCGTCATCGTCTATACGGCGATCGGCGCATCGGTCGTTTCGCAGATCTTCTACATCAGGGGCAACGAGCTGATCGGCGCCAACCGCGCCGGCCTGTTCATCAATCTGGTGCCGATCTTCGGCACGCTGCTGTCGGTGCTGATCGTCGGCGAGACGTTCCAGCTCTATCAGGCGCTGGCCTTGGTGCTCGTGCTGGGCGGCATCGGGCTTGCCGAATACAGCGGGCGCAAGATGGCGGTGGCGGACCACCGCGGATGACATTTGGCGGCTGACGCCCTCCGCCGTCGCGGTAATCACGCGAACGGCCTGGACTTCGCCAATGGCGCGGAAACAGCGGCATGAATCCTGCCGCGTCCCCTACTTGGAACATTTCACCTCCAGCGGAGTTTGAACGCCAGGGAGGCGACATGATGAGCCACAACCCTCGCAGCACGGCAAGCATTGCTGGTCACCCTATCCACCCGATGCTGATTCCGTTTCCGATTGCCTTTTTTGTCGGCACCTTCGTTTGCGACCTTATCTTCTGGCGAACAGCCGATCCTGGATGGGTCACCGGGTCGCTTTGGCTTCTCGGCGCAGGCCTGATCATGGCTGCCCTGGCTGCGCTTGCTGGCTTGACGGATGTTCTCGGCGATGTGCAGGTCCGCAATCTCACGACGGCATGGCTCCATGCCGGCGGCAATGTACTCGTCGTGTTGATCGAGCTTTACAACTGGTACTCGCGGTATGCCGGCGGAGCGGCGGCCGTGATGCCAACCGGCATCGTCCTATCGCTGATCGTGGTTCTCATCTTGCTGTTTACGGGCTGGAAGGGCTGGGAACTGGTCTACCGACATCGCGTGGGTGTCTCCGATGGCTCGGACGAGTTGACATGAACCGGCCGCCGCGGCGGCCGGCGTCAACGAGGTGGGTCGGCGACCGCCTGTCCTCAATCACATCGCGTTGACGTCGAACTGCAGCCGCTTGGCCGAGTCGATCGACTTGTGCGCCTTGACCTTTTCCAGCACGGCTTCCGGGAACGGCGCGTCGAGATAGAGCAGCGCTATGGCATCGCCGCCCGGCCGGTTGCGGCCGAGCTGGAAGTTGGCGATGTTGACGCCATTCTCGCCGCAGACGGTGCCGAGCAGGCCGATGATGCCCGGCGCGTCCGCATTGGTGGTGTAGAGCATGTGCTGGCCGACCTCGGCATCGAGGTTGATGCCCTTGATCTGGATGAAGCGTGGCTTGCCATCCGAGAAGCATGTGCCGGCGATCGAGCGCGTCATGTGCTCGGTCTTCACCGTCAGCTTGATATAGCCGTCGAACACGCCCGACTTGTCGCGCTTGACCTCGGCCACGATGATGCCGCGCTCCTTCACCATGATCGGCGCCGACACCATGTTGACGTCCGAGACCTGAGGCCGGATCAGCCCGGCGAGTGCTGCACTGATCAGCGCGCGCGTGTTCATCGTCGCGGTCGAGCCGTCGAACAGGATCTCCACCTCCTTGATCGGATCCTCGGTGACCTGGCCGACAAAGGCGCCGAGCACCTCGGCGAGCTTGACGAACGGCTTCAGCCGCGGCGCCTCCTCGGCGGTGATCGACGGCATGTTGATGGCGTTGGAGACGGCGCCCTTGATCAGATAGTCGGCCATCTGCTCGGCAACCTGCAGCGCGACATTCTCCTGGGCCTCCGTCGTCGAGGCGCCGAGATGCGGCGTCGCCACCACATTCTCCATGCCGAACAGTTCGTTGTTCTCGGCCGGTTCGACCTCGAAGACGTCGACGCCAGCGCCGGCCACCTTGCCACTCTTCAGCGCTGCGACCAGATCGGCCTCGACGATCAGACCGCCGCGTGCGCAATTGATGATGCGCACGCCCTTCTTCATCTTGGCGATCGCCGCGGCATCGATGATGTTGCGCGTCTTGTCGGTCAGCGGCGTGTGCAGGGTGATGAAATCGGCGCGGGCGAACAGCTCGTCGAGCTCGACCTTGTCGACGCCAAGCTCCTCGGCACGGCTGTCCGACAGGAACGGATCGAAGGCGATGACGTGCATCTTGAGGCCAACGCCGCGCGTCGCGACGATCGAACCGATGTTGCCGCAGCCGATGACGCCCAGCGTCTTGCCGGTGATCTCGACGCCCATGAAGCGGTTCTTTTCCCATTTGCCGGCATGGGTCGAGGCGTTGGCTTCAGGGATCTGGCGCGCCAGCGCAAAGATCATCGCCACCGCATGTTCGGCTGTGGTGATCGAGTTGCCGAAGGGCGTGTTCATCACGATGATGCCCTTGCGGCTTGCCGCCGGGATATCGACATTGTCGACGCCGATGCCGGCGCGGCCGATGACTTTGAGATTGGTAGCGGCGTTGATCAGCTTTTCGGTGACCTTGGTCGCCGAGCGGATGGCGAGGCCATCATACTGGCCGATCACTTCGGCGAGCTTATCCTTGTCCTTGCCGAGATCGGGCAGATAGTCGACCTCGACGCCACGATCCTTGAAGATTTGCACGGCGGTGGGGGAGAGTTTGTCTGAGACGAGAACGCGGGGCGCCATGGCGGCCTCCTTGAAATGGATTTGATCCTGATGGGAGTGGGCGGCCCGAAGGCCGCCGCGAATGATCTCAGGCCGCCGCTTTGAGCGACGCCTTCTGTGCGGCGAATGCCCAGTCGAGCCAGGGCAGCAACGCTTCGAGATCCGACGTCTCGACCGTCGCGCCGCACCAGATGCGCAGGCCGGGCGGTGCGTCGCGATAGGCACCGATATCATAGGCGACGCCTTCCTTGTCGAGCACCGACACCAGCCCCTTGGCGAAGGCCGCCTGCCCGTCGGCGTCGAGCGCGGACACGTCCGGATCGGTGAAGGACAGGCAGACGGACGTGTTCGACCGTGTCGCCGGCTGGACGGCGAGATGACCGAGCCAGGAGGACTTGCCGACAAAGCGATCGAGGACGGCCGCATTGGCATCCGCCCTGGCGATCAGCGCGTCGAGGCCGCCGGTCGACTTCGCCCAGTTGAGCGCATCGAGGTAATCCTCGACGCACAGCATCGAGGGCGTGTTGATGGTCTCGCCCTTGAAGATGCCTTCGATCAGCTTGCCGCCTGAGGTCAGGCGGAAAATTTTCGGCAGCGGCCATGAGGGCTTGTAGGTTTCCAGCCGCTCGACAGCGCGAGGCGACAGGATCAGCATGCCGTGAGCGCCCTCGCCGCCCAGCACCTTCTGCCAGGAGAAAGTGACGACATCGAGTTTTTCGAAGTCGAGCCTCTGCGCGAATGCGGCGGAAGTCGCATCGCAGACGGTCAGGCCCTTGCGGTCCGCGGGAATGAAATCGCCGTTCGGCACGCGAACGCCCGACGTGGTGCCGTTCCAGGTGAACACCACATCGCGGTCGAAATCGATCTTGGTGAGATCAGGCAGCTCGCCGTAGCCGGCTTCGATCTTGCGCACGTCGGCGAGCTTCAATTGCTTGACCACGTCGGTGACCCAGCCGGAGCCAAAGCTCTCCCAGGCGACCATGTCGACGCCGCGCTCGCCGAGCAGCGACCACAGCGCCATCTCGACCGCACCGGTGTCCGACGCCGGCACGATGCCGATGCGGTAACCCGCCGGGACCTGGAGAATCTCCCGCGTCAGCTCGATCGCCTGTTCGAGCTTGGTCTTGCCGATCTTGGCGCGGTGGGAACGGCCGAGCGCAGCATTTCTTAGCGCCTCGACCGACCAGCCGGGGCGCTTTGCGCAGGGACCTGAGGAGAAATTGGGGTTTGCCGGACGGAGTCCGGGCTTCGTATGCGTCGTCATCGTGGTCTATCCTTCCAGATAGTGGCCCCTCGTTGGGGAGGGGTGGCCCACGGACGGCGATATTCGTTCGGGCTTCAGGCGTCAAGAGGAAAGTTTTTGTCGTTGCCGGGATACCGGCGATCCCCGATCAGGATGTCGTGACTTCAAACGCAAACGACGGACCCCATGATCCGCCGTGCTGGTCCTCGTACTCGCCGCGCCTACCAGAGATCGTAGCGCAGCCCGACCTTGACCTGATGATAATCGAGGCCCTTTTTGAACTCAGGGTTGCCGACAGCGTCTGCTGTCACGTATTTCGCGGAAGGCAGAGCCGTGTATTGATAGCCGACATCGACTGCAACATTCTTGCTGACCTGATAAGCAAAGCCGGCGCCGAGCGTATAGGCGAAGCTGAACTGCTTCTCCGACTGCGTCGTCCCATCATAGCCGTTTGGATCGTCGCATTCAAAGATGGTCGTGGTTGTACCTGATGTTGTCGATGAATTCTGACAGTTGCGAGCGCCTTGAGCGTACTTGTAGGTGCTGTACGCTATGCCGACACCGCCTCCGACATAGGGCGTGAAGCCGACATAAGTGCCCAGGTCGACAAAGGCGCTGGCCATCACATCGTAGGCCTTGTTGTTGCCGTCGTTGGAGCCTTCGCATCCACGGGTGCTTGGGCCGGCGAACGCGCTTGTGCTGCCACCGCTGGTGACAGTCACCGTCTGCGTTCCATCGCAAGTACTGTCGAATTTGCTGGCGAATTTGCTTGTCGGCAGCAGACCGAAATTCAATTCACCACGGAAGTAATCGTTGAAATGGTAGCCCATACCTATCGAACCAGACAGCGGGCTGGTATCCGTAACCAGACCGGCCGGAGTTTCCGAAAATTCATAGGGCTTGTTGAAGGCATAGCCGAGATCACCGCGCAGATACCAGCCGGAGCCGACCTCGACCGGGACGTAGTCGGGCGCCTGGTCGACATAGATCGGCGGATCGTAGTCGGCCGCGTGCACCGGCGTCAGCGGCAGGAGGGCTAGTGCACCGAGCGCCAGCGCCATACGCGATGTAAGTTTCATGGTCCCCGACTCCCGAATTTGGCGCAGCCCGCAATCGCAGCGGCAGCCATCGTTTCAAGGAGCATTGTTAACCATAGTGGTTAAGTGGCGGTTAAGGCTAACAGAGCGTTAGCGAATTCATTTCCCCTGTCGATTCCAGGCGGCCAACGAAAAACCGCCCGGCTGAGGCCGGGCGGTTTGTGAAGAATTCAAGTAATGTAGATGCTGTTACTTGGTGTAGATCGGCTCGGGTTCGGGCTGGTAGGCAACGACCGGCGCGGCGCAACCGTTGTTGCCACCGAACTGGTAACGCAGGCCACCGCGCACTTCGTGTGTGTTGATGCCACGATCGAAGCCGGGACCGGAGCTGGTGATGTTCCAGTCGAACATGCGGCCGCCCTGGATATGGGAGAAGCGGTAGCCGGCATCGAGAATGATCTTGTCGGTCAAGCAGTACGAAGCGCCGGCCATCAGACCGTAGGCGAAACGCCAGCTTGATCTGCCGGGATTGAACTCGGTGGTGTTCGGGTCGTAGACATCATCCCACTTGACGCGGGCGCCGCCGATGCCGGCGCCAACGTAAGGCGTGATGCCATGGTAGGTGCCGAGATCGACATAGGCGTTGGCAAGCAGTAGCAGGGCGCTCATCTTCGATACTTCGGTCGAAGTACCGTTGATATCCGAGGTGCCGCCGTTGAAGTTCGACTTGAACCAATAGTCGGCGGTCAAATCGGTCCGGAAGTGATCGTTGATCTTGTAGCCGACGCCGGCGCCGAGCGAGAAACCGCCCTTGAGCTTGCCGAAATCGAAGCTTCTGGTGCCGGGCGTAACCGTACAGTTACAGGGATCGACGGTGTAGGTCATATAGTCGATGCCGCGCACGGTCGACTTGTGATAGTCGATGTCGCCACGGATATACCAGCCGCCGACTTCTACCGGCTGCTCGTAGACGGCCTGAGGCGGAGCCTCTTCGACGATCGGTTCCGGCAGGTCGGCCGCGAACAACGGCCCCGCCAGGCCTGCGAACAGTAAGGCGAGCAGGGCCTTTCTTGCTGTCTTGAACATGCTTGTCACCCCTGAGAAGCTCGGAACGGCAAACCCGCCCGAAATGCGATTGGCTTTCAGTCGTGGATAATGAATTGCAAAGGTTAAAAGGCGTTTAACCCTGTTGCTTAACCACGAATCTCGAAACTTCTGGGGACCGGCGCGAGATTTCCGAACAGCGAACAGACTGGGAGCCGACAAGAAAAAGCCCGCCGAGAGGCGGGCCTTGGACAGGTTCAGGCGACGACGTCCTGCCGGGCGCTGTGGGGGTCAGGCGGCGCTGCGCGTTTCCGAGATGATGTCCACGATGCCATTCACCACGGACTCGACCAGTTGCGGGTCGTCGCCCTCGGCCATCACGCGGATCAGCGGCTCTGTCCCGGATGGCCGGATAACCAGCCGTCCGGTCTTGCCGAGCCGGCTACGCGCGTCTTCGATGGCGGCCTTGACCGGCGCCTCCTCGAGCGGCTTGCCGCCGGAAATGTGAACGTTCTTCAGGAGTTGCGGCACGGGTTCGAATTTCTTCGACAGTTCGCTGACCGGCCGGCCCTGCCGCTTGATGCAGGCCAGCACCTGCAGCGCCGAAACCAGGCCGTCGCCGGTGGTCGAAAAGTCGGACAGCACGATATGGCCCGACTGTTCGCCGCCGACATTCAAGCCATGCGCGCGCATATGCTCGACGACATAACGGTCGCCGACCTTGGTGCGGTGCAATTGCAGCTTCATGTCGCCGAGGAAGCGTTCGAGGCCCAGATTGGACATGACGGTTGAGACGACACCGCCGCCGGCAAGCCGCCCGCTCTGGTGCCAGGATTCGGCGATCAGCGCCATGATCTGGTCACCATCGACGATCGCGCCGTTTTCATCGACGATGACGACGCGATCGGCGTCGCCGTCGAGCGCGATGCCGATATCGGCGCGCACTTCGTGCACCTTCTTTTGCAGGCCGGCCGGGTGGGTCGAGCCGCATTCCTTGTTGATGTTGAAGCCGTTGGGCTCGACATTGATGGCGACGACTTCGGCGCCCAGTTCCCACAGCGCCTCGGGCGCCACCTTGTAGGCCGCGCCATTGGCGCAATCGACGACGATCCTCAAGCCCGCGAGCGACATCGAGCGCGGCAAGGTGCGCTTGGCGAATTCGATGTAGCGGTCATGCACGCCGTCGACGCGCTTGGCGCGGCCAAGCCCGTCGGAGTCGGCGAGCGCCAGTTCGATATCCCTGTCGAGCATGCTCTCGATGCGCTCCTCGATCTCGTCGGAGAGCTTGTAGCCGTCGGGTCCGAACAGCTTGATGCCGTTGTCGTAATAGGGGTTGTGCGAGGCCGAGATCATGACGCCGATATCGGCGCGCAGCGAACGCACCAGCATGGCGACAGCCGGCGTCGGGATCGGGCCGAGCAGGAACACGTCCATGCCGGCGGCACAAAGACCGGCGACCATGGCATTCTCGATCATATAACCGGAAAGCCTGGTGTCCTTGCCGAGCACGACACGATGTCGATGGCTGCCGCGCTGGAAAGAAAGGCCGGCGGCCATGCCGACCCGCATCGCGATTTCAGCGGTCATCGGAAACTTGTTGGCGCGTCCGCGAATGCCGTCCGTGCCGAAATAATTCCCTGCCATGCCAGTCAGCTTCCTCGACGTTTCTTCCCCGGCACGTCATGCCACAAGTGGCCAGGGCGCTATGATCACATTGTGTGATTATACGTTACCAATCCTTAGAAAACCATTGTTGTGCACTGCACACAACGTGGCCGCAACCTGACATGCCCAGACTGCCATGCTGCAATATACAAGTCATTCGAGCCTTTCAGCGCGGATGCACCAGGAAAATCTTGCTCTGAACCAGGCAACGGACAACGATTTCATCACCTTATCGGGAGAAGCCGATTTTCGGCGATATATACGCCACTTAGCATCTGGCGCAACCGACCGTTGAGCGTTATTGATTTGCAGGGACGTATCATGGGCTGCTGCAACGGAGAAACGCTATGCTCATCCACCGACTTGCCACTTTGACCGGCCTCGCCGTCGCGACCTTGTTCCTGGCCGCGCCAGCCAACGCACTGACGATGGCCGAGTGCAGCACGAAGTATAACGCCGCCAAGGATGCGGGGACACTGGCCGGAGCGACCTGGAACCAGTTCCGCAAGGCTCAGTGCGGTACCGACGCCGCAGCGACGACCGACGCCAAGCCGGCCGATGCCAAGAAAGCGACCGACACCACGAAGGCTGCCGCCGCGGCGGACGACAGCACGGCCAAGGGCCTGACGGCGAAGGAATGCAGCACCAAGTATCAGGCGGCGAAGGCTGCCGGCACGCTGAACGGCATGAAGTGGAACGACTTCCGCAAATCCGAATGCGCCGCCGGTGCATCCGCCGCTGCCGCCGCCAAGCCGGCGACCACCAAGGCCGCCGCGGCTCCCGCCGCTCCCGCAGACAATGGCGGCAAGGGCCTGAGCATGGCCGAATGCAGCACCAAGTATCAGGCCGCCAAGACGGCCAACACGCTGAACGGCATGAAGTGGAACGACTTCCGCAAGACCGAGTGCGGCGCAGCCGCCTCGGATGACGACACCGTGCCGGCCGCCGACGAGGCGAGCTACACCAAGGAGCCGGCGAAGCCGACGACGGCTGCGCCCAAGGGCGTCACCTTCCCGTCCGCGATCTCGCCGAAATATACCAGCGAGACCCCCGGAAAGGGCCGTATGCACACCTGCCTCGACCAGTACTATGCCCTCAAGGACGCCAATTCGCTTGGCGGCCTGAAGTGGATCCAGAAGGGCGGCGGCTTCTACAGCCTGTGCAACGCCAAGCTGAAGAGCTGATCGCTTAGCCATAGTCTCCAAACAAAGGCCCGCGCATCGCAAGATGCGCGGGCCTTTTTTGTTGCGCGAAGACGCACACTGCCTTGCTCGCATCTGCATGTCGCCGGGCTGCCGGCATCATCAATTCGCCTACACTGCCCACCGCCAAGCTCATCGGTAGTCCGTAAAGATTCTGGTTGAACATATAGAGAACAAACCATATACAAAAAGACGTCAAACTTATTATCAACCAGGAGGGTCTTATGCACGGTTTGAAATTGGCGGTATTGGCTGCGACCGCATTTGTCGCTTGGAGCGTCGCCCCCGCAAGCGCACTGACGATGAAGGAATGCGGCGAGACCTATCGAACAGCCAAGGAAGGCGGCACTCTGAACGGCATGGACTGGACGGCTTTTCGCAAGGAGAAGTGCGCGACATCAGCAGCGGACAGTGTCAGCGAGGATACGGTCAAAACCGAGCCGCAGACGAAAAAAGAAACCAGCGCGGCGGTCGCCCCCACTGTAGCGCCCGCGGGCGTGACATTTCCGACCACGCTGGCCGCCGAGTTCAAGACCGAAAAGCCCGCGAAGGCGCGCATGAAGACCTGTCTCCAGGGCTACCATGGCAACAAGGACGCGGGCACGTTGAACGGCCTTCGCTGGATCCAGAAGGGCGGCGGTTATTACAGCCTGTGCAATGCCAAGCTGAAGAGCTGAGCGACAAGACATCTGAAGAAGAGAAGGCCTGCGAACCGCAGGGTTCGCGGGCCTTTTTGTTGCCTTCGAGGGCACGCCAGCGGCGACGTTGCCAATCTCCCCCTTGTGGGGGAGATTGGCTATCACCTAGACTTTCGCCAATCGTCACCGTCGCAGATGCGAGGTCGCGGACAACTCCTCCCCAACGCCAAAAACAAAAAACGCCGCGGAGCAAGCCGCGGCGTTCGATGAAATCGGTGGCCGAACTCAGCTCGACGGCTGTGGTTCCATACCGCCTTCGGGCTCAGGACCCTTCTTGCGGCGGCCGCCGGACTTCGGCACGGCCGAGCCACGACTTGGCGGCGTATCGTCGCCGAGGTCGCGTGCGGGCTTGTGGCCGGCGATCAACTGCTTGATCTCCTCGCCGGACAGCGTCTCGTATTCCAGCAGGCCCTGAGCCAGCGCGATCCATTCCTTCTTCTTCTTGGTCAGGATGGACTTCGCCGACGAATAGGCCTCATCGATCAGGCGGCGCACTTCGGCGTCGATGATCTGCGCCGTTTCTTCCGAGACGTTCTGCGTGCGTGCCACCGAATGGCCAAGGAACACTTCTTCCTGGTTGTCGCCATAGGCGACATGGCCGAGCTTGTCGGAAAAGCCCCAGCGCGTGACCATGGCACGCGCCAGCTTGGTCGCCTGCTCGATATCCGAAGAAGCTCCGGAGGTGATGTTCTCCTTGCCGAACTTGAACTCCTCGGCGACACGGCCGCCCATCATGATGGCGAGCCGCGAGATCATGTATTTGTAGCTCATCGAATAGCGGTCGCCTTCGGGCAACTGCATGACCATGCCGAGTGCACGGCCGCGCGGGATGATGGTGGCCTTGTGCAGCGGATCGGCCGACGGCACGTTGAGCGCGAGGATGGCGTGGCCGGCCTCATGGTAGGCGGTCAGTTCCTTCTCGGCCTGCGTCATGGCCGACGAGCGGCGCTCGGCGCCCATCATGATCTTGTCCTTAGCGTCCTCGAATTCAGCCATGGTGACGAGGCGCTTGTTGCGTCGTGCCGCCATCAGCGCGGATTCGTTGACGAGGTTCATCAGGTCGGCGCCGGAGAAGCCAGGCGTGCCGCGCGCGATCACCTTGAGGTCGACGTTGGGCGCCAGCGGCACGTTGCGCACATGCACCTTGAGGATCTTCTCGCGGCCGACGATGTCAGGGTTCGGCACCACGACCTGGCGGTCGAAGCGGCCTGGCCTGAGCAGTGCCGGATCGAGCACGTCGGGCCGGTTGGTGGCAGCGATCAGGATGATGCTTTCGTTGGATTCGAAACCGTCCATCTCGACCAGCAGCTGGTTCAGCGTCTGCTCGCGTTCGTCATTGCCGCCGCCGAGGCCGGCGCCGCGATGACGGCCGACTGCGTCGATTTCGTCAATGAAGATGATGCAGGGCGCGTTCTTCTTGGCCTGGTCGAACATGTCGCGGACGCGGCTTGCACCGACGCCGACGAACATCTCGACGAAGTCAGAACCGGAAATGGTGAAGAACGGCACATTGGCTTCGCCGGCAACCGAGCGCGCGAGCAGCGTCTTGCCGGTTCCCGGAGGGCCGACGAGCAGCACGCCGCGCGGAATCTTGCCGCCGAGCCGCTGGAACTTCTGCGGATCGCGCAGGAACTCGACGATCTCTTCCAGATCTTCCTTGGCTTCGTCGACGCCGGCAACGTCCTGGAAAGTGACGCGGCCATGCGCTTCGGTGAGCAGCTTGGCCTTCGATTTGCCGAAGCCCATCGCGCGGCCGGAGCCGGACTGCATCTGGCGCATGAAGAATATCCAGACGCCGAGGATGAGGATCATCGGCAGCCAGGAGATCAAATAGCCGAACAGCGAATTGGAACCGTCCGTTTCAGGCCGTGCATTGATGGTGACGTTCTTGTCCTGCAGCCGCGAGACCAGCGAAGGATCGCCGGGCGAATAGGTCTGGAAACCGCTGGAATTGTCGGTGTAGGTGCCGCTGATACGAGCGCCAGCAATGGTCACCGTCTTGACCCGCCCCGCCGCGACATCCTGCAGGAACTGCGAATAAGGCACATCGCTGGAAGCCCCTCGCGTCTGCGGCGTCTGGAACAAATTGAACAGGGCTATGAGCAGGACCGCTATGATCGCCCAGAGCGCGAGGTTGCGATAGTTCGGATTCATCAATTGTCCCGTTGGCGTCCGCGAGGCGGACACGCGTCATGAGAGGAAACTTGCGCCTAACATAGGGAGAGCGTCCCCCCTTGCCAAGCAGAACAGCACGTCTGGGTTAAGCTTTCGCGCAACCCTCAGCCGGCACTGTGGCCGCTGAAAGGCAAGGGCGGGACCGGGGCCGCGCCAATCAGCCCGGCGACGGCCCGCGCCAGCGCTAGGTCGAAGGATGGCAGGAAGCGGCCGAAGGGGGCAACGACCGGCCGCACTTCCACCGTCGCGGACTTCAGTCCATATCCAGGCAAACCAAGGCATTCACCGGCCTGCCACACCGCCGGTTCGGCCGCGAGCGCGGCGCGCATCAGGCTCGACGGGGTTTTTCCTTCACCCGTCGCGAGCCGTTTCGCCGCTGCCGTGCCTAACGGGGCAATCAACAATGCGCTGCTGCTGTCGTTCAATGTGATGTGCCGGCGGCCGTCCCACAGGGTGCTGCCGGTGGCGGCAGCGGCGGCGGGCAGTCCGCGCGCCTCGCGGCGCAGGAATATGCCGGAGCGCCGGGAATCGACAACCGTCCGCGACAATGTGGCGCAAAGAAATCCAGCCCTCAGCCGACCGAACAGAGCCTCGCTGCGGGCCTGATCCGGCAGGAAGGCAATCCCGCCGGTCGTGGCCAGAAGGATGCGCAACGCATAGACGGCCGCCTGCTCGTCACCGGAGGAGAGCAGGCACGGGTCGAGGCGGATGAGGCCGATGGCTGGCTGGCTGGCGAAGCCATCGATCAAACCGGCTGCGCTGGCGCCAAGCTGCCTGCGCTCGAGGGCGGCCTGGCCCGCGAGCATCAACATGCCCTTCACATGCTCGACACTCTCGCCGGCAAGTGCGGCCCGCACACGCGGCCGCTCGAAAGCCGCGTCGTCATTGGTCGGATCGTCAGCCCAGCCGACATTTTGACGGCGCAGGACGTCGCGCAATGCCGCGCGCCGCACGCCGAGGAGCGGCCGCACGATCCAAATGCGCCAGTCATAGAGGGTGGCCGGCGCCATGCCGGCAAGTCCCCGGCCGGCCATGCCGGCATGGCCTTGGCCCTCGTCCCGCGCGTGCCGCATCAGCACCGTTTCCGCCTGGTCGTCGGCGGTATGGCCGGTGAGGATCATGCCGATGCCTTCCGCTTGTGCCGCCTCGGCTAGCAGCCGGTAGCGCGCCTCGCGAGCGGCGGCGGGCAGACCGGTCGATGGCTTTGGACCCGACCATGTCAGGATGCGGTGTGAAATTCCGAGCCTGGCGCACAGCTTCGCCACTGTTTGCGCTTCCGCAGCCGAACCGGACCGCAAACCGTGGTCGATCGTCACCGCCAGCAGCCTGGTTGCCGGCGCCCTACGTTCGAGATGGTGTTTGAGAAGAAGGAGCAGGGCGGTCGAGTCGCTGCCGCCGGACACGGCCGCAACAGCGCCGCTGGTAAAATCGATATGCGAAAAAGGGTTAGTCGAGAGGTCCGGCTCGGTGTCGAGCATGATGCATGTCGCCCAAAAGTGATCCCGGTTTCAGGACAACGACATGTATGACAAGGATCAGCAGGCAGCCAGAGCCTTCTCCTGCTTGACGCGTTCCTTGAGCGCGCTGGAAATATCGGGGTAGCGCTTGCCGACCTCGCTGAAAGTGGCGCAGGCAACGTCATGCTGCTTGAGGCCGACCAGCGACACGCCGAGCTTCAGCAACATATCGGGAGCTTTCTTGGCCTTGGGGTAGTCCTTGCTGGCGGCAAGGAACGTCTCGGCCGCATCGCGGTATTTCTGCTGGCCGAGCAATGACTCGCCCAGCCAGTAATGCGCGTCCGCGGCCTTCGCATCCTTGGGGAAGCGGGCGATGTGGTCGCGAAAACCCTGCTCGGCGGTGCCGTAGTCGCCCGAGAGGATGAACTGGTATGAGTTGCGGTAGAGCTCTTCCGGATTGTTGGTGGCGGGCAACGCCGCGACCACCGTATCGGATTTGCCGGCCTTGGGCGCCGCCCCGGCGACTGGCGCGGTATCCTGCGCCGGCGCGGTCGATTGTGTGTTGCCGCCGGCATCGATGACATTGCCGTTCTTGTCGACGGTGATGCTGCCGAAGGTCTTTTCCGGCGCTCCCGTACCGGGAATAACCTTGCCGGGGTCGCCATCCGGAGATTCGACGATGACGTCCTCGACCGTCTTGCCGACTGCCGATTGATCGTTGGCGGGCTCGGCGCCGGCATCGGCCGGCGCCCGTGTTGCCGGGGCCGCCGCCACGTTGTTGTCGGTGCCGGTGGTGGCGTCCGATTTCTTCTGCGCCGGCGGCTGTCCGCCTTGCGTGCCGCCACCTTCCAGCTGCTGGAAGCGGAATTCATTATCTTCCTGCTGCTTGCGGATCTGCTCCTGCATTTGCAGGACCTGGAAATTGAGTTCCTCGATCTTGCCGTTCATCTGCCGCAGCTGCTCTTCCAGGCTGGTGACAGCGGTAGGATCGGACTGCACCAGCTGAACCTGGTCCGGTTTCTTCTTTTGACCAAAAAAGCCGGGCAATTCGATACTGGGAAGATGGAAGGTAAAGCCGCTGTCGGTTGATTGCCCTGTGCCGCTCGCCCCGGTGCCGCTAGCCAGGGCGGTGACGCCTGATAGGAGCAGCAGCGCAAGCGTGCCGCTCAGAACCGATCTCAAATGCATGTGCCTCTCGCAGTGATTTCGTTAGCTTGTTCGCGCCTTCCAATCAGAATGGGACCAGCCAAGCGCCCTCGGCTCATAGCAGGAGCCGAGACTTCGGCCAAATTTTGTTTCGGGCATCCGGATATGAAAAAGGCGGCCCCAAGGCCGCCTTTCGCACAAGTATGTTGCATTTTTACCGCTAGACGGCCACGCGTCCTTTGACGCGCCGGTCCATGATGCCTCAGGAGCCAGCGCCGCTAAGCGTAGTGACCGCGCGGCGATTCTGCGACCAGCAAGAGATGTCGTCGCAAACCGCGACCGGACGTTCCTTGCCGTAGGAAATGGTCTTGAGACGGCTGGCCGAGACGCCCTTGGCGACAAGGAAGTCACGGGTAGCGGCTGCGCGGCGGGCGCCGAGCGCCAGATTGTATTCGCGCGTTCCGCGTTCGTCGGCATGGCCTTCGACGACGATGGCATACTGCTTGTACTGGTTCAGCCACTGTGCCTGGCGCGAGAGCGTCGTCTGCGCGTCGGCACGGATCGAGGTCGAGTCCGTATCGAAGAAGATGCGGTCGCCAATGTTGACGGTGAAGTCCTGCGCCGATCCGGGTGTTGCGGCGCCGGCGCCGTTAAGGCCAAGATCGGCCGCGTTGTTCGGCGTCTTTTTCGAGGCGCAACCGGCGATGGCGAGCATCGCCACCAGCGCGATCATGACCGGGTTTCTGGTAAGTGCTGCAATACGGCCCATGCCGCCTCTCCTTCGTAATTCGAGTGGTCTAATTTGAGTGATTTCGTTGATCACCCAGTAACCACGTTTGGGTTAACCGGCATTCAAGAAACACGGTTAAATTTTGGTTTAAGCTGCCCGTCCGCAGCCATTGGCCATGAGCCACAGTTGGCGCGGACCCTAGGCGGAAATACGGCCAAAACGCGACAAAGAGATGGAAAAGAGGAATTGAAGAGTTGGGGAATTGAGGAACTGAAGAGAGAATTCACTTCAGCTTTTCTCTCAGATTGATCAGCATGCCGTAGATATGGGCATAGGATCGCAGCCAATCGTCGTGTTGTGCCTGGCTGATGTATCCAAGGTCGAACGCTTAGGAAATCCACGTCTCCACTTCGCTGCATGACCCATTGCCATCGAAATGAACCGCGCGAATTCGGGTTTGGAGTGAGTCTGCTTGGCAAATCCCTCAGCCAAATTGGCGCAGATTCCCTTGCTGGAGCGACGCAACTGATCAGCCAGTGCGTATTGCTCCATTTTCGGGAAGGCGAGCGTAGCTTTATGCACGTCAAGAGAGACCACATAAGCGCGCTTATAAACCTCTAGATCCTTCGCACGCTTGATGTGGCCGCCCGCCTTCTCCATTCTTCAGTTCTTCAATTCCCCAGTTCCTCAGTTCGTCTCTTACTCCAGCAGCGGCGACCAGGCAGGGTCCGAAGCGAAGTTCGCCGTCGGGATCGATTGCTCGTTGCGTCCGGTCAGATCGACCGAAACCAGTTTGGGGCCACCGGCGGAATCGCGGAAGAACATCAGCACGCGGCCATTCGGCGCCCAGGTCGGTCCCTCCTGCTGGAAGCCGGAGGAGAGGATGCGCTCACCCGATCCATCGGTCTTCATGACCCCGATCTGGAATTCGCCGCCGGTCTGCTTGGTGAAGGCAATCAGGTCGCCGCGCGGCGACCATACCGGTGTCGAATAGACGCCGTCGCCGAAGGAGATACGGGTCTGGCCCGAACCGTCGGCGCCCATCACGTAGATCTGTGCGCGGCCGCCACGGTCGGAGGTGAACACCACCTTGCTGCCGTCGGGCGAATAGGACGGCGAGGTGTCGATGGCGGTCGAGTTGGTCAGCCGCGTCGTCGAGCGGCTGCGCAGGTCCATGGCGAAGATGTTGGAATTGCCGTCGTCGCGCAGCAGGCTCATGATCACCTTCTGGCCATCGGGCGAAAAGCGCGGCGCAAAGGTCATGCCTGGGAAATTGCCGACCAGTTCGCGTTGGCCGGTCTCGATCTGCAGCAGGTACACCCGCGGCTGACCGCTTTCATAGGACATGTAGGTGATTTCCTGCCGGTTCGGCGAGAAACGCGGCGTCAGCACGATCGACCTGCCGTCCGAAAGATAGCGGACGTTGGCGCCGTCCTGGTCCATGATCGCGAGGCGCTTCTTGCGCGCATTCTTGGCGCCGGATTCGTCGATGAAGACGACGCGGGTGTCGAAATAGCCTTTTTCGCCGGTCAGCCGCTCATAGATGGCGTCGGCGATGATATGGGCGACACGCCGCTGATTGGCATCGTTGGCGAAGAACTGCTCGCCAGCCATCTGCTGGCCGGCAAAGGTATCCCACAACCGGTACTGGGCGCGGATGCGGCCGTCGGCTTCCTTGCTGACGCTGCCCGTGACCAGCGCCTGAGCGTTGATCACCTTCCAGTCGTCGAAGCGCGGTGCTGCATCGGGGTTGGTGATTTTCTCGATAAAGGCGCTCTTGTCGATCGGAGCGAACAGACCCGAACGCTTCAAATCGGCGGTGACGATCTGCGAAATCTGCGCCCCAAGCGCGTCGCCGCCCTGGAAATCCGTGATGGCGATCGGCAGCGGCTCGACGTTGCCCTTGTTGACGTTGAGCTCGACGAGCGCCAGCGCCGGCAACGTGCCTGCCGCGGTCATGCCCATCGCCATTGCTGCGACCATCAGGAGCGGCTTGAGGATTGATTTCATGTCTTCTCGCTTCTCGTACTGATTTTCGGATGACAGGGCCTTAGAGGCCGAGCATCTCCCTTGGATCGAAGGTGACGCGGACGTCGGCCCAGATGTCCTGCTTGCCGGCGGGAACTTGCAGGCCGGTGACATCGCATTTTTGCACCGCACGAACGGCACTTTCGTCGAACTGGCGATTTCCGCTCGACTTTTCGACCGCCGGGCGCCCGTCCAGCTTACCGGATGCATCCAGGTTGAACCGCACCACGACGAGGAAGTTCTCGGAACCTTCAAGGCCGACAGGAAGGGTCCAGCAGCCGCCGAGCTGGCTTTCCAGGGCACCCATTTCGGACCTGGAGAGCTTCTGACCTTGGTCCTTGTCGCCGCCGAGCGACGCCTGCTGGGTCGAGCGCTTGGCGCCGCCGCCGGATGGTTTCTGCTTGTCGAGGAGCGCGGAGATCTCGTCGGCGTTGAATTGCTTGTCATCGGATTTCGGCTTCGACGACGCTTCCTTGACCGGCTTGTCGGCGTCCTTGCGCTCCGGCGCCTTGGCGCTTTCGGCCTGCGCCGGCTGCGGCTTCGGCCGCGCTTCCGGCGCGGGAGCGGAATCCGGCAGCTGCGTCGCCTCGGCGGGCGGCTCCTGCGCTATGGCTTCAGCGACGGCGTCGGGCTTGACCTCGGGCGTCGGATCGATGGCAGCGGTCTTGTCCTGCGGCGGCGGGGTCGGCGCCGGCTTGGCCGGTGTCGGCTTGGGATCGGCCTGCTTGACCGGCTCGGGCTTGACCTCTTCCTTGGGCGTCGGCGCCGGCGCCACTTCCGTTGCCGGGGTAGGCTTGGGCTTCTCCTGCGGCTTCGGCACGTCCTCAGGCTTCGGCTTTTCGATCGGGGTCGGTGCGGGCGGCGGAGCCGAGGTCATGTCGACGGGCTTGGGCTTGGCTTCCGGCGTTATCGGCTTGTCGGTATCGACACTGTTCTCACCGACCTTCTGCGCATCCGGCACAATGTCCGGGCGCTGCGTCGGCACAGGGGCCGGCTTTTCATGCATCACGGCCTTTTTGTCGCCCTGCAACGTCTGCGCAATGGCTTCCATCGGCACGATATCGACCGCGACCGACTCGACGTCGGACGACGGAAGTGCCGCCGGCGCCGTCAGCGTGAACAGGCCGAAGGTCAGCGCCGCCGTATGCAAGATCACCGATGTGGTGAGGCCGGTCTTCATCGCGCGTCTACTGGTCCTGTTCCTGCAGTGAAACCAGGCCGATGTTCTTGTAGCCGGCGGCCGAAATGCGGGCCATCACCTTCATCGCCGTACCATAGTCGGTGGACTTGTCGCCGCGGATGAAGATGCGCTCCTCATAGCCGGTCTTGGAAATTGCCTGCAGCTTGGCTACCAGTTCCTCGATCGGGATTTCGGTTTCCTGCAGGTAAATCTGGCCGGCGGCGTTGATCGAGACGGTGATCGGCTGCGTGTCGGCATTCATCGCCTTAGCCTGCGTATCCGGCAGGTCGATCGGCACGCCGACCGTCAGCATTGGCGCCGCGACCATGAAGATGATCAGCAGCACCAGCATCACGTCGACCATCGGCGTGACGTTGATCTCGGACATCAGTGCATGGTGACGGCCGCGCCGCCTGTGGCCGCGCCCGCCGCGTCCTGCCATGCCCATGGACATACCCATCTGCTACTCCTCAGGCCTTGGGGGCCACTTTTTCATCGATTTGGCGCGAGAGTATGGCGGAGAACTCGTCGGAGAACCCTTCCATGCGCACGGCTATCTTGCTCGCATCGGACGACAGCTTGTTGTAGGCGATGACGGCGGGAATGGCGGCGAGCAGGCCGATGGCCGTCGCCAGCAGCGCTTCGGCGATGCCCGGCGCAACCACGGCGAGACTGGTATTCTTGGAGCCGGCGATCGCCTGAAACGACGTCATGATGCCGATGACGGTGCCGAACAGGCCGATGAAGGGTGCCGCCGAGCCGGTGGTGGCAAGGAAGCCGAGGCGGCCTTCCAGCTTTTCCATCTCGCGGGTCAGCGCCAGGTCCATCGCCTTGTCGATGCGGGTTTGCAGGCCGAGCGGCGACTTGGCGCCCTTCTCGAAACTCTTCTTCCACTCGCGCATGGCCGCCACGAAAATGGCGCCCATGCCGGTGGTCTTGCGATCGGCGAGCGTGCGGTAAAGCTCCTCCAGCGACTGCCCCGACCAGAACACCTGCTCGAACCGGTTGAGCGCCAGCCGCATGCGGGCATAGGAAACCAGCTTGTCGACGATGATCGCCCAGGTCCAGACCGAGGCGCAGAGCAGGCCGATCATGACCAGCTTGACCACCCAGCTGGCCGAAACGAACAGCGACCAAACCGACAATTGCGCGCCCGGATCGGCGAGTGCGATATTTTCCATCGTTACGTCCTTAAGATTTTCCGGGCGAAGCTGGCGGCTGGCCCCTGGCATCCCTTGTGGTCGGTTCGCACGAAGCTACCGGAACAACCCCAAACTGTGCCGTTGTCGGCCTTTTCAGGGCAAATATTGGTGAAAGGAAGGCGTTCGATAACGCCAATCTTCACCAATCTCTTCATGAACCGTTATGGTTAAGGATGGGTTAGTATATAAGGCGCGGCGCATTGCCACGCCCGCACAGTTGTAACGCCATCATCCAAGCGCGAAGTCAGGATGGGTTGAGATTCAGGTCAGGCCGAGCCGAAAGCGGCGGTTTCCGAGAACCGGAGCGGAGGGTACTTGAAGCACCCGAGCACCGGAAGCGCAGGGAATCACCGTTTGCAGGCCGGCATCACCTGAATATCATCCCATCCGGGGCATGAATGCCGCCACCCATTCCTTGGGAAAGCGCCTTGGGCGGCCATTCTCGCCGATGATCGCCGCCTCGACCTTGGCCTCGACCAGCACCTCGTCGCCGCGCTTGAGCTGTTGCGCCATGAAGATGCGCGCGCCGGAAATCTCCTCGGTGCGGGTGTCGACGGTCAGGATGTCGTCGATGCGGGCCGGGCCGCGAAAGTCGATCTCCATGCGGCGCACCACCCAGACTATTCTTTCGCCATGCTTGCCGTCGGCAAGCTCTGTGTGGTGCACGCCGGTCAGCCTGAGATAGTCGGAGCGGCCGCGTTCGAAGAATTCGAGATAGCGAGCATGATAGACGACGCCGGAGAAATCGGTGTCGGCATAATAGACCCGCGCCATCAGCCGGTGGCCGAACGCCGTCAGCGCACCGGAAAGCCCGGCCAGCAGCGTCGCCGATTCACCATGATCGCCCATTGCGCTTCCTTTTTCAGCCCCGACGAGGCACCTGTTTCCCGCGTGACACAGCATCGGATGGCACTGTTGACGGCGATGATCAAGACTTTGATGGCGGCGCTGTTCGTGTTGGTGGCTTTGGCGCTGCCTGGCCAGACCGCGACATTCTCGATGAAGCGCGGCCTCAATCTCGACCAGTGGGTCACCTGGCCCGGCGAGGACCAGTGGGGCGACGCCAAGGCCATCCTGCCCTATCCGGAGTGGCGGAAATTCCTTGGGGAGGACGACCTCAAGGCGTTGAAGGATGCCGGCTTCGATTTCCTGCGCATGCCGGTCGATCCATCGCCCTTTCTGTCCGACCAGACCGTGGCCTTGCGTGACGATCTCTATGCCAGCGTGCTGGACTCGGTGCGCATAATCAACCGCGCCGGGCTCAAGGTGATCGTCGACATGCACCTGATCCCGGCCGGCGGCAGCCGCAAGATCGGAATGGCTGAAGTGATGGGCGACCCACGGACCTTCGACGCCTATGTCGAGATGGTCCGCAAGATGGCCCGCACGCTGGCCAGCGAAGATCCCGCCCAGGTCGCCTTCGAGCCCATGAACGAACCGATCGTGGACTGCGACAGCGACGGCACGAGCCTGTGGCCGGACCGCCAGCGCAAACTGTTCGCGGCGGCGCGATCCTCGGCTACGAAACTGACCCTGGTGCTGACCGGCGCCTGCTATTCCGCCGCGAGTTCGTTGGAAAAGATCGACCCGAAGACGATTCCGGACGACAACGTCATCTGGACCTTCCATTCCTACGATCCGTTTCTGCTCACCCATCAGGGCGCAACCTGGGCCGGAGACTTCATCCCCTATGTGACTGGCCTGCCCTATCCGCTGAGTGCGGTGCCCAAGGCACAGCTCGACGTGACGCTCGACACCATCCGCGCCAGGATCAAGGCCGAGGCGCCATGGACGCGGCAAAGCGGCCTGCTTGCCTATCTTGACGAACAGGTCGCCAGCATGGACACCCCCGACAGACTGCTCGGCTTGATGGATGCGCCGTTCGAAAAGGTCGAGGCGTGGGCGAGGGCCAACGGCGTCAAGCCTGGAAACATCACGCTGGGCGAGTTCGGCATGATCCGCCAGGAATACGGCAATTCCTATGTGATGCCCGCTGGGTATCGGGCCGCCTATGTCAGGGACATGATCGCGCGTGCCGAAGCACATGGCTTCTCATGGTCGGTGTGGAGCTATGGCGGCGCCTTCGGCATCGTCGATGCCTTCAACGGCGACAAGGCCGAGCCGGATGTGATGGACGCGATCAAATCGCTTCACTGAGGCGATTTGGATTTAGCCAAGGTCGATCGACAGGATTTCCGGCCGCATCCCGAAACGCACCGGCAATATGCTGAAACCGAGCCCGCCGGAGACGATCAGATTGCGATCGTTCTCGACGACGTGGCCATAGGCGTAGCGGTTGCCGAAACGCGATGGCACGACCGGCGAATAGCCGAACAGCCGAATTTGTCCGCCATGGGTGTGGCCGGACAGGGTCAGCGAGACGCGCCACGGCACCTTCGGAAAAATATCCGGCTCGTGCGCAAGCAGGATGATGGGCGATGCGTCGCTGACCTTGGCCAACGTGCCGTCGAGATCGTCCAGCCCGGTAAAGCCGGGGCGGTCCCTGGTCGGCAGCAGAGCGAGCTGGTCGGCGAGCCCGGCAATCCACACACCATGCCCATCCTTTTCCAGGCGCACGACATCGTTCTCCAGCACCGGAATGCCGACTTTCTCCAGGGCCTTGCCCGCTACGGTCGGGCCGGCCCCGGCGCGCTGCGCGAAGCCATCTGCCCACCAGTCATGGTTGCCGAGAATCGAGAGCACGCCGAGCGGTGCCTTGAGGTCCGAGAGGGCGGAGGCCCATTGCGACGGCGTCACCGGGCCGGTCACCAACGGCATGCCGGCGATATAATCGCCGAGCAGGACGATCACGTCCGGCTGCAGGGCATTCGCGTCTTCGACAAGTGAGGCGATCCGCTCCGGCGTCATCCATGGCCGGCAGGCATGGATATCGGCAAGCGCGACGATGCGCAGCTTCAGGCCATCAGGCCAATGCGGCGGCGTTAGCGCATAGCGTTTCACATGCGTCAGCAGCATCGGCTCTATGCCGGCCGCATAGGCGCTGAGCGCGGCAACCGACAGAATCGACCCGCCGATGAAGCGCAGGAACCCGCGTCTGGTGATCATTGCGTGGCTCCGGCAAACCATCGGAGCGAGATTGCCCCGGGATGGCACCGCCACCAGAGCCGACGAATGCGCCGGCAAACCGGCGAAGCCGAGGATATTTTGCGCAGGCCGCTCACAGATCCTTTGTCGGCCCGGAACCTGCGCCTGATCGGCCTGAGCGCTATTCTTCCTGGAACAGGTTGATCTGCTGTTGCGCCAGATCCTTCGGCGCGTCGAGGCCGAGATGCCGCCAGGCATTGGCCGTCAGCATGCGGCCGCGCGGCGTGCGCTGGATGAAACCCTGCTGGATCAGATAAGGCTCGATGATGTCCTCGATGGCATCGCGCGGTTCGGACAGGCCTGCGGCGATCGTCTCGATGCCGACCGGCCCGCCGCCGAAATTGCGCGCGATCATGCTGAGGTACCGGCGGTCGAGCGAGTCGAGGCCGAGCGCATCGACTTCCAGCCGGGTCAACGCTTCGTCGGCGATCTTGCGGTCGACATGGCCATCGCCGGCCACCGAGGCGAAATCGCGCACACGGCGCAACAACCGGCCGGCGATGCGTGGCGTGCCCCGCGCGCGCCGCGCGATCTCCAGCGCGCCGTCGTTGCCGAGCGGCATTTGCAGGATACGCGCGCCACGCCGCACGATCTGCTCCAGCTCCTCGACCGTGTAGAAATTGAGCCGTACCGGAATGCCGAAACGGTCGCGCAGCGGATTGGTCAGCAGGCCAAGCCGCGTGGTGGCGGCGACGAGCGTGAAGCGGGCGAGGTCGATCTTGACCGAGCGCGCCGCCGGGCCTTCCCCGATGATCAGGTCGAGCTGAAAATCCTCCATCGCCGGATAAAGGATCTCCTCCACCGCCGGGCTCAGCCGATGGATCTCGTCGATGAACAGCACGTCGCCTTCCTCGAGATTGGTCAGCAGCGCGGCAAGATCGCCGGCCTTGGCGATGACCGGGCCGGAGGTCGAGCGGAAATTGACGCCGAGCTCGCGCGCCATGATCTGCGCCAGCGTCGTCTTGCCGAGACCAGGCGGCCCGACGAACAGCACGTGGTCGAGCGCCTCGCTGCGGCTCTTGGCAGCCTCGATGAACACTTTGAGATTGGCCCGCGCCGCCGCCTGGCCGACGAAATCGTCGAGCGTCTGCGGCCGCAAGGTCTGCTCGGCATCCTCGCCGCGTTTTTCCGGGGCAATCAAGCGGGGCGACAGGCTCATGCCGCCTTCCTTGCACACGGCAAGGGGCTGAACAAGCGGCGGCTCACCGCGCAAGTTCCTTCAGCCCGAAGCGAATCAGCTTCGGCGCATCGGCATCCTCGCCCGCCGTCTTCAGCGCCGCCGCCACCGCATTGGCGGCCGTGTCGCGCGAATAGCCGAGATTGACCAGCGCCGAGACCGCGTCGGTGATCGGCGCGGATGCCACGCCGTCGCCGAGCTCCTGTTTCAGGCCGATGGTGCCCGAAGCGGTTCCGGCATAGGCCGGCGCCTTGTTCTTCAGTTCGGTGACGATGCGCTCGGCCACCTTCTTGCCGACGCCGGGTGCGCGAGAAACCATGGCGATGTCGCGCAGCGCGATCGCATTGGCGAGGTCGGCCGGCGCCAGCGTCGACAGGATGGCCAGCGCCACCTTGGCGCCGACGCCGGGAACATTGTTCATCAGCAGCCGGAACCACTCGCGTTCCAGCACTGACTGGAAGCCGTAGAGCCGCAGCATGTCCTCGCGGACATAGGTCTCGATGAACAGCACCACCGCTTCGCCGGGCGAAGGCAGCGCCGCCAGCGTGCGCGCTGAACAATAGGCGACGTAGCCGACGCCATGGATATCGACGAGGCAATGATCCTCGTCGACCTCGTCCAGCGTGCCCTTGAGCTTGCCGATCATTGGACGCAATCCCCGTTAGGGATGAGTATCGGGCGTGATGAGCTCGACATCTGGAAAGTACTTTCTGAAACCTGCGGGATCGCGAGTAAGAATGGGATAGCCTCGGATGGCAGCGTGAGCCCCAATCAAGAAGTCGGGCATCACCTTCTCTCGAGGTCCGCCCAACCGCCGATAGACCGAGAACGCTCTCGACGCAGCAAAGGCCGCCTCGAACGGGAGACTTTCGCGCCGGAACTCGTCTTCAGGCAAGGCATCATCGACATCGTCTATCGCCTCATAGCGCATCGAAAACTCGGCGTAGATAATCTGATTGATGACCAGGCTGCCTTGCTCGAGGGCAGACACCATTTTGGACCACGACCACTTTGACCAGACGGGATCGCGAACGGCGATATCGACAAGCACGTTGGTGTCGACAAGCGTCGCCAAGATTAGCGATCCCGGGTCAAAGCCATGACGGCATCGGCATTCATTGTCTGATCGCCGCTGCCCTCAAGCCGATCGAGCGCAGCAAGAAAACGATCGAGTCTTTCGCGGTCGGCCAACCGCCCCTTGTCATGCTTCGGCGTGATCGTGATCTTGCCGCCCTCGATGCCGAAGATGACTTCGCTGTTGGCGCCAATCCCAAATGTCTCCCGCAGATCCCGTGGGATTGTCACTTGACCTTTGCTCGTCACACGCATGAAACACCCCTTTCTTACAAGTAAGGATTATTCCAACCCGGTGAACAAGTCAAGAACATCTCTATCCAGCGAGTGCCATCCGGTAGGCCACGCTTTGCCGGTGATGCGCGTGGCAGATGGCGATGGCGAGCGCGTCGGCGGCATGCTCGGTATCGAAAATGGCTTTCGGCAACAGCACCTTCACCATCATGTGGATCTGCTTCTTGTCGCCATGGCCGACGCCGATCACCGCTTTCTTGACTGCGTTAGGCGCATATTCGGCAACGACGAGGCCGGCACGCGCCGGCACCAGCATGGCGATGCCGCGTGCCTGACCGAGCTTCAGCGTTGCCACCGCGTCCTTGTTGACGAAGGTCTGTTCGACCGCCGCTTCGTGCGGCATGGCGGCATGCAGGACTTCGGCAAGCCTGTCATGCAGCTGGCACAGCCGCGTTGCCAGCGCGGCCTTATCGTCTGATTTCACAGTGCCGGAAGCAATGAAGCGCAGCGAATTGCCGAGGCTTTCGACGATGCCCCAGCCGGTGCGCCGAAGCCCGGGATCGATACCGATGATGCGAATCGCTTCCGCCATTTGCCGAGTTTACCTCCGGCGGACAGCGATGCCAGCGAAATGTGAACAAACCGGAAACAGAAGGCGGACCGCGGTCTAACCCCGAGCGAAAGCCGTGTTGAGCAGGCTGATCTGGTCGGAAACCGGGTTGGGGCGGCGAGCCATCGGTTGCATGTCGACCATGGCGCCGGAGCCATAGATCTCGTCGTCCATGCGGCGCACCAACGCTTGCAGGCGCAGCGAGCGGGTGACGAGGTCGAGGAAATCCTCGGGCAGTTCGGCCCAACCGGCGGCTTCGTCATGGGCGGAAGCGGTGTCGAGGCGCACCTTGGACTTTTCCGATGCCACCTGGTCACGGGTCATCTCGCCGGAATTGGCGGCGCGCTGCAAAAGCAGCCAGGAGGCAACCTGCATCAGCCTGGTGGTCAGCCGCATCGATTCGGCCGCGTAGAGCGTGGCGGCCAGCCGCGACAGCTTCTTCGCCTCGGCCCGGCCCTTGCCGTCGAGATATTCGGCGGCCTGTTCGACCAGACCCATGCCTTCCTGGTAAAGCGGCTTGAAGGATTGCGAGAAAACCCGGCGTTCCGCCAGCTTGACGGTTTTCGCACTGCCCTTCGAAGGCTCGTTCATTGATACGCCCCTGCACTTGCAACCGGCCGATTCGGCTCCCTGCCGATACACCCGGAACCCTATCTGACTGAAGCTTGAAAATGCGCTTCGTCACCGGTGAAGGCAAGCACATGTTTAACAGAAGGTTAACGGCACCCCTGTCGGGCGGCCCCGCTGGGGTGCGGACAAAAAAGAGAAATCGAGACAAAAAAAGAGCCGCGGATAAGGCGGCTCTCAGGAGTTTAACAGGGAGGCGTCAAACAAAGTGGCTCCAACCACTCGGTAAGAATCCAGATCACTGGATGGACATAGTAAACACCTGTAAAGCTTAATGAAGCCTTAACGGTGCGGATGTTTTTTGACCGAACGCCGCCATACTGTGCCGTAACAGCACAGCATCTCCTGCGTCAGGCTCGGTCAAGCGGTCTTCCAGACCGCCGGCAAGGCGATGAAGGCGAACAGCAGCATGGCTGCGTAGAAGCCCATCGAGGAGGCCGCCACCAGCGGTTCGATCGCGGCATTGCCGGCAAGCAGGAAATAGAGGCCGATCAGCAGGCCGATGCCGCTGACCGCCGTCAGCCAGAAATGAACTGTGGCGAGCGTCTTCTGCCCGATTGCCGGAAACAAATGGTAGAAGAAGGCGAAGACCGCCGACATCAGCCATCCGGCCACCATCGTGTGGGCGTGGGTCGGCATCTGGCCGTGATCCTGGCTGATCGCCATGTACAGGCCGAGCGCCATGCCGCACAGCGAATAGATGATGGCCAGCGTGAAGAAATTCCGTGCTATCCCTTGCATAATGGTCCCCCGAATTGCCTTTTCCCGCTTGCGGGAATGGGTTGATCGTCAGGCGATTGTTGTCGCCACCGGGCTCCCGGCATTGGCGCACTAATATCGGCAGCGTATCCAGACGATGTCGCGCCAACCCCCTCCCGACGATTCGTACATTAGCAGAAAATCAGATAATGCGTTCACAATCTGCGACCTCGCGCGTTGGCCGTAAGCTGAAACAGAGCCGGATTTTTCGCGACATCGTTCCGAAACAGGCGCCACGCTAAACGCCCGCTCCTCTGACGGCCGGCGCAAATCGGCGCCGCCGCAAACCTGACCGGACACTGCAGGAGCAACCCATGGACTGGTACTCGATCGTCAAATTCCTCCACGTCACTACCGCCATTCTGTGGGTCGACGGCGGCTTCGTACTGTTCCTGCTGGGCATGCTTGCCGAGCGCGCGGGCAACATCGAGGAAAAGCTGCAGGCAATGCGCGCCAGCGGTCAGCTGGGCGGCAGGTTCTTTGCGCCGATGTCGATGCTGACGCTGATCTTCGGCCTCATCATGTGCTGGTTCTGGGTCGGCTTCTCCGATTTGTGGGTACTCATCGGCCTGGCGGGATACGCCACGACCTTTTCGATCGGCATGTTCATCTTCAAGCCGACCGGGGAGCGCATGGGCGCAATGATCGCCAAAGAGGGCGTCACGCCAGAGGTTCTTGCCATCGGCCAGCGCATGATGAGCGCGGCACGTTTCGACTATGCGGTGATGCTGGTGATCATTGCGGACATGGTGCTCAAACCGACCGTGCATGACATCGGCATCCTTGCCGGCATGGTGCTGGTCGTTATGGTCGGCGCGACACTGGCTTTTGGCGGCAACCGTCGTCTGGTGCCAAGCGCCGCCTGACCCCTAATGACGGGGCGGCTGCGCGGCGGCCTTTCTACATCAGGCCGACAATGCCATCCCACAGCAGCTTCAGCGCCACGACCGCGACGGTTGCGTAGGTAAAGGGATAGAAGGTTTCCGGCCGCATGCGGCGCACCAGCCACGCTCCGGCGATGGTCGACAGCGGCGCCAGCGGCATCAGCACCGCCGATGCCGTCAGATTGGCGGTGTCGAACTGGCCGAGCGCGAAATAGGGCACCAGCTTCAGCGCGTTGGTGGCGGCAAAGAAGATCGCTGCGGTGCCCGACAGAACTTTCGGATCGAGACGGATCGGCAAGGCATAGACCTGGAAGGGCGGACCGCCGACATGGGCAACGAAGCTGGTGAAGCCGGCGACCGTGCCCCACACGGCGGCGGCCACGCGGTTGGGCGCGGCCGCGTGATCGGCGCCGTGGCGGAACTGCAGATAGAGCCAGCGCAGGACGAAGATGATGGCGACGGCGCCAACGATCAGCCGCACCGCCTCTTCGGTCACCAGTGCCGCCGTAAGCCAGCCAAGGCCGATGCCGATGACGGCGCCCGGCATCATGTCGACCAGCATCTTGCGGTCGTAAACGCCCCACCACGTCCACACCGAGACGATGTCCATCAGGCACAGGATCGGCAGCAGGATGGCCGCCGCCTGCACCGGCGGCATGGTCAGCGCCATCAGCGGCACGCCGACGAAACCGACGGCACCGCCAAAGCCGCCCTTCGACAGGCCGACCAGAATGACCGCCGGAATGGCGGCCGCATAGAACCACGGATCGAGAAGCAGGCCTGACATGGGAGGGGACTGGTCCGGAGGGAAAGCGTGTCGACGCTTGAATAGCCCAGAATGTCGGGCGGAGCGACAGCAAATATGAGCGTGGCGGCTGCACATGCGGGCCGACGCAGGCCTGTGCCTACCGACGCGCCGAGACCAGCAGGAACATCGGCCGCTCGAGCTCTTCCGCCAGTTCGGGTTTGGCCGCGATCTGCTCTGATGTCGGACGGAACTCCTCGACATGCGCGATGGTGAAGCCGGCCTGCAGGAGAGCGTTGAGCGTGGTGCCGATCGTGCGGTGATGTTTCACGACGCCCTTGGCCAGCCAGTCCGTGCTGCGCGGTCCTTCCACCAGATACTGGTCGACAGGCCACGTCTTTCGGCCTTCGCTATCGATCACCCAGCCGGGTTTGGTCGGCGCCATGAAGATCGGATGTTCCGTCGAAAAGACGAAATGCCCGCCAGGCGCCAGGGCCCGATGCACGGTCCCGAACAGACGCGACACATCCTCGACATAGTGCAAGGCGAGCGAACTGTAGACGAGATCGAAGCTGGCTTCCGGCAGGCTGAGCCGATCGAGATCGGCCGTCTCATAGCTTATCCCTGCATCCGGGCCGGCGGCCCTTGCTCGGGCAAGCATCTTCTCCGACAGGTCCAGGCCAAGCACCTGCGCCGCCCCATGCTCGCGTGCCCAGCGGCAGAACCAGCCGAAGCCGCAGCCGAGATCGACGACCCTCAAGCCGCCGACATCGGGCAGCATCGCGCGCATTGCCGGCCACTCGGCGGCACCCTCCAGCCCTTCGACCGAACGGCCGAGTTGGCTGTAGCCTGCGAAGAAATCCTCACGGTCGTATATGTTCTGCGCCATGACAGTCTCGGTCTCATTTGGTCGGCACACTAACCAAGCGGCCACCGGCTTTCCACCCGGCTCGATCAGGAGGCATGCAAGACCTTTGCCCTATCCCGAGAAGCAGCCGCGTCGAGCGGTGGCGGCCGCCGCCGGATCGGCTGCGCCTTGATGATGGCGGTGCTTGTCTCCGCCTTGTCGGCGATACGGTCGAGAATCCCGTCGAGATCGCCGATCGAGCGTACGAACAGCCGGGCGACGAAGCAGTCATCGCCCGTTACCTTGTCGCATTCGCCGAATTCGGGGATGTCCTCGATCAGCTTCTGAACGATGTGCAGCTTGCCCGGCAGAGGCCGGATGCGCACGATCGCCTGCAAGGTATAGCCGAGCGCGAGCGGATCGATCTCGACGGTGAACGCCCGGATGACGCCGCGCTCCTCGAGTCGTCGCAGCCGCTCCGAAACGCTTGGCGACGACAGCCCGACCTGGGCGGCCAGCTCCTTCAGCGAGGTCCGCGCATCCTTGATCAGGATTTCAAGGAGATTTCGGTCGAGATCGTCCAGCATCTTTTTCCTTTTCCCGACAGCTTGGAGCTTTCTCCTAATATAATTAGGCCAATAGGCCATACACCCTTTCCAATCTGATGGAAAGCTTCGCGACCGCATGAGATTATGGCGGCTCAACCGATAAGGAGGTTTGTTGTGAACGAGACAGTACGCGGCACGGTCGAAATGTCCGCCGCAATGGCCATCCTGGGAACGATCGGATGGTTCGTCGTCCTGTCCGGCCAGCCGATCATGGATGTGGTGTTTTGGCGTTGCGCTTTCGGCGCGCTGACGCTGCTCATCATCTGCGCCGGGCTGGGGTTGCTGCGCAACAGGCTGTCGCTGCGCATCATCGGCATCGCCGCGCTCGGCGGCGTCGCCATCGTCGTCAACTGGCTTTTGCTGTTCAGCGCTTTCTCGCGCGCGTCGATCTCGATCGCCACCGCCGTCTACAACACGCAGCCCTTCATGCTGGTCGGCTTCGGCGCGCTCTTCTTCGCCGAGCGGCTGAGCCTGACCAAGCTGACCTGGCTGACCATCGCCTTCGCCGGCATGGTGCTGATCGTGCAGTCGGCTCCCGATGCCGGCCCCAATGCCGGCATGGCCGGCACGGATTATTTCACCGGCATCGTCATGGCATTGGGCGCGGCCTTCTTCTGGGCCGTCGCCGCCATCGTCACCAAGAAGCTCAAGGGCACGCCACCGCATCTGATTGCGCTGATACAGGTCTGCGTCGGCGTCGTCATGCTGGCGCCGTTCGCCAATCTATCCCGGCTTCCAGCCGATGCCTGGAGCTGGACCATGCTGGCGACGCTCGGCATCGTCCACACCGGCCTGATGTACATACTGATGTACGGCGCCATCCAGAAGCTGCCGACGCATCTGCAGGGATCGCTGTCGTTCATCTATCCCGTCGTCGCCATCCTGGTCGACGTCGTCGCCTTCGGCCATCGGCTGCATCTGAGCCAGGTCGTCGGCGCCACCGCCATCCTGATCGCCGCCGCCGGCATGAATCTCGGCTGGACGCTGTGGAAGGGCAAACCGCCCGTCGCGAGCCCGCACCCGATCAAGTGAAGCGGCCCGCCGGCTGCCCGGCGGATCAAACATCGCGATCCCGACTGCCCGCCTGTTCAAGGCGGGCACTTTGCTCTATGCCGCAATCCAACCATCTTCGCCCGGCATAGGCGAAACGCGGGACCCGAAGAACCATGAATGAAGCAACGCCCCCCAATCGCTGTCGCATCGTGCTGATCGCGCCGCCCGGCGTGCCGGCGGCCCGTATTGTCACGGCATTCGATGGTGGCGATGTCGCTTCGCTGATCCTGCCCGAGAACGGCATGGATGAAGCCTCGTTCCAGGCTTTCGCCGAACGGATCGTGCCGGCAGCGCAAGCCGCCGGCGTTGCTGTCATCATCGCCGGCGACACCCGCATAGCCGGCCGCGTCCAGGCCGACGGCATCCATGTCGAAGTCTCCAAGGCCGAACTCGCCGAGACAATCGAGCATTCCCAGGCAAAGATGATGGTCGGCACCGGAGGCGCCAAGACGCGTGACGACGCGCTCGAGCTTGGCGAGACGCGGCCAGACTACATTTTCTTCGGCCGCTTCGGCTACGACAACAAGCCCGAACCGCACCCGCGCAACCTGTCGCTCGGCGCATGGTGGGCGGACATGATCCAGATCCCTTGCATCGTCATGGCCGGATCCGACATCGCCTCGGTCGAAGCCGTGGGCGCCACCGGCGCTGAATTCGTGGCGCTGTCGAGCGCCGTGTTCGCCGACGGCACCGACCCCAGGACAGCGGTCGCCACCGCCAACGCGCTGCTCGACGAGACTGCGCCGCGTTTCGAGGACTGAAATGTCATCGGCGACGCTTCCCCTCCAGGCTCTGCTTGCGGTGCTGATGGTCCAGGCGGCGGCCGCGGAGACCATCCCCTTGCCGCAGCCCAAGCCGGAAATCGGCGTCCACACCGATAAGCCGATCGACAAGCCGTTGCCGCAGCCCGCCACCACGGCCGAGCCTGCGCCGCTGCCGTCGGCCGACGCCGTCAATCCCGACCGCTTCGGCGCAAAACCCGCCGACGCGGCCTATGGCGCCTTCCAGCGCGGCCTCTACAAGACAGCTTACAATCTGGCATTGGTCCGGGCGCAAAACGGCGACCCGGCGGCGCAGACCCTGGTGGCCGAGATCCTGTCGCGAGGTCTCGGTGTACCGGTCAATTCGGCGCAGGCGGCGAAATGGTACGCCTTGGCCGCCGAACAGGGTGTGCCGGAATCGCAGTTCCAGTATGCGCTGATGCTGCTCGACGGCCGCTATGTCAAAAAGGATGGAAAAGAGGCCTACGCCCTGATGCAGGCCGCAGCCGAAGCCGGCAACCGGCTGGCGCAATTCAATTTCGCGCAGATGCTGGTCCAGCAGGACCCCGGCGACGCCGGTATGGCCAAGGCGGTCTCCTACTATGAACGCGCCGCTGCGACCGGCCTCGCGGACGCGCAATATGCAATGTCGCAGATCTACGCCAACGGTGTCGGCGGCAAGCCACGCGACGATGCCCAGGCAAGGCGCCTGCTGGCGCAGGCCGCAAGGCAGAACTACGACACCGCGCAAATCGATCTCGCCGCCTGGATGATCGAAGGCCGCGGCGGTGCGCGCGACCTGAAATCCGCCTTCGGCTGGATGAAGCAGGCGGCGGAGGGCGGCAATGTTGCCGCCCAGAACCGCCTGGCCAAGCTCTATATGCAAGGCATCGGCACCGATCCGGACCTGGTCCTTGCCGGTGCCTGGTACATCATTGCCCGCCGCGCCGGCCTCATCGATCCGCAGATGGACGACTTCCTGCAGGGGCTGGACGACGACCAGACCAAGCAGGCGCTGCAGAAGGCCAACCGGCTGCCTTGACGGCGGCCCGCGCGGTCATTGCGAGTGTCGCCTCGGCTGCCCTCGCCTGGCACCAACCTGCCCGCTCCCTTGCCTCTTCTGGCGATTTGTGGTCTTGGGAGCCCGAAATCGCTTTCCCAGCGAATATCCCTTACCGACGGCGTGGCCGTAGGCATCATTCCGGATCATCTCATCATGGCCAAGATCAATGGCAACGAAATCCGTCCCGGCTATGTCATCGAGCATGATGGCGGCCTTTGGGTGGCGGTCAGGACCAACACCGTCAAGCCTGGCAAGGGCGGCGCCTACAATCAGGTCGAACTGAAGAACCTCATCAACGGCACCAAGCTCAACGAGCGCTTCCGCTCGGCCGAGACGGTCGAACAGATCCGGCTCGACCTGAAGGATTTTTCCTTCCTCTACGCGCAGGAAGACGCCCTGGTGTTCATGGACACCCAGAGCTACGAGCAGCTCGAATTGAACAAGGACTTCGTCGGCGATCGCGCCGCCTTCCTGCAGGACGGCATGATGGTAACGGTCCAACTCTACGAAGAGCGGCCGATCGGCATTTCGCTGCCCGACTATGTGACGCTGACCATCACCGAGGCCGACCCGGTGGTGAAGGGCCAGACGGCGGCATCGTCCTACAAGCCGGCGATCCTGGAGAACGGCATCCGCGTCCTGGTGCCGCCCTTCATCGGCGCCGGCGAACGCATCATCGTCGACACCAACGAAATCACTTACGTGCGCCGCGCCGACTGACGCATGTCCCCCAACAGTGGCCCGGTTCCGGGTCACCGACATGCATCGAGGCAGAATTTAAAGCGCAGCACCGGGAAAAAGCACTATGGCACGCTCAGCCCTTCTCAACGTCATGGTCCAGGCCGCAATGAAGGCCGGCCGCTCGCTGTCGCGCGACTTCGGCGAAGTGCAGAACCTGCAGGTCTCGATGAAGGGCCCCGGCGACTATGTCAGCCAGGCCGACCGCAAGGCCGAGGACATCGTCTTCGCCGAACTGTCCAAGGCACGGCCCGGCTATTCCTTCCTGATGGAGGAGCGCGGCGTGGTCGAAGGCGACGACGGCCAGCATCGCTGGATCGTCGACCCGCTCGACGGCACCACCAATTTCCTGCACGGCATTCCGCTCTTTGCCGTTTCGATCGCGCTGGAGCGCCAGGGCCAGATCGTCGCCGGCGTCATCTACAATCCGGCGATGGACGAACTCTACACCTGCGAACGCGGCGGCGGCGCCTTCATGAACGACCGCCGCTTGCGCGTCGCCGGCCGCATCAAGCTGGTCGACACGGTCATCGGCTGCGGCATGCCGCATCTCGGCCGCGGCCACCACGGCAATTTCCTCGTCGAGCTGCGCAACGTCATGGCCGAGGTTTCCGGCGTCCGCCGCCTCGGCTCCGCATCGCTCGATCTCGCCTATGTCGCTGCCGGCCGCATGGATGGCTTCTGGGAAACCGGCCTGTCTGCCTGGGATATCGCCGCCGGGCTGCTTTTGATCCGCGAGGCGGGCGGCTTCGTCTCCGACATGGATGGCGGCCAGGACATGCTCGACAACGGTTCGGTCGTCGCCGGCAACGAGATCATCCAGCGCGCTTTGCTCAAGGTCGTGAAGAAGCCGCTCTCCTCTCGTTGACAGGCAAGCCGCGCCGACAAACCGCCGCGCTGATGCGCCGCAGTCGCAAAACCGCAACGGAAGCTTGAAATACTGCCCGGCGAGCGCCCAGATTGGAGGGCGCGGCGCAGGAACCCGGCTTAGTGAGAGACAACGAACCCTACCCCGATATCCCGTTCATCGGACGCTGGCACTATTCGCGTGCCGAGATGATCGCTGACGGTATCGTCCACGCGGTCGGCATCGTGCTGGCGATATCGGCCGGTTCCGCGCTGCTGGCGCTGGCGGCGTTTCGTGTCGGACCCGGCGAATACATCGCCGCCGCCTTCTACGTGGTTTCGCTGCTCACCGTGCTCTCGGTGTCGATGACCTACAATCTGTGGCCGGTCTCGTCGCCGGCAAAATGGGTGTTGCGGCGTTTCGACCACGCCGCGATCTATCTGCTGATCGCCGCGACCTATACGCCTTTCCTGGCGCAGCTCGAAGGCTCGCCGCTGGCGCGCTGGATGATCGTGCTGGTCTGGACCGCGGCAGCGCTGGGCATTGCCGTCAAGGTGTTCTTTCCCGGCCGTTTCGACCGGCTGGCGATCGGCTTCTATCTCGCCATTGGCTGGAGCGGCATCATCCTGGTCAAGCCGCTTGTCCAGACGCTACCGACGACATCGATAGCGCTGATCGTTGCCGGCGGCATCGTCTACTCCTGCGGCGTCATCTTCTTCGCCTGGAAGGGGCTGCGCTTCCACAATGCGCTGTGGCACGGTTTCGTCGTCACCGGCGCCAGCCTGCATCTGGCCGCCATGGTCGACTGTCTGGTCATCAATCGCCTCTGACACTATCGACGCGGCAATATTGCCAAGCGCCATTCAATTTGGTCACAATTCCGTTTAGAGTCGCGGTTTACGTGATCGGCGGCGGCATCGGAAACGGGGCACGGATGGCTTTTCTCAGATCCTTCGGCATGGGCAGACGTTCTGATGTCCTGATCTACGACCCGCATAAATTATCGAGCCCGCAGGTCTTTCTGCTGACCATGGTGATCTTCCTGGTCATCGTCGCCTTCATCGCCGCCATCCTCACCCGACAGATCTCAACCGCCTTTGGCAGCAATCCCGGCCTCAATGGCCTGATCGTCGGCGTGCTGGTGGTCGGCATCCTTTTGGCCTTCGCCCAGGTTGGGCGACTGTTTCGCGAAGTGCGCTGGGTCAACTCCTTCCGTGCCGGCTCGGAGACGACCGAACCGGTGCTGCTGGCGCCGATGAAGGCGATGATCGGCCGTTCCTCGGCGATGGCCTTCTCGACCAGTTCGATGCGCACCATGCTCGATTCCATCGCCACGCGCCTCGACGAAAGCCGCGACACCTCGCGCTATCTCGTCGGCCTGCTGGTGTTCCTCGGCCTGCTCGGCACCTTCTGGGGACTGTTGAACACCATCGGCTCGATCCGCGAAACCATCGAATCGCTCGATCCCGGCACCGGTGACGCCGCCGCGGTGCTCGATTCCCTGAAGCAGGGGCTTTCGGCGCCGCTGGCCGGCATGGGCACCGCCTTCTCGTCCTCGCTGTTCGGCCTCTCCGGCTCGCTGGTGCTCGGCTTCCTCGACCTGCAGGCCGGCCGCGCCCAGACGCGCTTCTACACCGAACTGGAAAACTGGCTTTCCTCGGTCACCGACCTGTCGTCGGACATCGTCGTCGCCGACCCGGCCAAAACCGAATCCTCCGACGAGATCCGGGTGCTGTCGGAACGGCTGCGCTCGATGCAGGAGAATGGCGGCGGCTCCAACCCGCGCGTCGCCACCGCCATGGCCAATCTCGCCGACGGCATTTCCGGCCTGGTCAAGAATATGCGCTCGGAACAGCAGATCATGCGCGACTGGGTCGAGGCCCAGTCCGACGAGCAGAAGGCGATGCGCAACACGCTGGAAAAGATCGCCGATGCCCTGAAGAAGCCCGGAGTGCACTGAAGTGGCGCTCGCCAGGGGCCGGCGCACCGATCGCCGCATCGACTACTGGCCGGGCTTCGTCGACGCGCTGTCGACGCTGCTTTTGGCGATCATGTTTCTGCTCACGGTCTTCGTGCTGGCGCAGTTCCTGCTGGGACGCGAAATCTCCGGCAAGGATACGGCGCTCTCGCGCCTCAACTCGCAGATCAACGAACTGACCCAACTGCTGGCGCTGGAGCGCTCGACGGCGCAGGACAAGGATGATTCCCTGGCCAATCTGCAGGCGTCGCTGTCGGCCGCGCAAGCGGAAAAGAGCCGGCTCGAACGATTGCTGGCGCAAGGTGCCGGTGCCGGCGACGCCGCCAATCAGCGTGCAGCGGCGCTCGGCGGCGAACTCGACAGCCAGCGCCAGATCAGCCAGCAGGCGCTGAGCCAGGTCGAGATACTCAACCAGCAGATCGCGGCGCTGCGCAAGCAGATCGGCGCGCTCGAGGATGCGCTCAACGTCTCCGAAATCCGCGACCGCGATTCCAACACCAAGATCGCCGATCTCGGCCGCCGCCTCAACGTCGCGCTGGCGCAGCGCGTGCAGGAGTTGAACCGCTACCGCTCCGACTTCTTCGGCCGTTTGCGCGAAATCCTCGCCGACCGCGAGAACATCCGCATCGTCGGCGACCGCTTCGTCTTCCAGTCGGAAGTGCTGTTCCCAACGGGCTCCGAGGTGATCAACGATGCCGGCAAGGTCGAGATGAAGAAACTCGCCGACGCCATCATCGAGTTGCAGAAGGAAATCCCGCCCGAGATCAACTGGGTGCTGCGCGTCGACGGCCATACCGACAACAAGCCGCTCTCCGGCACCGGCCGCTACCGCGACAATTGGGAACTGTCGACGGCGCGTTCGACCTCGGTGGTGAAATTTCTGATCGAGAACGGCGTGCCGGCCAACCGCCTGGTCGCGGCAGGCTTCGGTGAGTTCCAGCCGCTCGATCCCGCCGACACCGAAGAGGCGCGCAACAAGAACCGCCGTATTGAACTGAAGCTCACCGAACGTTGATCGAAAATCACGCGAACTTGTTCGCCGGTTCAACCCTAGGGCGCAGATGGAGGCGGGCAAGGCCTGAAAAGATTATCTTTTTTTAATTACACATTGTCGCAGGGCGGTCCTAGCCTGCCGCCCGGGCCGAGAACCGCCGGCGATGAATCCCCCCTCATCGCGACGCGACGGAACCGGACGGCCCAAGGCTGGAAGGCAGGCGGACAACCGCCGCCTCCCTCTACAAGAGGAGACGCGTGATGCGCTCTTTCACTCCCAAGACCTCGCTTAGAACTGCAACACTCACGGCGCTCCTCATCGCCGTTCCGCTTGCCGGCGCCTATGCCGCGGGCCATCACAAGGGCGCTCTCGACGCGACCGATCCAACCGATATGACTGGCCCGCGTGTCGAGGCGCTTATCCAACAGGTGCAGGGCGTCCGGCAGGGCATCGTGGACGCAAGACAGGCCAACAACATCACCCCGGCTGTGGCGGAACGCCTGGAAATGCGCACGGCCCACATCAGTCAGGCGGCAGAGAAAGTCGCCGCCTCCGATCACGGCAGGATACCGGCCGCGCAATACCATGATCTGCTGCGCCGTCTCGACAATGTCGACCAGCGGCTGATGATCGACACCGGCAGCGGCTTCATGATCGGCGACGGCGCCGACGGCGGCAATTACCCGAACGGCTGAGGCCATAGCGCCCGAAACGGTCCAAGAGGAAGGAACCGCCTGGCGCCTTCGAGAGCGATCCCGCGGGCGTCCTTTTTACCAGCCGAGCAATACCGCGATCAGGGCGATCACCGCCGGCACGGTCTGGATGAACAGGATCTTGCGCCCGACCGTTGCCGCGCCATAGAGGCCGGCAATGGCCACGCAAGCCAGAAAGAAGACCTTGACCTGGAACCCGGCCGCACCAAGGTATAGCCCCCAGATCAACCCGGCGGCGAGGAACCCGTTATAAAGTCCCTGATTGGCCGCGAGCACTTTCGAGGCACTGGCGAATTCCGGGGTCAGGTTGAAAGCCTTGTGCCCGCGCGGCGTGTCCCACAGCACCATCTCCAGATAGACGATGTAGGCATGGATCAAGGCCACCAGCCCGACCAGGATGTTGCCGATCATTTTTTCCCCCTTGATGTGTTGCCGGCAGCATTTCATGCGCGGCCTCGCCTGCGCAAGGTGCATTTGCCGGACGGCATCCGAGGGTTGCCAACGCTTTTGCGTTGGTGTCTTTTCGCGCCGTCCCAATCACGGAAGTCGCCATGTCCTTTCAGAAACTCGACGACCTCGGTCACAAGCTCGAAGCGCTCGAGCATGCGCTGGCCATCCTCGGTGCCGATGAGGCCACGCACATGGCCGTCGGCGGCGGCGAGAAGCGTGCCGAGGCGATGTCGGCACTGGCCGGCATGTATCACACCAGGGCAACGGCGCCCGAGATAGCAGACTGGATCGCCGCGGCCGAACAGGAAGCGCTGGGGGAGGAGCAGCGCGCCGCCGTCTCGGAACTGCGGCGGCAATACACCAACCTGACCTGCCTGCCGGTCGAATTCGTCGAACGCCAGACGACCGCGCGCATGCGTTGCGAGCAGCTGTGGCGCGGCCTGCGCGCCAAGAACGACTGGGCAGGCTTCCAGCCGGCGCTGGAAGGCGTCGTGGCGCTGGTGCGCGAGGAGGCGGCGCTGCGTGCCGATGTGCTCGGCCTGGCCCCCTATGACGCGCTGATGGAGCAGTACGACCCCGGCAACCGCACCGCCGACATCACGCCTGTGTTCAGCGACCTGAAGGCTTTTCTGAAAAGTTTCGTGCCGGAGGCGCTGGCGATCCAGGACGCACGGCAGCGCAAGCGCCCGCTGAAGCCGCTTTCGGGCACCTATGCGATCGATCGGCAGCGCGAGCTCGGCCTTGCCATGATGACGGCAGTCGGCTTCGACCTGACGCATGGGTCGCTGTCGGTGTCGCACCACCCTTTCTGCGGCGGCGTGCCGAGCGACGTGCGTATCACCACCCGCTACAAGACGTCCGACTTCCTGTCGGCGCTGATGGGCGTGCTGCACGAGACCGGCCATGCGCTCTACGAACAGAACCTGCCCAAGGCATGGTCGCACTGGCCGCTCGGCAAAGCGCGCGGCATGGCCGTGCATGAAAGCCAGAGCCTGTTCGTCGAGAAGCAGCTAGGCCGCAACCCGGCCTTCTGGCGCTGGGCGCTGCCAGTGGTTGAAAAGCATCTCGGCGAAGCCTGGTCGCTCGACGACATCCTGCCGCACGTGCATCGCGTCGGACGCGGCCTGATCCGGGTCGATGCCGACGAGGTGACCTATCCCCTGCATGTCATCCTGCGCTACGAACTGGAACAGGAACTCGTCTCGGGCCGGCTGGAGGTGGCCGATCTGCCCGAAGCCTGGGACGCCAAGATGCGCGACTACCTCGGCCTTTCCACCATCGACAACCCAGCCGACGGGCCAATGCAGGACGTGCATTGGCCCGGGGCAGCTTTCGGCTACTTCCCCTCCTACACGCTGGGCGCGATGATGGCAGCACAGCAATGGGCGGCGCTGACGCGGGAGCATCCTGCCGCCGACGAGGATCTCGCCAAAGGCAATTTCGAGGCGATCAACGACTGGCGCCGCCAAAAAATCTGGTCACAGGGGTCACGCTGGTCGACGCCGGACCTGCTCGAACGCGCCACAGGCGAAAAGCTCAACGCCACCTATTTCGTGAACCATCTGAAACAGCGCTATGGAGCCGCATAGCGGCTGTCGCCACAGCGCCAGATCTGCCTATTCCGCCGCGCCCCTGAAAGCACTGGCGCCGGTTTCGAACTGCAGCTTGGCCAGCCGTGCATAGATGCCGCCCTTGGCGACAAGGCTTTGATGCGTGCCTTCCTCGACGATCGAGCCCCCATCCATGACCAGGATCCTGTCGGCCTTCAGCACCGTTGCCAGGCGGTGGGCGATGACGATCGTGGTGCGGCCCTGCATCAGCCGTTCCAATGCCGTCTGCACCAGCGTTTCGCTTTCGGCGTCGAGTGCCGAGGTGGCCTCGTCGAGCAACAGGATCGGCGCGTCGCGCAAGATGGCACGGGCGATCGCAACCCGCTGGCGCTGACCGCCTGACAGCGTCACGCCGCGCTCGCCGACTTGGCTGTCATAGCCTTTTTCCAGCTTGAGGATGAATTCATCGGCAAGTGCATCCTTCGCCGCCGTCTCGATTTCGGTCTTGCTGGCTCCCGGCCGGCCGAAACCGATATTGTCACGCGCGCTTGCCGCGAAAATGGTGACGTCCTGCGGCACGATGGCGATGCGCTGGCGGACCGAAACGGGATCGGCCTCGCGCACATCGACGCCGTCGATCAGGATCTTGCCTGTTTCGGGATCGTAAAAACGCAGGATCAGCGAAAACACCGTGCTCTTGCCGGCCCCTGACGGCCCGACGATCGCCACCGTCTCGCCCGGCATGACCTGAAAGCTTAAGCCGTGCACGGCGGCGCGGTCGGGCCTTGCCGGGTAGGAGAAGGAGATATTGTCGAAGACGATCGCGCCCTTGGCGACGGCCGGCAGCGGCTTCGGATCGGCGGGAGCCTGGATCGCCGGCTTCTCGGCCAGGATCTCGGTCAGCCGTTCGGCAGCACCCGCCGCTTGCGCAAGTTCGCCCCACACTTCCGACAGCGCGCCCAGCGCGCCGGCGGCGAACACCGAATAGAGCAGGAACTGGCCGAGCGTGCCTGGCGATATCGAGCCTTCGAGCACGTCGCGCGAGCCGAACCACAGCACCGCCACGACGGACGAGAAGATGGTGAAAATGGCGAAGAAGGTTAAGAAGGAGCGCGCGAAGATCGAGGAGCGTGCCGCCTCGAAAGCAGCTTCCACCGCAGCCGAGAAATGCCCGGTGACCAGCTTCTCATTGGTGAAGGCCTGCAGCGTGCGCACCGCGCCGATCTGCTCGCTGGCATAGGCGGTGGCATCGGCCAGCGTATCCTGCGCCTGACGTGATTTGCGCCGCACCGAACGGCCGAAGGCGACCAGCGGCAGCACGATCACGGGTATTGCCGCGATGACCAGGCCGGACAGTTTCGGGCTGGTGATGACCATCATCCCCACCGCGCCAAGGCCGAGGATGACATTGCGCAGCGCCACCGAGGCCGTCGCTCCGACCGCCGACTTGACCTGCGTCGTGTCGGCGGCAAGCCGCGACACGATCTCGCCCGACTGGGCGGTGTCGAAGAAGGCAGGCGACAGCGTCGTCACATGGGCAAACACATCGCGCCTGATATCGGCGACGACGCGCTCGCCCAGCGTGATGACGAAATAGTAGCGGCCGGCCGATGCTGCCGCCAGCAGGGCGGCCATAGCCACCAGCGCTGCGAAATATTCGGCAATGAAGGTCGTGCTGGACGACGAGAAGCCATGATCGATCATGCGACGCACCGCCAGCGGCAGCGCCAACGTGGTTGCCGCCGCGATAACCAGCGAGATAATGGCGCCGACGACCAGCGTGCGGTAGTGCGTGATGTAGGGGAACAGGCGCCTGAGCGGCTTGAGCGAACGCCGGCGCTCGTCTGCGCTGGTGATTTGCGCCATCCCGATGTTTCCTCCAGCCGTCCTTGGGGTCTGCGCCTCAATATGCGCTTGCCGCGGCCTTGTGATTCAATTCCGGCTGATGTATAGGCTCGCCGACCGTTTTAGAAGCCGTGGCTCCTCAATAGCTGCGGCTTCGAGTTTTAAAAAGGGGCGCATCGACGCAGGCTTATGCCCGTCGCCAGCGCCGGCAAGCCAGGAACCGAACCATGAAGACCGACATCCATCCCGATTACCACACCATCAAGGTCGTCATGACCGATGGCACCGAATACACGACCCGTTCGACCTGGGGCAAGGAAGGCGATACGATGAACCTCGATATCGACCCGACCACCCACCCGGCTTGGACCGGCGGCCAGCAGACCCTGCTCGACCGCGGCGGCCGCCTGTCGAAGTTCAAGAAGCGTTTCGAAGGTTTCGGCATCTAATTGCATGTCGCCCAAAAGTGCGAAGCGGTTTTGGGATAACGACTTGCATCAAGTAAGAACTTAAGCCAAACGAGCTTTCACAGATCGAAAACCCGCCCTGTGGCGGGTTTTTTGTTGCGGCGCGGTCCTACTCGGCCAGCAATTCCCTTAACGCCATGCGCTTGTAGGCGGCGACCAGCCTGTCGCCCTCCTGCCGCTCAACCGAGATCGCCAGCCGCATGGCGGCCTCGCCCATCTGCCAGACCAGAAACGCCGTGGTTTCCAGTGTCGCCGGATCGGCTGCCGGCCGCAGCCGTTTCAGCACCGCGCTGAGGAATTCGGCGTTGGCACGGCTGTCGGCGAGTTCGAGCTGGCGCAGCGCCTTGTCAGCCTGCGTGCCCGACCAGATGTCGCGGATCACCGGCTCGGCCAGGAACAGCCGGTAATAGATGTCGACCAACTCTGAAAACGCGGACTGCAGGCCTTCGGCGTCGCTGATGCCAGCCAGTGCTGCCGAAATGCAGGACTGGCTTTCGGCGGTGTAGCGCTCGGCCAGCGCCCAGATGATCGCCCGCTTGTCCGGAAAGAACTGGTAGAGCGACCCGATCGACACCCCAGCGCGCTCCGCCACCTCACCCATGCGCATGGCATCGCTGCCTTGCTCGGCGATCAGCGCCGAGGCAGCCGCCAGCATGCGCTCGACCCGCTCGCGGCTGCGCTGCTGGCTCGGCGCCCGACGCGGTGAAGCAGCCTGCTTCTGTGCGGAAACGGGGGTTGCCGCGTCTTCCATACCTGACTCCAAATGCCGCCAAAATCACTTGACTCGAAAAATACGAGGGTTTATCACGTTTTGCAAATGTGAGGATTAATCACGTTTATGCGGAGGAAAGCACAATGGGCATCTGGAGCAACTGACATGATCGCGAAACTTCTTCCCACTCTCATCTTCATTGCCGCACTTGGCTCAGGCGTCGTCGGCGGCGTCTTCTTTGCTTTCTCCAGCTTCGTCATGCCGGGCCTCGCCCGCATGCCAGCCGCAAGCGGCATTGCCGCGATGAATTCCATCAACGTCACAGCGGTGACGCCGCTGTTCATGACAGCACTGTTCGGCACGGCTCTCGTCTGCATCGTTGTCGCCATCGGTGCGGTGATCGGCTGGAACCAGCCAGGCTCGCTCTGGCTGGTTGCCGGCAGCCTGCTCTATCTCATCGGCATCGTGGTGGTGACGATGATCTTCAACGTCCCGCTCAACGATGCGCTCGCCGCCCTCGATCCGGCCAGCAGCAATGGCGCAAGCCTGTGGTCGCGCTACCTCGACGAGTGGGTGATGTGGAACCATGTCCGCACCATCAGCGGCATAGCCGCGCTGGCATCCTTCTGGTTCGCCGCGCGTTGAAAAGGATGGATGGAGCCACCGATGAAGGATCAATATTCGAATATGGCCTTCGGCATGGCAATCGGAGTTGGTGTCGGTGCCGCGGTCGGCACCGCTCTGGATGACCTTCCGATGGGCGTCGCCGCGGGTATTGCGATTGGCGCCGCCTTCGGAGCGTGGCGACGCAAGTGACGGCAGCGCCGGCGGCCTCTACGCCTTTGTCTTCCGATCGGAATGACCGAGGTCGCGGTCCGGATCAATGACATCGCGGACCAGTTGCTTCAGCTTGGCCGCGTCCGGAAAACCGCCGTCGCGCTTGCGATCCCAGACAAGCACGTCATTGCAGGAAATGGTGAAGATGCCGCCGGTGCCCGGCACCAGCGTTACTTCGCCGAGGTCCGTGCCGAAGGTCGACAGCAGCTCCTGCGCCATCCAGCCGGCGCGCAACAGCCATTGGCACTGCGTGCAGTAGGTGATGCGGATGGCGGGGAGCACTCTCTCGCTCATGCCGGGCTGAGCTCCGCTCATGCCGCGCTGAGCTTGGCCATGGTCTCGTCGTCGACTTCGAAGTTGGCGTAGACGCTCTGCACGTCGTCGTCGTCCTCGAGCGTGGCGACCAGTTTCATCAGCGACTGTGCCCGCTCCTCGTCGACCGGAACGTTGTTCTGCGGCCGCCAGATCAGCTTCACCGATTCTGCCTCGCCGAGCGAGGTTTCCAGAGCCTTCGACACCTCACCGAGATTCTCGAAGGCGCAATAGATGGTGTGGCCTTCCTCGTCGGTTTCCACGTCGTCGGCGCCGGCTTCGATTGCCGCTTCCATGACCTTGTCGGCGCTGCCGGCCGATGCCGGATAATAGATCTCGCCGACGCGGTCCCACATGAAGGAAACCGAGCCCGTTTCGCCCATCGCGCCGCCGGCCTTGGTGAAGGCAGCACGCACATTGGACGCCGAGCGGTTGCGGTTGTCGGTCAGCGCCTCGACAATGACAGCGACGCCGCCCGGGCCATAGCCCTCATAGCGCACGGCTTCGTAATTCTCGGCATCGCCCATCGAGGCCTTGTTGACGGCGCGCTGGATGTTGTCCTTCGGCATCGACACCGCCTTGGCGTTCTGGATCGCCAGGCGCAAGCGCGGGTTCATCGATGGATCGGGCGTCCCGCTCTTGGCGGCGACGGTGATTTCGCGCGCCAGCTTGGAAAACATTTTAGACCGCACCGCATCCTGGCGGCCCTTGCGGTGCATGATGTTCTTGAACTGTGAATGGCCAGCCATGGCACCCCTGTCGTCTTCTCGGCTAGAGCATCGCGAAGCGAAGTGATCTGACCTCGTCTTCCGCAATGCCCGAATTCAAAATTTCAGAGCGTCCCAGGTGCACCTCTTGGAAGCACGGCGTTCTCTGTCGGAATGGCCGGCTTATAGATAAATCGGCTCAATTCGTCCAGCCGCACCGCGCATGCGGCGCAAGACGTGACCTGCTGCGGCCGCTCACGCCTCGAGGTCCGACTTCAGTCGGTCGATGATGCTGAGCGCATGGCCGGCATACTGGCTGATCCAGCGGTCGTGGATCTGCTTGATCGGCAGCGCGTTGAGATGGTTCCAGCGCTCGCGGCCGTCGCGCCGCGCAACGATCAGGTCGGCCTCCTCCAGCACCTTCAGATGCAGCATGACCGTGCAGCGATCGATATCGGGAAAGGCCTCGCACAGCATGCCGGTCGTCTTCGGCGCGTCCTTCAGCTGATCCAGCATTTCGCGCCGGCGCGGATGCGCCAGCGCCTTGAAAACATTGTCGTCTTGCGATCTGCTTGACATGTTATGTTTATATAACGTATCTTTGGACCGATCAAGGGAAGGAGCTGTGGATATGTCACTTGGATTCAGTGTTTCCGGACGCATCGGCAAGCCGGTCGCCGACGTCTTCGACGCAGTCGTCAATCCGAAGAAACTGAGCGGCTATTTCACCACGATCGGCGGCGCCAGCGCCCCGCTGGAAGCCGGCGCCGGCGTCGTCTGGTGGGGCAAGGTGCCGGTTGAGGTCGACGAAGTGGTCAAGGACCGCCGCATCGTGCTGCGCTGGGATGCCACCGATGAGGACGGCAAGCCGGCCTACAAAACCCGCATCGAGATGAACTTCGAACCGCTGGACGATGGCGGCACCTTCGTCACCATCGCCGAGAGCGGCTGGCAGGAAGGCGCGGTCGGCCTGAAGAAGTCCTACCTCAATTGCGAGGGCTGGTCGCAGATGCTGGCCTGCATGAAGGCCTATGTCGAGTACGGCATCAATTTGCGCGACGGTTACTACCGCAGCGAGATGAAAGGCGAACCCGCCAACGAGACCAATGTTTGAGCGACCCGACATCTGAGCAACCAGAAGGAAGAGGAGGCCTTTGCGATGAAGAAAGTAACGCCATTCCTGATGTTCGAGGGCAAGGCCGAAGAGGCAATGACCCTCTATTGCGAGACCATTCCCGGCAGCAGCGTCCTCGACGTCACGAATTACGGCCCCGGCGAAGACGGTCCGCAAGGAACGGTCAAACTAGCGCGGGTGTCGATCGCCGGCCTGGAAGTCATGGTCTTCAACAGCCCCGTCCACCATGCATTCACCTTCACGCCATCGGTGTCGCTGTATGTGGACTGTTCCTCCGAGGATGAACTGAACCGAATTGTCGAGACGCTGGGCAAGGATGGCGCGTTCCTGATGCCATCGGACAATTACGGCTTCAGCCGCCGTTTCGCATGGCTAAACGACAGGTTCGGGGTCTCCTGGCAGATCAATCTCGCATGACTGGTCTGTGCAAGGGCGACCACCCTGCTGCTCTTGCCTCAATGCCCGCCGCCCGGCTTCTTGCGCCGCCGCGCCAGCATGTTGAGCCCCTCGACCAATGCCGAAAAGCCCATCGCCGCATAGATGTAGCCCTTGGGCACATGGTAGCCCATGCCGTCGGCGATCAGTGTCATGCCGATCATCAAAAGGAAGCCCAGCGCCAGCATGACAATGCTCGGGTTTTTGGCGATGAAGTTGGCCAGCGGCCCGGCCGCCAGCATCATCACGCTCACCGCCACGATCACGGCGATGTACATGATGGCGATCTCGTCGGTCATGCCGACGGCGGTGATGATCGAATCGATCGAGAAGACCAGGTCGAGCAGCAGGATCTGGAAGATCGCGCCGGCGAGGCTGATCTGCAGCGTCTCGCCCATCATCGTATCCTTGTGGTCGTCGGGATCGACCGTGTGATGGATCTCCTTGGTCGCCTTCCAGACCAGGAACAGGCCGCCGGCGATCAGGATCAGGTCGCGCCAGGAAAAACCATGGCCGAAGGCCGTGAATACCGGCGTGGTCAGCTGGACGATGATCGAAATGGTGGCCAGCAGCACCAGCCGCATGATCAGCGCCGCCGAGATGCCGAGCCGGCGGGCACGGGCCCGTTGTGCTTCCGGCAGCTTGTTGGTCAGGATCGAGATGAAGATCAGATTGTCGATGCCGAGCACGACCTCGAGCACAATCAGCGTCAGCAGCGCGACCCAGGCGGTTGGATCGGACACAAATTGAAAATGCGGCGCCAGGAATTCGATGAGCTGCATGGAGGTCGTCCCCTCTTTTAACGATCTAGAGCAGTGTCGCCGGCAGTTAGGTACTAAGCGTGCCTATATCAATGTCATGACCAGAAGGACGGTGCGGTTTCCTCCAGCCGCGGGCCGCGACGAAACGGCGCGATCCGCTCGGTCAGCCCGGTGCGGTCGGAAATATCGACGCCGACGCCGCACAAGGTCGCCGGTCCGGTCGCCGCTTCGAAGCGGCCTTTCGGCACTTTCGACAGGAACCGGTTGAGCGGCTCCTCCTTGTCCATGCCGAGCGAGGAATCATAGTCGCCGCACATGCCGGCGTCGGACATATAACCGGTGCCGCCATTGAGGATCTGGTGATCGCCGGTCGGCTGGTGGGTATGGGTGCCGACGACGAGGCTGGCACGGCCGTCGACGAAATGCGCGAAGCACATCTTTTCCGAGGTCGCCTCGGCGTGGAAGTCGATGATCACGGCATCCGCCTGCTCGCCGAGCGGACAGGCGGCAAGCTCGCGTTCGCCGGCCTGGAAGGGATCGTCGAGTTCGGGATGCATGAACACCCGGCCCATGATGTTGGCGACCAGCACGCGCGCGCCGCTCCTGGCGATGTAGACGCCGGAGCCGCGCCCGGGCGTGCCCTTGGGAAAGTTCGAGGGGCGCAGGAAGCGCTCTTCGCGCGGCGCGAAGGCGAGTGCGTCGCGCTGGTCCCAGACATGGTTGCCGGTTGTGACGACATCCGCACCGGCCGCGATCGTCTCGCGAAAGATATCTTCGGTGATGCCGAAGCCGCCGGCGGCGTTCTCACCGTTGACGATGACGAAATCGAGTTTGAAGTCGGAGATCAAGCCGGGCAGTTGTTCCCACACCGCCGTCCGTCCCGTCTTTCCAACCATGTCACCGAGGAAGAGAAGTCTCATATGATCCCGCACCGAAGGTCAGCGAAGCAAAAGCTGCATGACGTCTGTGAAAGATCATGCGTCCTTTTATCTACAATTTTGACGCGAAGCGGCGCAACCCGCTCTCGGTCAGTATTTCCGGAATGACGACGTCATGTTCCTCATCCGGCACCATTGCCACCTCCTGGCAGTCGAAGGCGATGCCGACCAGCCGCGGCGGCTGTCCCTTGTCGATCAGCTTGGCGATGGCGCGGTCGTAATAGCCGGCACCATAGCCGATGCGATGGCCGCGCGCATCGAAGGCGGCGAGCGGCACCAGCATCACCGAGGGGTCGAGCACTTCTGCTTCTTCATGCGGGCCGACCGTGCCGAAACCCATCTCGACCATCGGCGCGCCGCGCACCAGTTCGCGAAAGACGATCGTGGTTTTGTCGAGAATGGCCGGCAGGCAAAGCCGCGCGCCCCTTTCGCGCAAGGCAAACATCAGCGGCCTGACGTCGACTTCCGAGCGCATCGGCCAGAAGCCGGAAACGATCTGGCCCGGCTCAATGTGGAGGTGATCGCGTGCCGTCTCTGCCATTTCAAGCGCGACCTCCACCCGCCAGAATTCGTCGAGCGCATCGCGGCGTCCGAGGGCCTCGCGGCGAAGCTGCTTTTTGAGGTCTTTGAGAGAGGTCATGCAGTCAGGGTAGAAAAGGTCAGATCTGGATGGAGTGTTGGGAGCGACGTTTTCCACCGCAATCATCCACCGAAATGCGGGACGCGTGGCAATAAGTGACGATCCACACAACCGGTGGAGAGAGCGATCCCGGGAACCTACAAAGTAGGTGGGCGCCGTGTGAGAAAACCCACGGGTCTTCCCAGGGACAGCTCCCTAAGGATCGTTAAGGCCCCGGGGAAAATGTTCTCCTGCCGGGAAGCACAGACCGTCCCGCCCAATATAGGCTGCCGGCCGGCTAAGCGCCAGTGAGACGGGCACTCTTTCCGTGTTGGTTCAGGCCCTCGCGCCGCCAACACCTCACCCTTGCACAGGCACGGCCTCGTCCTTACGGTCGCGATGACCAACCGAGGAGCAAGAATGCGTTTCGAAGGCACGGCGGCCTATGTCGCCGACAAGGATCTGATGGTGGCCGTCAATGCGGCGATCGCGCTGGAGCGGCCCTTGCTGGTCAAGGGCGAGCCCGGCACCGGCAAGACGGAACTGGCCCGCCAGGTGGCGGCTGCACTCGGCCTCGACCTCATCGAATGGCACGTCAAGTCGACGACGCGGGCGCAGCAGGGCCTGTACGAATATGATGCCGTCTCGCGGCTGCGCGACAGCCAGTTGGGCGACGAGCGCTTCAACGACATCAGGAACTACATCAAGCGCGGCAAACTCTGGGAGGCTTTCGCCGCCGGCAAGAAGGTCGTGCTCTTGATCGACGAGATCGACAAGGCCGACATCGAATTCCCAAACGATCTCCTGCAGGAACTCGATCGGATGGAGTTCTTCGTCTACGAGACCGGCGAAACCATCCGCGCCGCCGTCAGGCCGATCGTCATCATCACCTCCAACGACGAGAAGGAGTTGCCGGACGCGTTCCTGCGCCGCTGCTTCTTCCATTACATCCGCTTTCCCGACGTCGACACGCTGCACAGAATCGTCGACGTCCACTATCCCGGCATCAAGCAGAACCTGGTTCGGGCAGCCCTCACCCAGTTCTACGAGATCCGCGAAGTGCCGGGGCTGAAGAAAAAACCGTCGACCTCCGAGGCGCTCGACTGGATCCGCCTGCTGGTCGCCGACGATATCGCGCCCGAGGATCTGCGCGCCGACCCGAAGAACGCGTTGCCCAAGCTGCATGGCGCATTGCTGAAGAACGAACAGGATGTCCATCTGTTCGAGCGGCTTGCCTTCATGGCGCGCAGGCAAGGGTGAGGCGCCGGGCACTTGCTACGATCGAGCTTCGCTTGCGCCCTGAGCACGATGACGGTCCCTTGCCTCTTGCGGCGCGACGTTTCTGGGGCCGAAGACGACGAAGCTGATGACGGCAAGGGCAAGAACGCCGATCCCGCTATAGAGCATGACCCAGCCAAAACCGTTGACCAAGGCGGCATGCGCAAGCGCGCCGGACGGGTCGAGGGTCGCCAGCCTGGGCGAATATTGGGAGAGGCCATCGAGATTTCCGGTGGCGATCTTTTCCGCCAACGCGCGCAATTCGTCCGGGTCAAGGGCCGTGCCCAATGCGGTTTTGAGATAGGAAGCAATTCCCTGCGTCAACAGCAGGCCCAGCACCGCGATGTTGATGGCGAGCGTGATCAGCCGCGCGCTGATATCGATGCCCGAAGCCATGCCGGCGCGATCCGGCGACACCGAACCCGTCGTGGTGTTGGTGGTCGGTGAGTTGGTGAGGCCGATACCGATACCGGCGATCAGCGTACCGGGCAGCATGGTCAGCCAGCTGGCTCCCTCAAGGCTCGAACCTATCCTCATGGCGATAAAGCCGACCCCCAATGTCAGCAACCCGAGCGGGATCGCCACCCGCGCCTGATAGCGGGCGCGCAGGCGCTCGGCGGTCGAGGACATCAGCATCAAGGGAAGCGTGTAGACGAGCAGCAGCAGGCCGGTCGTGGTGCTGTCGTAGCCGAGCACACCCGAAAAATAGATCGGCAGATACATGATGAACGGCCAATAGCTGAAATTCATGCCGATGCCGCCCATGATCGCTCCCGAAAATTGACGGATCCGGAACACCGAGAAATCGAACATCGGATAGGGGCTGATCTTCTCGGCAACGAGGAACGCGGCGAAGGCCAGCACGGCAGCACTTGCCACGCCGATGCGGGCACCAGAGCCGAGATCGGCCCCTTGCGTGATCAGATAGGAGAAGCCGAACACCGCGAACGAGAGCGTCAGGATACCGGCACGGTCAAGCTTCTGGGCATTGTGGTCGCGTGATTCGGTGACACCGGCACCGATGAAGACCAGCGCAAGGATGGCAAGCGGCACATGGATGAGGAACACCCACTGCCAGCTCGAGAACGCGACGATCAATCCACCGATGGCGGGACCAAAGCCAAGCCCGATCCCCGAGACGACGCTCCAGGCCACAAAAGCCTTGCCGCGTTCGCTGCCGTCCTGAAACTGGTGGGACAAGACGGCCACGCTGCAAGTGAACATCGCCCCTCCCGCCAGGCCTTGCAGGAAGCGTGCAATGATGAGGAGCGAAGCGCTCGGCGCGAGGCCGCACAGCAGTGAGGCCAGCCCGAAGGCGATGGTGGCGATCACCATCACCCGTTTGCGGCCGAAGCGGTCGGCCAGCGTTCCTGTCGCCATCAGCACCGTGGTGCAGGCAATGGTGTAGGCGTTCATGATCCATTGCAGATCCTTGAAGTCGGCGGCGAGCACGCTTTCCAGTTTCGGAAGGATCACCGGGACGCTGGAGATTTCGAGGCCGAACAGCAGCGAGGCAAGGCAGGCCCCGGCAAGCGCAACGGTGTTTCGGTCGATTTGAAACGTCATGTCGATCACTTTCTGTCGAAGCATTCTGGAACCGGGCTGGCTCTTCAAACTGCGGTCGAGATGACATAGACGAGGCTTTACTATGAAAAAAGACTATGCATTTCTATTTCAGAGATAACAAAATGGAATGACGGAGATGGCCAGTCTCGATGTCGATGCCGTGCGCACTTTCGTCATGGTGGCCGACCTGCAGAGCTTCACCCGGGCGGCTGCAGCACTTGGCAGCACCCAGGCGACGATCAGCGTCAAGTTGCGGCGGCTCGAGGAAAAGCTCGGCGCACGTTTGATCGAACGAACCCCGCGCCGCGTGGCACTGTCGGAAAGGGGGGCTGTCTTCCTGCCCGTGGCCCGCGAATTCCTTGCCGCCCATGAACGCGCCGTCGCGGAATTTTCCGCGGCGCCATGTCGGCTTGCGCTCGGCTTCGTCGATCATGTCGCGGGGCCTGAGCTTTCCACGCTGATCGCCCAGCTTCATGCCCACGATCCGTCGCTCGCGCTCAACATACGGATCGATACCAGCTCCATGCTGGAAGAAGCTTTCGATCGCGGCGAACTCGATGCGGTGATTGTGCACCAGGAAGATGACAGTCGACGCGGTGAAGCTTTGTCGCGCACCCACTATGGCTGGTTCGCGGCACCTGGCTTCGAATGGCGACCAGGCACGCCCCTGCGCCTGGCTCTTTTAAGCACCAGATGCAATTGCCCGGACCGTATGAGAGCGGTCGAAGCGCTGGACCGGGCAGGCATCGCCTGGAATGAGGCTTTCGTCGGCGGCGGCGGCGCTGCCGTCAACATCGCGGTATCGGCGGGCTTTGCCCTTTCCGCCCTCGCTTACCGGGTTGTGCCCCCGGGCTTGATCGAGGTGGGCCGCAAACTCGGCCTGCCACCAATTCCCCCGTCCGAGATCGTTTTGCAGTCGCACGCTCTGCCGCCGCGGGCGCGGGAGGCGCTGCACATGCTCGCGACCGCTTTTCGCGAATATAATTCGCCTGCCGAATAGGCAAGGGTGTTCCTGATCCCGATTCTATTGGTATGGATCGGGTTCCAGACTTCAGAGGGAACGAAATGTCCGAGATAATCGTCCGCCCGCTCGCGCAGTCCGACCACGCCGATTGGCGGCGCCTGTGGACCGACTATCTCACCTTCTATGAGACGAAGCTGCCGGAAGAGGTCTACGCCGTCACCTGGAAGCGGCTGTTCACTCCGGGCGAATTCGAGCCAAAAGGCTTCATCGCCACACTGGACGGCAAGGCGGTCGGTCTCACGCACTTCCTGTACCACCGCTCCGGCTGGTCGGAGAAAAACAACTGCTATCTGCAGGATTTGTTCGCCGACCCGGATGTGCGCGGCAAGGGGATCGGCGCCGCCCTTATCAACGCAGTGAAGGAAGAGGCGGCAAAGATCGGCGTCAAGAATGTCTACTGGATGACGCACGAGACCAACGCCACCGCGCGCAAGCTTTACGACCACGTCGCCCGCCGCACGGGCTTCATCGAGTATGATTTGCTGTAACCGGCCATGTTCATCCCCTTCTTCCTTGAACTGAAGGCTGCACGCGTTCCCGTCTCGCTCAGGGAATATCTGTCGCTGCTCGAAGGGCTGGAAGCCGGGTTGGTCGACTACGACGTCGAAGGTTTTTATTACCTCGCCCGCGCCGCCCTGGTGAAGGACGAGCGCCACATCGACCGCTTCGACCAGGTGTTCGCGCATGTCTTCAAGGGCATTGAAGCGCTGGGCGGACCGGACGCGCTGGACGTCGCCAATATCCCCGAGGAATGGTTGCGCCGCCTCGCCGAAAAGCACCTGACCGACGAGGAGAAAAAACTGGTCGAGGCGCTCGGCGGGTTCGAAAAGCTGATGGAGACTTTGAAACAGCGACTCGAGGAGCAAAAAGGTCGCCACCAGGGCGGCTCGAAATGGATCGGCACCGGCGGAACCTCGCCATTCGGCGCCTATGGCTACAATCCCGAAGGCGTGCGCATCGGCCAGCATGAAAGCCGCAACCGCCGCGCGGTGAAGGTCTGGGACAAGCGCGAGTTCAGGAATTTCGACGATGCCGTCGAACTCGGCACCCGCAACATCAAGATCGCGCTGAAACGCCTGCGTCGCTGGGTGCGCGAGGGCGCCGAGGAAGAGTTCGACCTGCCCGGAACCATCCACGCCACGGCCGAACACGGCTATCTCGACGTGCAGACGCGGCCAGAGCGGCGCAACGCGGTGAAGCTGTTGATGTTCTTCGATGTCGGCGGCTCGATGGACGACCACATCAAAAGCGTCGAGGAGCTGTTCTCGGCCGCCCGCGCCGAATTCCGCCAGCTCGAATATTTCTATTTCCACAACTGCCTCTATGAGGGCGTGTGGAAGGACAATCGCCGCAGGCATGCCGAGGTGATTCCGACCTTCGACCTGCTTCACAAATACGGTCCGGACTACAAGGTGATCGTCGTCGGCGACGCCTCGATGAGCCCTTACGAGATCGCTCACCCCGGCGGTTCGGTCGAGCACTGGAATCCGGAGGCGGGCAGCGTCTGGCTCGGCCGTCTGCTGCAGCAATGGCCGAACGCGGTATGGCTGAACCCCGAAGATCCCAAGAACTGGGGCTACACCCATTCGGTTGCGATGATCCGCGACATTTTCGGCGGCCGCATGTTCCCGCTGACGCTGGCCGGGCTGGAGGGCGCGACCAAGCAGCTTTCAAGAAAGCACTGAAAGACCGACAGGAGATCCGATGACCTGCTTCCTCTGCCTGCAATGCGGCGTCCAGTTCGCGGCGACAGAGACGCCGCCAGAACATTGCCCGATCTGCGAGGACGAGCGCCAATATGTGCGCTGGGAGGGCCAAGCGTGGATCACGCCGGAGGAACTTGCCGAAGGACACCGGCTTGTTATGAAGGACGATGCCGGCGTTCTCGGCTTCGGCATCGAGCCGCGCTTCGCCATCGGCCAACGGGCGCTGCTGGCGCAGACGCCGCACGGCAACGTGCTGTGGGACTGCGTTTCGATGGTCAGCGACGAGGCGGTGGCCGAGATCAACCGCCGCGGTGGCCTGGCGGCGATCGCCATCTCGCACTGCCACTATTATTCGGTGATGGCCAGTTGGAGCGAGGCGTTTGGCGGCGTGCCGATTTATCTCCATGCCGACGACCGCCAATGGATCATGCGACCGCACAAGGCGATCGTCAGTTGGGAAGGCGAGACGCTGGCCATAAACCCTTCGCTGACGCTCATCCGCTGCGGCGGCCACTTTGCCGGCGGTCAGGTGCTGCACTGGAAACGCGATGTCGGCGACGTCTTGCTGGCCGGCGATATCTTGCAGGTGACGCCGACGCGCCACCATGTCAGCTTCATGTACAGCTATCCGAACTACATTCCGCTCAATGCAGCGGCCGTGCGCCGCATCGCGGCGGCACTGGAGCCATTCGCGTTCGACCATATCTATGGTGCATGGTGGAACCAGAATGTCATCGGGGGCGCAAAAGCGGCGTTCGCTGCTTCGGTCGATCGCTATCTCAGGGCGATCGCATAAAGATCACGATCGAAAATGCGGGCAAATCGCGTAACAAATGCCTATCTTGGTGCGAATATGAGGTTGCAATCCGCGCATGGTCCCGAACCTCCGGTTCGGAAAGGATCATGCGCAAAACCAAAGTACTACAGCGTCCTTTGCGCGTCCGATGGGCGCGCGGCGCTGTAGTGGCGAGCCGGCAAGGCTGAGGAGATCGAATGGACACCCACACCTACCCTGTAACCCGCACCGACGCCGAATGGCGCGCCCGGCTGACGCCGGAGCAGTATGCCGTCATGCGCGGCCACGGCACCGAGCGGCCGGGAAGTTGCGCTTTGCTCTACGAGAAGCGCGCCGGCACCTTTTCCTGCGTCGGCTGCGACCAGCCTTTGTTTGAATCCAAGCTGAAGTTCGAGAGCGGCACCGGCTGGCCGAGCTTCAACGACCCGGTGCCGGGTTCGGTCGAAAACACCGTCGACCGCAGCTACGGCATGGTTCGCACCGAATGCCATTGCGCCCGCTGCGGCAGCCATCTCGGCCATGTCTTCGAGGACGGCCCGCCGCCGACCGGCCTGCGCTATTGCATCAACGGCGTGGCGCTGAAATTCGAGCCGGCGGCCTGAACCGAAATTCGATTGAATGAATGAAAAGGGCGGCTGCGGCCGCCCTTTTCATTGCCCCCCGGCCGAACCCGGCGAACGCGGTGGGCGCCCGTGTCCGCTCTCAGACCACGACCGTCAGGATCAGCCATAATGTGGCGCCGAGCGTCATCAGTGAGGCCTTGGCGCCACCGGCCTTTTCCGTGGTTCGCCATACGGAAAAGGTCAGAAAGAGGTTGTAGGGCACCGGTGCGAAATGCACCGCCAGAACCAGCGCCAGCGGCAGCTTCAGTCCGAGCAGGACGATCGCGGCCACCAGAGATGCGACGTTGAGCGCCGTGCCGACAAGAACAAGGTCGCGCCAGAACAGCCGGTCGAGCGGCACCTGGCCTTGCCAGCGTGAGCGGAAAAAGGAGCCGATACCCTCTGGCAACACCGGATGTCTATCCCTGCCTCAGGACTTCGGTTACCGCGCGCTCGAAACGCGAACATTCGGTCACCAGCCAGTCGGCCATGGCTGGCCAGTTGTCCTCGGCATAGCAGTTCACCCGCCACATCGAATTGATGCCGAGATCCTCGCAACTCTGTTCCGGCCTGAGCTTCAGCCGGGCTTCGATATCAGGCTGGAACGGTTTCAACCGCGACCACGCTTGCGTGGCGCCGAACTTCTCGTTGCGGCCGAAGAAGACGCCGACCTGGCTCTGCGCCGGCGCGACATACATGGAAAGGACCAAGGCGAAATCGGGCAGCCCGCGCTGCCAGAACCAGGGTCCGCGCCTCGCCATCAGAGCCCTTTCTTCCGGATGCCGCTCGGCGAACAGCGTCCAGAAGCCGCGCTGGCGGAATTCAGAGGCGCGGCGGGCGCCGAAGTCGAATTCGCTCATGGCTCGATGCTCGCTCCGGCATCATGCTCGGCCGGAGACTGTTTCGAAATTCGCTCCGGCGAGTCATATGGTGGTGGTTTCGAGAACCGGAGCGGAGCGTACTTAAAGTACGTGAGCTCAGTTCTACTGCATTGCAGTAGAACTAGGGAAGCGCAGAAAACGCCACCAGATGGCCGCCGGAGTAGAATTTCCAGACGGTCTCTACACCATGCCGAGTGCGGCCTTGTACAGATCGAGGATGGTTTCCTCTTCCTGACGCTCGGCCTGGTCCTTCTTGCGCAGCCGGATGATCGTGCGCATCGCCTTGGTGTCGAAGCCTGTGCCCTTGGCCTCGGCGAACACTTCCTTGATGTCGTCGGAAATGGTCTTCTTCTCTTCCTCGAGCCGCTCTATGCGCTCGATGAAGGCACGCAGCTGGCCGGCGGCAACAGTCTGGCTGGTATCGGTGATATCGTCGGCCATATTTTTCTCCACATCGTTTCTGCGCCGCGACTCGGGATGCATGCAGCGGCGAATTGAGCGGGCTCGATGCCCGACCGCCGGCGGCGGGTCAAGCTGTTATCGATGATCGAACTGACGCTGCCGCCACGATGCGGACAGCGATCCCCCAGGAAGGTATCAATTAGCTGAAAGCGATCAGCAGATCCTTGGCATCGATCTGGTCGCCTGCCTTGACCAGCACCTCGGCGACCGTGCCGTCGCGCTCGGCATGCAGCGCCGTCTCCATCTTCATCGCTTCGATGGAAAGCAGCACGTCACCGGCCTTCACAGCCTGGCCGGCAGCCACCGAAAGCGCAGAAACGACGCCCGGCATCGGTGCGCCGACATGCGCCTCGTTGCCGGGTTCGGCCTTGCGGCGGGCCTTGGCGGCGGACGCGCCATGCGCCCGGTCGGGCACCTTGACACGGCGCGGCTGGCCGTTGAGCTCGAAGAACACGGTGACCATGCCCTTCTCGTCGACATCGCCGATGGCCAGGCACCGCACCACCAGCGTCTTGCCCTTCTCGATGTCGACGAAGATCTCGTCTTCCGGCTTCATGCCGTAGAAATACGTCGGCGTCGGCAGCACGCTGACCGGCCCATAGGTTTCCTGCGCGCCGGCGAAATCCGTGAACACCTTCGGATACATCAGCCACGAGGCGAATTCGAATTCCGACAGCTTGCGCTCGAGCTTCTCCTCGATTTCCTTGCGGTTGGCCTTGAGGTCGGCTGGCTTGAGCAGCGAGCCGGGCCGCACCGTGATCGGCTTGTCGCCTTTGAGCGCCTTCCTCTGCAGCGCCACCGGCCACCCGCCTGGCGACTGGCCGAGGTCGCCGCGCAGCATCGAGACGACCGAATCCGGGAAGGCGATATCCCTATCCGGGTTTTCGACATCGGCAACGGTCAGGTCCTGGCTGACCATCATCAATGCCATGTCGCCGACGACCTTGGACGACGGCGTCACCTTGACGATGTCGCCGAACATCAGATTGACGTCGTGATAGGTCTGCGCCACCTCGTGCCAGCGCGTCTCCAATCCGAGCGAGCGAGCCTGTTCCTTCAGATTGGTGAACTGGCCGCCCGGCATCTCGTGCAGATAGACTTCCGAGGCCGGCCCCTTGAGGTCGCTTTCGAAGGCGGCGTACTGGTTGCGCACCGCTTCCCAGTAGAACGAGATCTTCCTGATCCATTGCGGGTCGAGACCGGGGTCGCGTTCGGTGCCCTTCAGCGCCTCGACGAGTGAGCCAAGGCATGGCTGCGAGGTGTTGCCGGAGAAGGCATCCATCGCCGCGTCTATGGCGTCGACGCCGCTTTCCACCGCCGCCAGCACCGTCGCCGCCGACAGGCCCGACGTGTCGTGGGTGTGGAAATGGATCGGCAGGTCGGTCGCCTCGCGCAGCGCCTTGAACAGCACGCGTGCTGCGGAAGGCTTCAGCAGGCCGGCCATGTCCTTGACGGCGATGATGTGGGCGCCGGCCGCCTGCAATTCCCCGGCCAGGCCGACATAGTATTTGAGGTCGTATTTCGCCCGAGCCGGATCGAGGATATCGCCGGTGTAGCAGATCGCCGCTTCGATCAGCTTGCCCTCGGCTCCGACCGCATCCATGGCGACGCGCATGTTGTCGACCCAGTTCAGGCAATCGAAGACCCGGAACAGGTCGATGCCACCGCTTGCTGCCTGCTTGACGAAATGCTGCACGACATTGTCGGGATAGTTGGTGTAGCCGACGCCATTGGCACCGCGCAGCAGCATCTGCAACAGCAGATTGGGCGCCGCCTCGCGCACCAGCGACAGCCGCTCCCACGGATCCTCGGTGAGGAAGCGCATCGCGACGTCGAAGGTGGCGCCACCCCAGCATTCCAGCGATAGAAGCTGCGGCAAGGCACGCGCATAGGCACCGGCGATGCCGGCAATGTCATGCGTGCGCATGCGCGTCGCCAGCAGCGATTGATGGCCATCGCGCATCGTCGTGTCGGTGACCAGAACCTCCTTCTGATCGCGCATCCAGGCGGCGAACTTCTGCGGGCCCAGCACATCCAGCTTCTGCTTGCTGCCGCCGGGCACATTGCCGTTGAGGTAAGGCACCACGGGTGCCGCGGCGTCGGCCTTCGGCTGCGGCCGGCCGCGCGTCTCGGGATGGCCGTTGACGCTGACGTCGGCGAGATAGTTGATGAGCTTGGTGGCGCGGTCCTGGCGCTTGACCTGCTGGAACAGTTCCGGCGTCGTGTCGATGAACTTGGTCGTGTAGGAATTGTCGGCGAAGCTCGGATGGTTGATGATCGCTTCGAGGAAGGTCAAATTGGTGGCGACGCCGCGGATGCGGAACTCGCGCAGCGCCCGATTCATGCGGGCGATCGTCTCGGCCGGCGTCGGCGCCCACGCCGTCACCTTCTCCAGCAGCGGATCGTAGAAGCGGGTGATGACCGCGCCCGAATAAGCGGTGCCGCCGTCGAGGCGGATGCCGAAGCCCGTCGCGCCGCGATAGGCGGTGATGCGGCCGTAATCGGGGATGAAATTGTGCTCGGGATCTTCCGTGGTGATACGGCACTGCAGCGCGTGGCCGTTCAGCCTTATGTCCTTCTGCGCCGGCACGCCTGATTCCGGTGTGCCGATGGCAAAGCCGTCGAGGATATGGATCTGCGCCTTGACGATATCGATGCCGGTCACCTGCTCGGTGACGGTGTGCTCGACCTGGATGCGCGGGTTGACCTCGATGAAATAGAATTTGCCGGTGTCGGCATCCTGCAGGAACTCGACCGTGCCGGCGCCGATATAGCTGGTCTCGCGGGCGATCTTGAGCGCATGGCCGCAAAGCTCCTCGCGCTGCGACATTTCGAGATAGGGCGCCGGCGCCCGCTCGACGACCTTCTGGTTGCGGCGCTGGATCGAACAGTCGCGCTCGAACAGGTGCACGGCATTGCCATGGGTATCGCCCAGCACCTGCACCTCGACATGGCGGGCGCGTTCGATCAGCTTTTCGAGATAGACCTCGTCCTTGCCGAAGGCGGCTTTCGCCTCGCGCTTGCCTTCGGTGACTTCACGGGCAAGGTCGGCTTCGGCGCGGATGGCCCGCATGCCGCGGCCGCCGCCGCCCCATGATGCCTTCAGCATCACCGGATAGCCGATTTCCTTGGCTAGTGTCTTGACCGTCTCCATGTCATCCGGCAACGGATCGGTGGCGGGGATCACCGGCACGCCGACCTCGATGGCGAGATTGCGCGCCGCGACCTTGTTGCCGAGCCGCCGCATTGTGTCCGGCCTCGGCCCGATGAAGGTAATGCCGGCTTCGGCACAGGCGTCGGCGAATTCGGGACTTTCCGACAACAATCCGTAGCCGGGATGGATAGCATCGGCACCCGACAGCCTGGCGACGCGGATCACCTCCTCGATCGACAGATAGCTTTCGATCGGCCCCATGTCCTTGGTCAGATGCGGCCCGCGTCCGACCTGGTAGCTCTCGTCGGCCTTGAAGCGATGCAGAGAGTATTTGTCTTCCTCCGCCCAGATCGCCACGGTTTTGAGCCCGAGTTCGTTGGCCGCGCGGAAGACGCGAATGGCGATTTCGGACCGGTTGGCGACGAGGATCTTCGTGATGGCCAAGGACTGGGCTCCAGCGACGGAAGGAAGAGAAATCGGCGCAATGATTAGCGTGAAAATGCTGCAGTGCAAACGAAATTGACGCGCACTTAAACCGATTGAAATAGAAACATTGCGCCAAGGACCCTTCCCATTCCTCCGAACAGCTAAAAAAGAGCCGGCTTTCCGGTTAATGCACGATCATTGCCCGGCTAAGCATCGGCTCCATCGGCCGCCCCTGAACATGACGACGGCAAAAGAAAATGCCCGGCGCGAGGCGCCGGGCATCGGTAAATGGTCTGGAGACTGACGAGCTTACATCTTCTGGACGTAGGTGTACTTGCCGTCGTCGCCCTTCTTCCATTCGTACATGACGTAGCCGGGCAGCGTCGGATCGCCCTTGGCGTCATAGGACAGGTCGCCGAGAACGGTCTTGAAGGGGCCGTTTTCATGCAGCGCCTTGGCAACTGCCTGCGGGTCGTTCGACTTGGCAGCGGTCGCTGCTTCCGCGATCGCCTGCACGGCGGCGTAGGAGTAGAGCGTGTAGGCTTCCGGCTCGAAACCCTGCGCGCGGAACTTCTCGACGAGTTCCTTGTTGGCGGGGATCAGGCGCGGATCCGGGCCGAACGTGTTGAGCGTGCCCGCAACTGCGTCGCCAGCGATCGAAGCCAGTTCGTTCGACACGATGCCATCGCCGGAAACCAGCGTTGCCTTGAGGCCCTGGTCGGCCGCCTGACGGATGATCAGGCCGGCTTCGGTGTGCAGGCCGCCCCAATAGATGATGGAAACGCCGGCTTCCTTCATCTTGGCGATCAGCGCCGAGAAGTCCTTGTCGCCGACATTGATGCCTTCATACATGACTTCCGTCACGCCCTTGGCGTTCATCGCCTTCTTGGTTTCGTCGGCAAGGCCCTGACCGTAGGTGGTCTTGTCGTGAACGACAGCGATCTTGGCGTCCTTGAAGTTGGCGGCGAGATACGCGCCGGCAATGCTGCCCTGCTGATCGTCGCGTCCGCAGGTGCGGAACACGTTCCACAGACCGCGCTCGGTGAATTGCGGGTTGGTCGCGGCCGGCGTCACTTCGACGATGCCGTTTTCCGCATAGACTTCAGATGCCGGGATAGAGACGCCGGAGTTGAAGTGGCCGACCACGAACTTGACGCCGTCGCCGACGAACTTGTTGGCGACCGAGATACCCTGCTTCGGATCGGAGACGTCGTCGCCGACTTCGAGCTTGATCTGCTCGCCGTTGATGCCGCCCTTGGCATTGATGTCGGCGACAGCAGCTTCCGCCCCCTTCTGCAGCTGCGCGCCGAAGGCGGCGTTCGGACCGGTGATCGGGCCCGCGACGCCCATCATTACGTCAGCCCACGCGCTGCCGCCGAACGCGACAAGCGCGGTCAGGGCGACGGCGGACAAAAGTGACTTTTTCATTTAAACGCTCCCATTAACGGAGTGGGCGTGGATGAAGCTTTCATGCGATGCCCACCCTTATCGCAGAAAGCATAGTTTGCCGATTTTCAGGCACTTGTCACGCCGATTCAATTTCGAGGCGGCGTTAATGATGAACGTCAACCTTTCGGTTTCCAGCTCAAGAGTGAAGCTCTTTCGTAGAGCCAATTATACTGTGTCACCATCTGGTTGGTGCGCGTGTATTGATAGCCGACGAAGCCGAGGATCATCAGCACGATGGTGTCGACGACATAATAATGCAGCGAGAACATGGTGCCGCCGAACAGCGCGTGATGGATGAAGCGGATCGCGATGCCGAGGCCCAGCACATAGGCGAACAGCTGGATGAAGCTGCGCCACGTCTGGGCACTGGCCTTGCCCGTCATCCACGCCGCCCAGCCGCCGAGCAGACAGGTGACGAAGAAGAACTGCCAGATCGAGGGTTCCTCGTAAAGAATGCCCTGCATGGTGAAGTCTCCTTAGCATGATCCCGAAAGTTGCGGACTTTCCGGACAAAGATCATGCGACAAACAAACAATCTGGAGCGGAATAGCGGTGCACGCATTCCGCTTCGAACTCAGTGGTGTCCGCCCTCGAGATAGGCGGCGCGCACTTCCGGATTGGCGAGCAGTTCCTTGCCGGTGCCGCTCATCGTCACATTGCCGTTGACCATGACGTAGCCGCGCGTGGCGAGCTTGAGCGCGCCGAAGGCGTTCTGCTCGACCAGGAACACGGTCAGCCCCTGGGTGCGGTTCAGTTCGCGGATGGCGTCGAAGATCTGTTTGACGATCAGCGGCGCGAGACCCAGCGACGGCTCGTCGAGCAAAAGCAGCTTCGGCCGTGCCATCAGCGCGCGTCCGATCGACAGCATCTGCTGCTCACCGCCCGACAGCGTGCCACCGCGCTGGGTGATGCGCTCCTTCAAACGCGGGAACAGCGTGAACACCTTCTCGACGTCCTCGTCATAGTGCTTGAGGTTGTCGAGGCTGGCGCCCATCTGCAGGTTTTCCATCACCGTCATGCGCGGAAAGATCCGCCGGCCCTCGGGCGATTGGGCAATGCGCATGCGCGCGATCTCGTGCGTCGGCATCTGGGTTATGTCGGTGCCGGCAAAGGTGATAGTCCCGGCGCGAGCCCGCGGCGCACCGAAAATAGTCATCATCAGCGTCGACTTGCCGGCGCCATTGGCACCGATCAGCGCCACGATCTCACCCTGCTTGACGGTGACATCGACGCCGTTCAGCGCCCGGATGTTGCCGTAATAGGTCTGCACGCCCTTGATATCGAGCAGCGTTGTCGCGGCCATCACTTGCCCCCTCCACGCTTGCCCGCCACGGGCTTGGCAGCGGTCTTGCTCGCGGTCTTTCCGGAGGCTGCCTTTGCAGTCTTTGCGGAAGCATGGCTCGTCGCCACCTTGCCCGCATCCACGCGGCGCGAAAATTCCGTGTCCCTGCCCTGGCCGAGCAGCCTAGCCTGTTTGACCCATTCCTCGCGCGCGATACGTCCGTCAAAAGCAAGATAGGCTTCGGCGGCCTCGACGTCGGCCTTTTTCCAGGCGCCGATCTGGTCGAAGTGGAAGATGCCGTGGTCGTTGAGCTTCTTCTCGTTGACCGTACCGATGCCCTTTATGCGGGTCAAATTGTCGGCCTTGCCGCCGCGAGGCGCAGCCAGCCGGTTGGAGATCTCTCCAGTCTTCGCCGCAGGCTTGGCGGATGCGGTCGACTTCGCCGCCGTGCCGGTTGCCGCCTTCGACGTCGCTTTCGGAGCAGGCTTTGCCTTCGCCGGCGGCACGGCTGCCTGCGAGGCTGCCTTGTTTGCCGCGGCGAGCGACCTGGCGTCGACCTGACCGGCCTTTGACGCTCCCTTGGCCACCGTAACCCGCTCGCCCGAACTATGGCCGACCGTGTCGGTCACCGGCCCGGCGAGATAGGACGACGATGTTCCCGGACCGTGCGCGGCATCCGGCCCCGTATCGAGCTGTTCGATGACATCTTCGTCGCCGACTTCGGTAAGGACCGCTTCGACTTCCTCGTCGTCGACGCCGAGATAGGCGGCGATGACGCGCGGATCGGTGCGCACCGACTGCGGACTGCCGTCGGAGATCTTGCGGCCATACTCCAGCACCACGACATGGTCGGAGATCTGCATGACCACCGACATGTCGTGCTCGATCAACAGGATCGAGGCGCCGGATGTGTTCTTGATGTCGATCAGCAGCTCGTTGAGCGCCGCCGATTCCTTCGGATTGAGGCCGGCCGCCGGCTCGTCGAGGCACAGAAGCTCGGGTCCCGTGCACATGGCGCGAGCGATCTCGAGACGGCGCTGCGCGCCATAGGGCAGGTCGCCGGCCGGGTCGTCGGCACGGTCGACAAGATCGGCCTTTTCCAGCCAATGCTTGGCGAGCTCCACCGATTCGGCCGAGGCCTTGCGATAGCCGCTGAAGCCGAACAGGCCAAGCACCGTGTAGCCCGATGCCTTCATCAGTTTGTTGTGCTGGGCGACCAGCAGGTTCTCCAGCAGGGTCATGCCGGAGAACAGGCGGATGTTCTGGAAGGTGCGCGCCACCTTGGCGCGCGCCGGGATTTCATGGTTGGGCAGCCGCTCGAGCAGGAAGGTCGAACCATCGTTCCGGTTGAGCGTGATCATGCCTTCCGAGGGCTTGTAGAAGCCGGTGATGCAATTGAACACCGTGGTCTTGCCGGCGCCGTTGGGGCCGATCAGCGCGGTGATCTCGCCGCGCTTGGCGGCGAAAGACAGATCCCCGATGGCCACCAGGCCACCGAACTTCATCGACAGATGATCGACCTGAAGGATAGCGTCGTTCATGCCCGAAGCGGCTTTCTGAACAGGGTTCGCATTCATCAGCCGTGTCCTTCCTTGGTGAAGGAGCTTGAGACGGCCTTTCGCTCCTTCAGGAAGGCGGTTGGTTCACGACTGCCGACGAAGCCGCGCGGCTTCCACAGCATGACGATGACCATGGCCATGCCGAACAGCAGCATGCGGTAGAGTTCCGGTGTGAAGTCCGGTCCGAAGACCTGCTTGAGGAAGTCGAGTTCGCGCAACGCCTCGGTGCCGCCGATCATCACCATTGCGGCGACCGCTATGCCGACCAGCGAGCCCATGCCACCGAGAACCACGATGGCCAGGATGATGGCCGATTCCAGGAAGACGAAGGATTCCGGGCTGACGAAGCCCTGCCGTGCGGCGAAGAATGCGCCGGCGAAGCCGCCGAACATCGCACCCGTGGCAAAGGCCGTAAGCTTCGTGGTGGTGGTGTTGATGCCGAGCGAGCGGCAGGCGATCTCGTCCTCGCGCAACGCTTCCCAGGCACGGCCGACCGGCATGCGCCGCAGCCGGATGGTGACGAAGGCTGTCAGCAGCGCCAGCGCCAGGATCAGGTAATAGAGGAAGATCTTGTAGTAGGCGCTCGATGTCGCCAGATGCAGCACCTTGGCGACGTAATTGGGGTCCGACACGTTGAAGGTCATCAGGCCGAAGAAGGTGACCTTCGGGATGCCGGAAATACCGGCTGAACCGTTGGTGACTTCCCGCCAGTTGATCAGCACCAGGCGGATGATCTCACCGAAAGCCAAGGTGACGATCGCCAGGTAATCGCCGCGCAGGCGCAGCACCGGGAAACCGAGCAGCACGCCCCAGAAGGCGGCCATGGCGCCGGCGGCCGGCAAAAGGATCCAGAACGACAGGCCGTACTGCGTGCCGAGCAGCGCATAGGCATAGGCGCCGACCGCGTAGAAGGCGACATAACCGAGGTCGAGCAGGCCGGCGAGGCCAACGACGATGTTCAGGCCCCAGGCCAGCATCACATAGATCAGGATCTGGATGCCGAAATTGTCGACCCATTTCAGCGAGCCTTGCAGTCCGCCGACGAACGACCAGGACATCAGCGACAGGATCGCCACCACCAGGATCGGATAGAGGATCAGCGCGGCAATGCCGAGTTTGGTGAAGTTGGCATGAATGAAGCCGCGGAAATAATAGATCACGCAGGCCAGCACATAGATGACCGACAAGGCGCGCAGGAACTGCAGATAGCCCGCCGGCTCCGCTCCCACCCATCCGACGAGAGAGCTGTTGACCGCAAACAACACCACCGCCGCGACCAAGGCCACGATGAAGGCCGGCAACTGGAAGAAGCGTGACGCCACGCTGGCCGGCAGCAGGCCGGTGGCGACGTCGGTGATCTTCTGGTTGGCCAGGAAGGGCTGTCCATAGGCGACATAGAGGAAGCGCCCGACAGCCGTGGCGATAACCACGGCGGCAAGCAGGCCCCAGCGTGTCGTCAGGACCAGTTCATTGGAAATGTTCTGGCCGGTCTTCAGGCCGATGAACAGCACGAACAGGCCAAACGATATGGCAGCGGCATAGAGCGCCTCACGCAATGCGCGCTGCATGGGGGTGGCGACGGTGTCGCGCTCCGGAGATACGGTGACGGCCATAGTCTCAGACCTTTTCGACTTCTGGCCGGCCCAATATGCCGGAAGGCAGGAAGATCAGCACGATGGCCAGGATCGAGAACGCCGCGACATCCTTGTAGTCGATCGAGAAATAGGCCGACCACATGCTCTCGATGAAGCCGATCATCAACCCGCCGACCACCGCGCCCGGCAGCGAACCGATGCCGCCCAGCACCGCCGCCGTGAAGGCTTTCACGCCCGGCGTGAAACCATCCGAGAAGGCAATGACGCCGTAATACATCAGGAACAAAGTGCCGGCGACCGCGGCAAGGGCCGCACCCATGATGAAGGTGATCGAGATGGTACGGTCGACATCGATGCCGAGCAGCGCCGCCATCTTGCGGTCCTGCTCACAGGCCCGTTGCGCTCGTCCAAGCGAGGTCTTGTTGACCAGATACCAGAACAGCGCCAGCAGCAGCGCCGTGACGACGACGATGATGATCTGCTTCAGCGACACGCTGATGCCGTTGATGTTGTAAACCTGGCTGACCATCGGCGGGATCGGCTTGTTGCGGGGACCCTGCGTCACCTGGACGAAGTTCGACAGCGCGATCGACATGCCGATGGCAGTGATCAGCGGGGCCAGTCGGAACGAACCGCGCAGCGGCCGGTAGGCCACCTTTTCGATCGTCCAGTTGTAGAGGCTGGTGAGCAGCATCGCCACGATCATCATGATCAGCAGCGCCAGCACAACCGGCACGGAATAGAACAGCGCGCCAAGGGCGAGGAAGACGATCAGTGCCGTGAAGGCACCCACCATGAAGATGTCGCCATGGGCGAAATTGATCATACCGATGATGCCGTAGACCATCGTGTAGCCGATCGCGATCAGCCCATAGATCGATCCCAGCGTCAGCCCGTTGATAAGCTGCTGGACAAAGTACTGCATGTGTACATGGCTCCCCTGGAATGTCGCCCATGCAGACGCATTCCTTTTCGTATTTCCCCTAGTCGTAAAGTTTCGAGCCCGGATTGCAACGTCATTTTTCAATCGTCATGCGTGTTTTCGAAGCACGCCGCCCGATTGCCCGTTTTCCATCATCCGACCCCTGGACTATCGCGGACCCTACCATTGGCATAACGCAATGTCTTTGACGATTCGACCGCATCATGCGCCCCGTTTCGAAGAAATCGCCGTCAAAATTAGGTGATGAAAGGAATCCTTGCGTTTTTGGCACGATCCATTTTTCAGGTCGTTGCTTTCCGCAAGGTCAGGATTCCCATCACTTGACAACAAACCCGTGCGCGAACGGGTCGCGGTCGTCGATGAAGATGGTGTTCAGTCCGGTCATGCGCGCCCAGCCGCCGATCGAGGGAATGATGGCCGGCTTGCCGGCCACGCTGACATCCTTTTCGACCTTGCCCTTGAACAGCGAACCGATGATCGATTCATGCACGAAGCTGTCTCCGGCCTTGAGTTTGCCCTTGGCATGAAGCTGCGCCATGCGCGCCGAGGTGCCGGTGCCGCAGGGCGAGCGGTCGATCGCCTTGTCGCCGTAGAACACGGCATTGCGGGCATCCGCCCCATCCACCGTCGGCGCACCGGTCCACAGCATGTGCGACAGCCGGTTGATGCCAGGATTTTCCGGATGCACGAAGGAATATTTCTCGTTGAGCCGCTGCCGCACCACCGGGCTCCAGGCGATGAAGTCGCCCGCCGAATGATCGGCCATGTCGCGATAGTTCTCCTGCGGTTCGACGATGGCGTAGAAGTTGCCGCCATAGGCGACGTCGACGGTGATTTCACCGAGCCCAGGGCATTCGACCGTCAGCCCCTCGGCATGGAGGAAGGATGGCACATTGGTGATGCGCACCTCCTCGACATAGTCGCCGACCTGCTTGTATTCGGCGACGACCAGCCCGGCCGGCGTGTCGAGCCTGAGCACGCCCGGCGTCTTTGGTTTGATCAGTCCGTGCTCGATGGCCATCGTCACCGTACCGATCGTGCCATGGCCGCACATCGGCAGGCAGCCGGAGGTTTCGATGAACAGGATGGCGATGTCGCAATCCTCGCGCGTCGGCGGATAGAGAATCGAACCGGACATCACGTCGTGGCCGCGCGGCTCGAACATCAACCCGGTGCGGATCCAGTCATATTCGGCCAGAAAATGCGCACGCCGCTCCATCATCGTCGCGCCCTGCAACAGCGGGCCGCCGCCGGCGACCAGCCGCACAGGATTGCCGCAGGTGTGGCCGTCTATGCAGAAGAAGGATTTCTTGGCCATGACGCTCCTCGAAAATCAAAAACCCGAAAAAATCAAAATCGTTGCGGACTGAAGGGGGCCAGATCGATCGGCGGAGTCTGCCCCAGGACAAGATCCCTGATCAACCGTCCGGTGGCCGCCGCCTGGGTCAGGCCGAGATGGCCATGGCCGAAGGCATAGACCACCGACCGCTTTCCCGGCGCGCCGCCGATGACGGGCACTGAATCCGGCAGCGAGGGGCGGAACCCCATCCATTCGCGCCCGCCCGAGGGATCGAGCCCCGGCAGGAATTTCTGTGCCTTCTGCAGCAGCGCCTTCGACCTGGCATAATTGGGCGGCCGTTCGATGCCGCCGAGTTCGACGGCGCCGCCGACGCGCAGACCCGTTTCGAGCGGCGTGACGACGAAACCATGGCCGGAGAAGATCAGCATCCGCTTCACGTCGAAGGCACTCGTGGGCAAGGTGGTGTTGTAGCCGCGCTCGGTCTCCAGCGGAATGCGATCGCCGAGTTGCTTAGCCAGCAGATGCGACCAGGCGCCGGCGGCGACGACGAGGTGCCGGGCCTCTCTGGTCGTGCCGTCTGCCAACGTCAGCGTCGCTCCATCCTGATCCGCCGCGACTTGGCTGATCCGGACCAGCTCAAAGCGAGCGCCCTTGGCCTGCGCATAGGTCCACACCGCTTTGCCCAGCAGTTTCGGGTCGGCGACCGTCTTCCATCCCGGCACGAACGTGCCTTTGATGAAGCGCGGCGACAGGCCCGGCTGCAAGGCGGCCAGTTCCTCGCCCTCGACGTGGCGGAAACCGATGCCGAAACGCTTACGCGCCGCCCAGCCGGGCAGCCCGGCCTGAAATTCGGCTTCGCTTTCGTAAAGCTCGAGCGAGCCATCCTCGCGCAGCATCGACCGCGTGCCGGAGCGATCGAGCAAGCCCATCCACTCCGCCTCGGCAAGCTTCATCATGCCTGCTTGAGCGGCAAGGCTCGCCTCGTATTTCCCCGGCGCACCGGCGCGCCAGAAGCGGATCAGCCAGGGCAGAAGCGTCGGCAGGTAGGCGGGCGGGATGCTGAGCGGGCCGAGCGGATCGGCCAGCCATTTCGGCAGCTGCCGCATCATGCCCTTGTGCGCCAGCGGCAGCACGTCGGAGAAGGCGAAGGCGGCGGCATTGCCCGAGCTCGTCACCTCGCAAATGCCTGTGCGATCGAAGACGGTGACCCTGCGTCCCGCCTCAGCGAGAGAAGCAGCGGCACAGATACCGATGATGCCGCCACCGACGATGGCTATGTCCAACCCTTCTCCCCGTTCACGGGGAGAAGGCGCCCGAAGGGCGGATGAGGGGCTGCGCCCCGCTTCTGTCGACTTGGAATTTCCTTGCACGTGGGCGCTGCCCCTTATCTGGCTGCCACCATCTTCTCCCTGCGAACAGGAAGAAGAAGCCTCAGAACTGCGGCAGTGTCGGCCGCACCGCGAGCGCATCCTTGACGATCTTCTCGACGGACTTGCGGCGATCGCCAGACAGCGGCTGTCGCGGCATGCGAACGCGGTCATTTGTGTTGATCGCGAACACTTCGGCAAGCTTGATGTTTTGGACCAGATAGGTCGAGACGTCGAGATCGAGCAGCGGCCGGAACCAGCGGTAGATGCCGAGCGCCTCTTCGCGGCGACCCTGCTTCATCAGCTGGTAGATGGCGACCGTCTCGCGCGGGAACGCGGTGACCAGTCCGGCCACCCAACCGATGGCGCCGACCGACAGCGCCTCGAAGGCCAGATTGTCGACGCCGGTGAACAGGTCGTAGCGAGTGCCCAGGCGATTGATGATCTCGGTCGAACGACGGATGTCGTCGGAGGATTCCTTGATCGCGACAAAGCGCTCGTCCGACGCCAGCTCCTCCATCTGGTCGACGCTGACGTCGACGCGGTAGGCAAGCCGGTTGGAGTAGATCATGACCGGCAGGTCGCCAGCCTGCGCGACCGCGCGCAGCGCCGCGACCGTCTCTTCCGCATTGGTGTGGTAGATCGGGCTCGGCACGACCATCAGGCCGTTGGCGCCTTCCCGGCTCGCGCGCTTGGCGATGCTGGCGGCCTCGCGTGTGCCGGCCTCGTTGACCGTCAGCAGCACCGGCTTCTTGCCGGCGACCTTTTGTGCGGTCTTCAGCACCTCGATCTTCTCATCGGGCGACAGCATCGGCCCCTCGCCGAGCGATCCGCAAACGATGATGCCGTCGCAGCCAGCTTCCATCTGCAGGTTGAAGCAGCGCTCCATCTCGGCATGATCGAGGCGATCATCCGCGGTGAATTTGGTCGTGACGGCAGGAAAAACTCCGGTCCACATGATCATCTCTCCATCTGATATATCACTGGTATATCTATTAACAAACCCGCTGTCAATGCGGAATCCGTTATGATATATTCAAGATATATCAGGAGAGCGCATTTGATATCCACGGCAGCAAGCACCTCGGCGGAGCCGGCCGCGACCAGGGCCTACCATGTGCTCGAGCACATGATCGTCACGCTCGAACTGGCCCCGGCAAGCTTCGTCACCGAGGGCGCCCTGATCGACAGGCTCGGGCTTGGCAGGACACCGGTGCGCGAGGCGATCCAGCGGCTGGCCTGGGAAGGGCTGCTCGACATCAGGCCGCGCGCAGGCATCGCCATCGCCCCGCTGCATCCCGGCGACTGGCTGCGCGTGCTCGACGCGCGTCGCGGCGTCGAGGTGGTGCTGGCCCGCTCGGCCGCCCGCTTCGTCACCCGCGAGGCCGCCGACCTGTTTCACGAAGCAGCGCTTGCCATGCAGAAAGCGGTGATCTCGGGCAACGTGCTTGCCTTCATTCAGGCCGACAAGGCACTTGACGAAGCGTTGGCACTGGCTGCCGACAATCCCTTCGCCGCCCGTTTGGCCGCCCCGTTGCAGACCCACAGCCGCCGCTTCTGGTTCCGCTACAAGGCCGAGACCGGTCTTGCCGAATCCGCCGAGCACCATGTCGCGCTGATCCGCTCGATCCTTGCCGGCGACGAGGAGGCCGCGGCCAAGGATGCCAAACGCCTGATGGCGCTGCTGCGCGGCCACGCCGAAACGGCGGCGACGCGCTGAGCGTCTTTTAATCCGATGCGCTTTCGTCGCCGGTGCTTCCTCGAAGCTCGGATCACGTCCCTGGCAAGGCAGCCGCCGCCATCAACGAACCGTCCCAGCCTTCGCCCGCCGTGATGACGCAGCTCTGACCATGCGTGTCGGTGGCAAGGATCGTCCAGGTGCCCTGGTCGGAGACGAATATCTCAAGAATGACGCTCGGGTTGACCAGGCCGCGCGCAGCCTCGCTTTCGTGGAATTTTTCCCCGAGCGCTTTGATCATATCCGCACGGGCTGCGCATTGCTCCGCCATCGCCGGGACGGCGGCAAACGCGGAAACCGCCGCGAAAAATAGCGTTGCCACAAGACGGGTCATCTGACACCTCCTTGCGCCAGACGATGTCCCCGAAGCTGTCGCCAGCGCCGTTGCTTGATCTGCCGTACCTCCTTGCGGCAGGACTGCAAACCAAGACGGCAGATGCCCACTTGGTTCCATCACATTAGCGTTCACGCAGATAGGGTCGTCGCCGGACTGCAAAAAAGCCCGGGCGCGAGCGCCCGGGCCTCAAATTCAAAATCAATCTGTTGTCCGGTCAGTTCATCGTCGGGATGACGAATTCGGCACCGTCCTTGATCCCGGACGGCCAGCGCGAGGTCACCGTCTTGGTCTTGGTGTAGAAACGGAACGCGTCCGGGCCGTGCTGGTTGAGGTCGCCGAAGGAAGACGCCTTCCAACCGCCGAAGGTGTAGTAGGCGATCGGCACCGGGATCGGCACATTGATGCCGACCATGCCGACCTGGACACGGCTTGCGAAATCGCGCGCGGCATCGCCGTCACGAGTGAAGATGGCGACGCCATTGCCCATCTCGTGGTCGTTGGCGAGCTTGATCGCGCTCTCATAGGTCGGCGCGCGCACAACCGACAGCACCGGCCCAAAGATCTCTTCCTTGTAGATGCGCATGTCCGCGGTGACGTTGTCGAACAGGCAGCCGCCCATATAGTAGCCGTCTTCATAGCCCTGCATGGAGAAGCCGCGGCCGTCGACGACCAGCTTGGCGCCTTCCTTGACGCCGGTGTCGACATAGCCCTTGACCCGCTCCAGGGCTTGGCGCGTCACCAGCGGGCCGAAATCGGCGGAAGAGTCGGTCGAAGGACCGACCTTCAGGCTTTCGACGCGCGGGATCAGCTTTTCCATCAGCCGGTTGGCGGTGTCGTTGCCGACCGGGACGGCAACCGAGATCGCCATGCAGCGTTCGCCGGCCGAGCCGTAGCCGGCGCCGATCAGCGCGTCGACCGTCTGGTCCATGTCGGCATCGGGCATGATGATCATGTGGTTCTTGGCGCCGCCGAAGCACTGCACGCGCTTGCCGGCGGCCGTGCCGCGCGAATAGATGTAGTGGGCGATCGGCGTCGAGCCGACAAAGCCGATGGCCTTGATGTCGGGATCGTCGAGGATGGCGTCGACCACGTCCTTGTCGCCATTGACGACATTGAGGATGCCCGCCGGCAGGCCAGCTTCGAGGAACAGTTCGGCGATGCGCATCGGCACGCCCGGATCGCGCTCCGAAGGCTTCAGGATGAAGGCGTTGCCGCAGGCGATGGCCGGCGCGATCTTCCACAGCGGGATCATTGCCGGGAAGTTGAACGGCGTGATGCCGGCGACGACGCCGAGCGGCTGGCGCATCGAATAGACGTCGATGCCGGGGCCGGCGCCGTCGGTGAATTCACCCTTCATCATGTGTGGCGCGCCGATGCAGACTTCGACCACTTCGAGGCCGCGCTGGATGTCGCCCTTGGCGTCGGCGATCGTCTTGCCGTGCTCGCGCGCCAGGATGTCGGCCAGTTCGTCATAGTCGCGGGCGACCAGTTCGAGAAACTTCATCAGCACGCGCACGCGACGCTGCGGGTTGGTTGCGGCCCATTTCGGCTGCGCAGCCTTGGCGTTCTCCACCGCAGCGCGCAGTTCCGCCTGTGATGCCAGCGCCACCGTGCCGCGCACGGAGCCGTCCATCGGCTGCATGACATCCTGCTTGCGGCCGCTGGTCCCGGCGACGTGCTTGCCGCCGATGAAATGACCATAGTCGATCATGATTTCTCTCCCTTGTTTGTGATGCTGCATTGTCCGCCTTTGGCCGGCGGATGGCAACGCGACGGAGAACGCAACCGTTGTGCGGAAAGTAGATAGCGGTTGACGGACGAGCATCAATTCTCGCAAATGCGAGACCCCGTCTGATAGCAGCAGGGATTGAGAGATTGAGTTTCCACCACAGGACGCGGCGTCAGCGATTGTCATCTGGACCATCCCCATGAACTGGGATGACGTCCGCATCTTCCTTGCCGTGGCGCGTGCCGGCCAGATCCTTGGCGCCGCCAAACGGCTGGAGCTCAACCACGCCACCGTCTCACGCCGCATCGCCGCACTCGAGGATGCGCTTCGGACAAAGCTGTTTCGCCGGCTGACCACCGGCAGCGAGCTGACTCCCGCCGGCGAGCGCTTCCTCGACATTGCCGAGCGCATGGAGGGCGACATGATCGCCGCGCGCTCGACCATATCAGGCGAAGGCGACGATGTTTCCGGCACGGTGCGCATCGGCGCCCCGGACGGTTTTGGCGTTGCCTTCCTGGCCAAACGCCTTGGCGCGCTGACCGCCCTGCACCGCGAACTGACGATCCAGCTTGTGCCGGTGCCGCGCTCCTTCTCCCTGTCGCGCCGCGAGGCGGACATCGCCATCACTGTCGAGCGGCCGACCGAAGGCCGGCTGGTGGCGGGAAAGCTGGTCGACTATTCGCTCGGCCTGTTTGCCTCGCGCGCTTATGTCGATGCCAATGGTCTGCCCAAAACAGCGGCCGAACTCGGCCAGCACACCCTTATCGGCTATGTGCCGGATCTCATTGTCAGCCCTTCGCTCGACTACGCGGCCGAATTCAGCGCGGACTGGCGCACCAGTTTCGCCATCTCCTCGGCGCTCGGCCAGGCCGAAGCAGTGCGCTCGGGCGCCGGCATCGGCATCCTGCACACCTTCGTCGCCCGCTCGATGCCGGAACTCGTGCCGGTCGATGTCGTGGCACCCATCCGCCGCGCCTACTGGCTGGTCTATCACGAATCGGTCAGGCCACTGCGCCGCGTCCAGATCGTCGCCAGCTTCATCACCAAGATGGTGGAGCGGGAGCGGAACCTGTTCGTCTGAGGCATGTCGCCCAAAACTGATCTCGGTTTTGGGCGAACGACATGCATAAACTAAGACGCTAAAGCGCATCGCATGAATCCGATCAAACGCGATACGCTTTGGCCGTGCCGCCTTTTCCTTGCCACAAAACCGGCCAGTGTGGCATCAGGCGTGCGGTCGCCGGCCACGGGCAGGTCGCCGGGTGGGGAACCTTTCAGAAAGCTGGCGCGGATAGACATGCGAGCCGTTCTTGCCATCCTGCCGCTGCTTTTCGTTTCCGCTTGCGCCAATCCGTGGACGAAGGTCCCGGAGGCCGAACTGCCCAAACCGATCCGCTACGCCATGGCGCGGCCTTCGCCTTTCGTCTTCGGCAATTATTGCGGCCCCGGCACCCGCACCGGCGATCTGTCGGCCCGGCCGGTCGACCGCCTCGACGCGGCCTGCCAGACGCATGACGCCTGTTACATCGCCCGCCACAACCATTGCGACTGCGACGGCGCCCTGGTCGCCTCGGCGAAAGCGATCCGTGACGACAACGCAACGCCGCGCAAGATGCGCGGCGAGGCCGAACTGCTGATCGCCACCTTCGCCATTCCCGTCTGCAAGGTCTTCCCGCAGGGCTTCATGCCGCCGCGCGATCCGGCGCAATTGAGCGCCCTGAAGACCGGAGCGGCCGGGTGAAGGGTCGCGCATTCATCGCCGTTGTTCTGTTCGGGCTGGCTGTCCTTGCCGGCTGTGCCGGTACTGGTCGCAATGCCTGCGATCTCCTGCAAGGCCAGAGCGCTTGCGCGCGACCCGCGCTCTCCGCGGAGACAGCTGGGCCGCGGATCGCCGCCGCGCAGTTTTTCGGCGACGCCGGCACCAGCGACTACGAAAAACGCTTCCTGGCGCTGCTCGCCCGCCATCAGCTTGGCGCCATGGACCGCGCCAACGGCACCGGCCCTTTCGGCCACGACCGCCATGAGATCGCCAACAGCGATTTCCAGGCGACCTACCGGACGCTGCAAAAACTGGCCGGGCCGGTTGCCGAAACGCATCTGCCGCCGGCCGACGCCAACAGCGGCGAGGGTCATTTTGACGGACGCTGGCGGGTGTCGCGACAGACGCTCTACATCGATGCGGCGGCGCGGCCTTCGGCGCCCAAGACCTTCGATTTCTCCGGCCTGCAAGCGCGCAGCGTCGAGATCGTGCTGCGCCAGGCCGGCAAGCAACCGGCCGACATCGAAGGCGTCTGCGACGGCACGCTGGCGATCCGTGCCGGCGGCGCTTCACGCACCATCGCCACGGGCACGGCATTTCGCTTTCGCCTGTCCGGCGAGGACGATACGGTCAGCCTGTTTCCAAGTGACGGCCTGAACCGCTGCGCGGCAAGAATCCGCTCCAGCCTTGCTCCGGCCGGCGCGCCGCTCACCATCCGACGCGAAGAGACCGCCGATCCGGCGCTTGCCGCTTTCGACAGTCGCTACGAGCGTTGCCCGACGCCAGACCCAACCGGCCTCGATCCTCTCAGCCGCGCCTTCTATGCCAGCCGTTGGCTGTCGCAGACCTGTGCCTTGCCGATCGGAAAGCCGCGCCTGCTGCGCAAATCGCGCGACGGCTTCAACGCCAAGGTCGAGGCGCTGATGGGAGCGCCGCTGTCCGACAGCGCCATCGACAAGGGCGACCCGGAGCTGCCGCTCGACTTCTCCAGGGCCCCAAAACTGAAGCTGATCTATCTGTCATCCCTGGAGTTCAAGGCCGACTTCTCCGGCCGCATCATCGAACGGCTGATCCGTCATCATGCAGCCCTCGGCACCAAGGTGCGCATCCTGGTCACCGACGTGCTGGAGCGCGACAAGGACGACGCCATGCTGCATCGGCTGGCGGCCGAATTCCCCAATGTCGGGCTGCAGGAATATCGCTGGCGGGCGGACCGGGGCGCGCCGATCGACGAGCAGATTTCACAATTGCACAAGGTCCATCACGTCAAGATGCTGGCGACGCTTGCCGACGATCCACGGCGGTCGCGCGCCATCATCGGCGGCCGCAACATCCATGACGGCTTCCTGTTCCACCAGCCGATCGATCTGTCGCGCTATCCAGACCTTGAGCAATACGGCAAGACCGACGGGTTGTCGCTGAACTACTATTCGAACTGGAGCGACTTCGACATCGAGTTCGCCGATCCGGCCACGGTCGAGACCCTTGCCGCGCATCTTTCGACAGTGTGGCTGCGCGACGCCGACACCAATCTGGCGCGCCCCTTCTCCATTCCGGTCCGGTCCGACGGCGCCCGTCCTTCAGGCACGGCACGACACTTCATTTCGGTGCCTTACGAGGATGGCCATGCGCTGGAGGACTATTTCGTCGAGTTGGTCGACGCCGCCCAGCACCATATCCAGATCGTTAATCCCTACCTCAACCTGACGCCCAAGCTTGCCCAGGCTGTTGACCGGGCGCTCGCCCGCGGCGTCAGGATCGACATTGTCGGCCGCATCGATCTCAAGGGCGATATCGGCGGCAAGTTTCTCACCGCGCTCAACAAGCTGTTTGTCGAGAAATATGGCGATCGCATCAACATCCGCGAGTTCAAGGCGCCTGACGTGGTGCTGCATTCCAAGATCATGATGATCGACGAAAGGCTGGTCGCCATCTCGTCGGTCAACCTCAACAACCGCAGCTTCTTCCACGACAGTGAGAACGGCATGATGGTGCTCGATCCGGCCTTCTACACCAGGATGAAGCCGATCTATGACGACTATGTCGCCCACTCCAAACCGGTCGCCACCAATGTGACGATCCCGTGGGCCTACCGGCTGCTTTTCGACGAGGACTGGGTCCGGCAGGCGTTCTGACTCTCTAGCGCAGATAGCGCTCCTGCGCGAGGTCGCGGACGTCGATGTCAGGCACCCGGTTGGAGATGATGTCGGCCAGCACCTTGCCCGAGCCGCAAGCCATGGTCCAGCCGAGCGTGCCGTGGCCGGTGTTGAGATAGAGATTGGAAAGCTCGGTGCGGCCGATCAGCGGCGGACCATCCGGCGTCATCGGCCGCAGCCCGCACCAGAACGTCGCGTCCCGCATCGCGCCGGCGCCAGGAAAGAGATCGCCGACCGAGTGTTCCAGCGTGCGCCGCCGCGATTCGTGCAGCCTGAGGTCGAAGCCGGAAATCTCGGCCGTACCGCCAACCCGGATGCGGTCGCCAAGCCGGGTGATCGCCACCTTGTAGGTCTCGTCCATCACCGTCGAGACCGGCGCCGCCGCCGCGTCCTTGATCGGCACGGTGATCGAATAGCCCTTGACCGGATAGACCGGGATCGGCCGCTTCACTCGGCGCATGAAACCCGCCGAATAACTGCCCAGCGCCATCACATAGGCGTCGGCGGTCTTCCAGCCCTTGCTGGTGCTGAGATTGGCAATGCGGTTGCGGCTGCGGATGACGCGCCAGATCGTCACGTCGTACTCGAACTTGACGCCACGGGCCACACAGAGTTCGGCCAGCCTGTCGGTGAACATCTTGCAGTCGCCGGTCTCGTCGTGCGGCAGCCTGAGGCCGCCGACGAACTTTTCGCGCACCCCGGCAAGGCCAGGCTCAGCCGCGATGCAACCGTCCTGGTCGAGGATCTCGTAAGGCACGCCATACTTCTTCAGCACCTCGACATCGCCGCCGGTGCCGTCAAGCTGCTTTTGCGTCCGGAACAGCTGCAGCGTGCCCTGGGTCCGCTCGTCATAGGCGATGCCGGTCGCTTCGCGCAGCGCCTTGAGCGTATCGCGGCTGTATTCGGCCAGCGGCACCATGCGCGCCTTGTTGATCGCATAGCGCTCGGCCGTGCAGTTGCGCAGCATCTTGATGAGCCATGTCCACATATGCGGATCGAAGGCCGGCCGCACCACCAGCGGGCCATGCTTCATCAGCAGCCATTTGATCGCCTTCAGCGGAATGCCGGGCCCGGCCCAGGGCGAGGCGTAGCCGGGCGAAATTTCGCCGGCATTGGCGAAGCTGGTTTCCAGCGCCGGGCCTTTCTGGCGGTCGAGAACCGTCACCTCGTGGCCGGCCTCGGCGAGAAAGTACGCCGTGGTCACTCCGATGACGCCGCCGCCCAGCACCATGATCTTCATCGTTTACTCCTTGCCGCGTCGCACGCCCTTGAGGACGCCTGGACGCGGCGCATTCCGATTTGCGCATGATCCCCGGCGAAAATCGATGCCGATTTTCGAGATCATGCAGTGTTGCCTGTTCACGCCGCCGCAGGACCGGGGTCGTCGTCCCCTGTCTGCCGCATTCCGGCCCTTTCGCCAAGGGGCCGCCAATCGGCTGCGGCGCTGTAGACGAGGGTGAGCCCATGCGGCCGTCGCGCCTCGGCCTGGGATTTCTCCCTGACGGCACGCCGCGCGGCCTCCGGCTGGTAGAGCACGGTCGCGATCAGGACCGACTCCCGCCTGCCGTCGGCCTGTTCGATCCATGCAGTCTGGCCCTCGGCCATGCCGAGCATGCAAAGCCCCCGCCTTGTCATGATCGACAGGCTGGAGCCGACCGGGCCGCGCACCTCATTCTGCACCAGGGTCCGGGTCTGGGCGGGGCCGGCATCGACACGGAATACCAGCCTGCTGTTCAGCGTCACGATATCGGATCCGACCGAATCCATCGCGACGACCTCGGCCTTGGAAAGCTTGTCTTCAAGCATTGGAACAATCGGATCCGCGAAAGCCCGCCGACGCTCCAACATGATTTCGAGGACGGCGAAGTCCTTTGTCGTCAGCTGGAAATTCGCGCCTGTCATCACCGTCTCCATGATCAGGCCCCCTCCCGCCCGCAGGCCGGCGTATCGACCACTTCGATGGTCGCCGACAGTTCCCGGCCGCCACGGCTGCTCCAGCACACCGTCTGCCCAGCGGTCGCGCCGATGAGCGCCGTCCCCATCGGCGTCAGCACCGAGATCCTGTTTTCACTGATGTCTGCTTCGCCGGGATAGACCAGCGTGACGCGCTGGATGTTGCCGCCATCGTTGCGGATTGTTACCGCCGAGCCCATCCGCACGACATTGGCCGGCATGGAAGCCGCTGCCGTGACAACGGCACGGTCCATCTCCGAAAGCAATTCTTCGGCCGTCTCGGGCACGCGGTCGAGCGACGCCCGCGCCAGGCCCGTCAGCCTATGATGGTCGGCATCGGTGACCAGAAGCCGGCTCGGTGGACGCAATCCTGTTGCATGTTGCATGGCAAACCTCATGACTTGGCGCATCGAACAGACGCGCGCCTGCCGCCGCGCAAACGGTGGCTTGATGAAAAACCGGCAGCCGCGAAGCTGTCTGGCTCGGGAATGATAATGTCAGGTAGAAATGCCCCGGTTCGGACGGACGCCAAAAGGCGACCGCGCCGGGGCTACGATCCCGCGATCGGGCAGACCCTGAACAAGGTTCTGATATAAGCTGGGTTGCTCATGCATGGAGCCTTGCCGACAGGCGTCCGCTTGTCAAGCGCGGCCAAACCGCTCAACCGCCGACATAGCGCCGATGGAAGCGCGGACCGAGGCTGGTCAGGATCTCGTAGCCGATGGTGCCGGCATGGCCGGCGGCGTCATCGACGCTTTGCGAGGGACCGAGCAGTTCGACCAGATCACCCTCGCGCAGCCTGCCGGCCGGCAGGGCGGAAATGTCGAGAATGATCGAATCCATCGACACCCGCCCGACGAAAGGTAGCCGCACGCCCTCGAACCAGGCGGCGGACGCGGCGCGGCGTTGCCAGCCATCAGCGTAGCCGAACGAAATCGTCGCCAGCCTGAGCGGGCCTTGCGCATGATAGCTGTGGCCATAGCCGACGCCGGCGCCCTTTTCGACGCTGCGCGTCTGTGCCACCTTTGCCTGCAGCCGCACCACCGGCAGCATCGGATTGGACTTTGGCGGCGTCGGATTGATGCCGTAGAGGGCGGCACCGGGGCGGGCGAGATCGTAGTGAAAGGACGGCCCAAGAAAGATGCCGGAGGAATTGGCCAGCGACGCCGGCGCCTTCGGCAACATTGCGCGCAGCCGCTCGAACACCGACCGCTGCTTCTCATTGGCCGGATGCTCCGGCTCGTCGGCGCAGGCCAGATGGCTCATCACGTAACGGATGTCGATGCCGTCGAAAGCCTGCGGATCGGCGGCGATGCGATCCACATCCCGAGGCGCCATGCCGAGCCGCGACATGCCGCTGTCGACCTGGACCGCGGCCGGCAGTTTTCGGCCGGCGCGGCGGGCCGCAGCACGCCAGGCTGCCAGTTGCTCGTGGCTGTTGATAACAGCGCAAAGGTTTGCTGCCACGGCGTCCGGCTCGGCACCGGGCGGAATGCCGTTCAACACGAAAATGGCAGGGCCGGCCCCAAGCGAGCGGCGCAGGGCGACGCCTTCGCCCAGAAGCGCAACGAAGAAGATATCGCAGCCTTCGCGCAGCAGTGCCGCCCCGACCTGGCCGGCGCCAAGGCCGTAGCCGTCCGCCTTGAGCACACCAGCGCAGGCAACATCGCCCAACCGCGCCTTCAGCCGCCGGTAGTTTTCACGGATTGCACCGAGATCGATGGTGAGGATGGCCCCAGCCGCCACTTCGCTCGTGGCGGTGACCTCTTCTGGCGGCGATTTTTGGAGGGCGTCGTTCATGGCGACCGTTCTTGTGGTGGATGGGTTAGTCAGTAGTCAGTAGTCAGTAGAATTTGGCGCGGACCGCAACAGAACATTCAACCCTACTCCCCTACTCCCCTACTCCCCTACTATCGCACCAGATGCCGGAACGCCGCCACCACATCCTCATAGACATGGCGCTTGAACGGCACGATCAGGTCGGGAAGGTCCTGCATCGGCCGCCATGCCCATTTGTCGAACTCGGCGGTGTGGCCACCCGGCGGCGGATTGATCTGGATCTCGCTGACATCGCCGTGGAAGCGAAAGGCGAACCATTTCTGCGTCTGGCCGCGATACCGGCCCTTGAAGGCGATGCCGACGAGATGCTCCGGCAAATCATAGTTGATCCAGTCCGGCGCCTCGGCCAGTAGCGAGACGCCGCGCATGCCGGTCTCCTCATAGAGCTCGCGCTCGGCCGCCTGCAGGGGCTCCTCGCCCTCGTCGATGCCGCCTTGTGGCATCTGCCAGAGCTGCGTCGTGCCGGCAAATTCGCTGTCCGGTTCGGCAATGCGGTGCCCGACCCAGACCAGGCCCTCGGCATTGAGGATCATCAGCCCGACGCAGGGTCGGTAAGGCAGCGTTTCGCGGTCGATTTTGTTCGTCTTTGGCATCAGTCACTCTTTCCAGCCGTCTTCCGAGGGCTAGCCTTTTTGCGGATCGATAGCCACCGCTGAAATCGGCACGATCTCGATGCCGCGCTTCTTGGCCTCGACCACCCAGGATGACACGGTATCGACCGTCAGGTCGAAGGCCGAACCGATGCCGACGGCAGTGCCTTTGGCCCGCGCGGTCGCCTCCAGGCTGTCGAGCTTCTTCAGGATTTCGCCGCGATCCTGCACGGCATCAATCGCCATGTCGCCGGCGACGAAGGGCACGCCGTCCTTCAGCGCCAGATCCGGCGCCAGACTGCGCGCCGACGAGCCGTCATCGATATAGGCGAGGCCGCGTTTGCCGAGCTCGGCGATGAACGGCTCCATCGCCGCCGCGTCAGCGGAAAAGCGGGCGCCCATATAGTTCATGACGCCGGTATAGTTGGTCGTCCGCGACAGCGCCCAGTGCAGGCTCTTCAGGTTCTCGTCCGCGCTCGCCGCCACCGTCAGCGTGTTGCGTCCCGGATTGACCTTGGGATAATCGAACGGTTCGAGCGGCACCTGCATGACGATCTCGTGGCCGCTCTGCCTGGCTGCCTGCATCCAGCGGCCGATGCTGTTGCCTTGCGGCGCGAAGGCCAGCGTCACTTCCGCCGGCAGCTTGGCGATGGCCGCCTGGGTGCCGGTCTGCGAAACCGAAAGTCCACCGATGACGATCGCCACCCGTGCGCCGCGCCCGCCCGACCAGGGCCGCGCATAGACGTCGAACGGCCGCCTGCCATCGGCGGCGCGCACCGGCAACGGCCCGGTCTCGCTGGCCTCGATCAGCGCCTTGTCTGGAATATGCGCGACCTTCAGGTTCTGGCCGACGGTCGACGGGTCGCGAATGACGATCGCTGCCTTGGGCGGCCCATCGCCCTCCTCCGTCTGCACATGGATGATCTGCGGCCCACCTGATTTGACCGGCGCCTCCGGCTTCGGTGCCGCCGGGGCCAATGCAGGCGGCGCGGCGGCAGGTTCGGCCGCCGCGGTCACTTTCGGCGTTGAAACGGCAACCTGTTGCGGCTTACGAAACGGCTTTTCCCTGAGCGCGATCGCGCCGGAGATGCCTGCCACCACCAGCACGGCCACTGTCGCCATGATCGCACCGCCGCTGAGCTTGCCGGCGGCGCGCGGCGGCCGGACTGCCTGTCCGAGCGGGCGTTCGATGTCCTTGCCGATATCAGTCAAGCGTAATCCCCGGGCGCATGGCTCCGAAGGCGAAGCCACTTCGAAACGGCATGCGCGAATTCATCAATCCCGGCGCACCCCCGCGCCATGCCTTGGGAGCTTTGCCTCGCCCCCGAATCAAACTGCCGGAACCTTTCGGTCCCGGCAGCATCGCATTGCTTCCATCATGCTCAAACAGAAAGATGGAGCGGCGCGTGCGCCGCTCCAGATCCCTACTGGTTGAGAACCGCCTTTTGCGGATTGGGCGGGAAGGACGGATCGGTCTTCTGGCCACGCAGCAGCTGCTCGGCATAGATGAGCTGCAGATCGTCTTTCGGATCCGGCGGCACATAGGCGGCCGAGCCCGAACCCGTCGTGCTCTCGTCGGCGCCCTTGATATGGCCCTTGAGATCGGATTCGCCACGCGTCAGATCCCTGCCCTGCAGTTCCGGCGGCAGTGGCTGTTCGACCTTGATGTCGGGCGTGATGCCCTTGCCCTGGATCGACTTGCCGGACGGCGTGTAATAGAGCGCCGTCGTCAGCCTGAGCGCACCATTCTCGCCGAGCGGAATGATGGTCTGCACCGAACCCTTGCCGAAGGACTGCGTGCCGACCACCGTGACGCGGCGCAGGTCCTGCAGCGCGCCGGCGACGATTTCCGAGGCACTGGCCGAACCGCCATTGACCAGGACGATCATCGGCTTGCCGTTGATGTCGTCGACCTGCTTGGGCTTGGCGTCGAAGCGGGTGACGTCCTTGGGGTCGCGGCCGCGCGTCGAGACGATCTCGCCGCGGTTGAGGAAGGCATCGGACACGCTCACCGCCTGGTCGAGCAGGCCACCCGGATTGAGGCGGAGATCCAGAACGTAGCCCTTCAGCTTGTCGTCGGGAATCTGCTTCTTGATGGTGTCGATGGCGTTCTCGAGGTCGTCGTAGGTCTTTTCGGTGAAGGAGGTGATCTTCATGTAGCCGATGTCGTTCTCGACCCGGAACTTGACCGCCTTGACCTTGATGATGTCGCGCACGACCGTCAGTTCGATCGGCTTGTCGGCGCCCTGGCGCAGGATGGTCAGCTTGATCGGCGTGTTGACCAGGCCGCGCATCTTGTCGACCGCATCGTTGAGGGTCAGGCCGCGAACCTCTTCGCCGTCGATCTTGGCGATGTAGTCGCCGGCCAGCACGCCTGCCTTGGCGGCCGGCGTGTCGTCGATCGGCGTGATCACCTTGACCAGATCGTTCTCCATGGTGACTTCGATGCCGAGGCCGCCGAACTCGCCCTTGGTCTGGACGCGCATATCCTGCGCCTGCTCGGCATTCATGTAGGAGGAGTGCGGGTCAAGCGAAGCCAGCATGCCGTTGATGGCATTCTCGACCAGCGACTTGTCGTCGGGCGGCGTCACATACTGTGCCCGCACGCGCTCGAAGATATCGCCGAAGATCGCCAGTTGCTTGTAGGTCTCCGACCCTGCAGCGTTCGCCGCCGAGCCGGGTGCGCCATAGACCAGGCTCATGGCGGACGCGCCCATCAGCGCACCGGCAAACAGAAGCGACAGTTTCCGCATTATTCACGTCCTTCCAGAAAAACGGTCCGCCCACCATGGGGCCGGATCGACGGGTTTTCCATCCTTGCGGAACTCGACATAGAGTTCCGGCGTGGCATTTCCATTCTTCGAAACCGAGGTGCTCGCCACCCGGGCCTCTCCCATCGCACCGATCGGCTCTCCTGCAAGCACTGATTGACCGGTCGCGACGCTGATTCTGCTCATCCCCGCCAAAACGACATGATAGCCGTCGCCTGCGTTCAGGATCAAGAGTTGACCATAAGAGCGAAACGGCCCCGCATAAAGCACATTTCCATCCGCCGGCGCGGTAACGATGGCTCCCGATTGTGTCGCAACCATGTCGCCTAGCATCACCGCGCCGTTACCGTCGTCGGCGCCGAATCGCCGCTTGATGCGGCCGGTCACCGGCAGTGCGATCTGTCCCTGCAGCGCCGAAAAGGGCACCGCGGCGGCAAGTTGGTTGCTTTCCGGAACGGGCAGCGACGCCAGTTCCGCCGGCGCGGATGTCTTGTCGCCATCCGCCGTCTTCTGCTCAGCGGCCTTGGCGGCATCGGCGGCCTTGCGGCTCTTGTCGGCCTGCGCTTCGAGCGAGGCGATCAACTCTTTCAGGCTGCCGGCCTTGGCCGCCAGCGCTTCGGATCGCTGCTTTTCCGCGGCCATTTGCGTTTGCGTGTCGGCTTCGAGCTTCTGCTTGGCCTCCAGCAGCATGCCGAGCCGCTTCTTTTCCGCCGTCTGGTCGCCGACCGCCGCCGTCAGCCGCGCCCGTTCGGCCTCGATCGACGCCGTAATCCTGGTCTGTTCCTTGAGATCGGCAAGCAGGCTATCGGTCTGCTGGCGCAGTTCCGGCACCACCGCGCCGAGCAGGATGGCGCTGCGCACCGACGACAGCGCGTCCTCGGGCTTGACCAGGATCGCCGGCGGCGGGTTGAGGCCCATGCGCTGCAGCGCGCCCAGCACTTCGGCCAGAACGTCGCGCCGCGCCATCAGCGAGGCGCGGATCTTCTGTTCCTGGCCCTTCAACCCTTCCAGCCTGGCGCCGATGTCCTCGATGTCCTGGCCGAGCTTCTGCTCGGTCATCGCCGACTGGATCAATGCGGCGGTGATCGAGGCGTGATCCTTCTTGATCGTCGCGATGTCGGCGGAGAGCTTGGCCAATCGTTCCGACGACAGCGTGATCTCCTTCGAGACCCGTTCATATTCGGCCCGGCTCTGGTCCGGATCGGGAGCCAGGTCGAGCGTGTTTTCCGCCCGCCCCGCATGCAGCGACAGCACAAGCACCGCCGCCGCGATTCCGCAGCGCGCGCGCCATGAGCCCGTTCTTGATTTTCTGTCTTCAGACATTGAAGCCCGACTCTATGCGTGGCTTCGTTAACGAACAATCAACCATGTTCGAAACCGCCCACTCGATGCAATGTTACGTTGGCATTGGGGCGGAAATCCGGGTGTGTCGCACCAATTCACCGGCTTACGAGCGATGGTAGGGATGTCCCGAAAGGATAGTGGCCACACGATAAAGCTGCTCTCCCAGCATCACGCGCACCAGTTGATGCGGCCATGTCAGCAATCCGAACGACATCACCAGTTCGGCCTGGTCGCGCAGCGACTGATCGTGGCCGTCGGCGCCGCCGATGGCGATGATCAGCGCCTTGCGGCCACCGTCACGCAACAGGCCGAGGCGCCCGGCGAAATCTTCCGAGGAAAAGCTTTTGCCGCGTTCGTCGAGCAGGATCAGGGCGGTGCCGGGCTGCAACTGCGTCTGCAGTTTCTGGCCTTCCTCACGCCGGCGCTCGTTGGCAGTCTGGCCGCGCCCCTCGGCTATTTCGGCAATGCCGCCAAATTCAAGCCCCACCGCCGGGCCGCTCTTGGCGAAGCGCTCGAAATAGCGGTCGGCCAGCAGCTTCTCGGGGCCGGCTTTCATCCGGCCCACGGCATGAACTGATATCTTCATCCTTGCCTTGTAAGCCGCGCGAACGACTTAGTGGAGCGTTTCTTCCTCGAGGTCCGGCGCCTGCCACATCTTTTCGAGATTGTAGAATTCGCGGACTTCGGGGCGGAAGACATGGACGATGATGTCGCCAGAATCGATCAGGACCCAGTCGGCGCCGGACAGCCCCTCGACGCGCGCGGTGCCGAGACCGGCATCCTTGATCGCTTTGAGAAGATGATCGGCGACAGCCGCGACATGACGGTGCGATCGGCCCGAAGCGACGACCATATAGTCGCCGAGGCTCGATTTCCCCTGGATGTCGATGGAGACAATATTTTCGGCCTTGGAGTCTTCCAGACTGGCAAGGACTGTCTTGATGGCGCGGGACACGGCGTCGTCTACGCTGATCCTGGCCGGCGAAGGCATGATATCGGCCTTCTTCCGCAGTGCTGTTCTCAGTGTATTTCCTTTCGCAGCAAGAACAACCAAATCACCCCTTGAAGCAGGTGACACCACTTAGATAGGCAGAGTTCCCTGACAGTTTCAAGACGGGACCCTGCCTCGCACGAACGTATTGTCGCTCCTGTGGTTCCGCCGCACACCGGAAAAGATCGGAACCCTCGCCGTCGGCATGGGTTATCGGCTCACCGACCAACCGGATTTCCCCCATGCCGATCGACCCGCAAAACGCCTTCCTCAGCGTCCAGGCTGGCCTCGCCCAACTGAGCACGCTGATTGTTTCCTACTCCTTCTCGGCCATCGGTGCCGTTATCCTCTTGATCGTCGGTTATATCGTCGCCGGCCTTGCCGAACGTTCGATCTTCGCCGGTCTCGGCCATATCCATGGTTTCGACGCGACGTTGCGGCATTTCTTCTCCAAGATCGTCCGCTATGCCATCCTGATCCTCGTCACCATCATGGTGCTCGGCCAGTTCGGCGTGCAGACGGCCTCGATCATTGCCGCGATCGGTGCCATTGGCCTCGCCATCGGCCTGGCGTTGCAAGGCACGCTGCAGAACATCGCGGCCGGCATCATGCTTCTGGCACTGCGGCCGTTTCGCATCGGCGAGTCCGTCGAGGTCGGTTCGATTGCCGGTACGATCGAGGAGATCGGCCTGTTCGCAACCAAGCTCAGGACGGCCGACGGGGTCTACATATTGGCGCCCAACTCGACGCTGTGGAACCAGCCGGTGCGCAACTTTTCGCGCAACGGGGTGCGCCGCAGCGACATCACGCTGAGCATCGGCTCCTGGAACGACATCGACCGCGCTCAAAAGACATTGCTTGCCATTGCCGCCGCCGAACGGCGGGTCAAGCGTGAGCCGGCACCGATCGCTTTCGTCGCGACATTGGGCGATAGCACCGTTTCGATTGCCTTGCGCTACTGGACATCGTCGGCGGACTTCTTCGCCACCCAGACCGATCTCACCAAGCGCGCCAAGCAGGAATTCGATAGCGAAGGCATATCGATCCCGCTGCCGCCACCGGAAGCCCCGTCGCCGGAAGCCCGTCGACAATAGTCGGGTGGCTCAGTGCCGGCCCTCATCGTCCGGTGCGAAGGCGAGTTCGACCGGCAACGGCGCCTGCGCCGTCATCGGTGCGAAACTGCCGGTTTCGCCGACCGGGACCGCACGCGTCGTGAACACACGCAAAAGCACGAACAGGCAGAAGGCTGCGGCGATGAGAACAGCCACATAGATGAAAGCCTGCGTTCCGAAGACGGCCGACAGCGCCGTCACGATGCCGGGCACGACGAAGCCCGACAGCGACCAGGCAAACAAAAGCGAACTGGACAGCGCCACCATGTCGTCCTTGCCGGCGCGGTCGGCGGCGTGCGCACTGGCCAGCGAATAGATCGATTCCGAAGCGCCGTCCCACACGATGTAGATCACAACCAACGCGGCCAGCGCGCCGCCATCGAACCCGAGTGCAAACAGGCCGGCGACCATGGCGAGCGCGGATGCGGCGATCAGCACATAGCGGCGGTCGGTTCGGTCGGAAATCCAACCAAGCGGGATCTGCAGGATCAGCGTGCCGAGAGGCATCGCCGAAAGCAGCAGCGCCACGTCGGCCTGGCTGTAGCCCTTGGCCGTGGCGTGGATCGGTGCGAAGCCAGCAATCGACATCGACAGGCCGCCGACGGCAAGCATGCCGGCGACGCCGACCGGTGAAACCCGCCAGGCACGGCGCAGCGCCACCGAGGCCGCCTGCGGCGCCGGCGGCTGGGCAAGTTTGGTCATCCCGACAGGGAGGATCGACAGCGCGGTGAAGACGATGCCGATCAGCGGCGCATCCGCTGTCCTGATATCGACCAGCGCTAGCGTCGCGTAGCCGACGCCGAGCCCGGCGACATAGGCAACGTAGAAGAAAGCCATCACCCGGCCGCGGATGGCGTTGGCAACGGCATCGTTCAGCCAGCTCTGCGCGACGATGAACAGGCCGCATATGGCAAAGCCGTAGAGCGCGCGGGCGGCTATCCACAGCAGCGGAAGGACCCCGGCGCCGACAGCGGCGTTGGCCAGCGCGATCAGCGCCGACAGCACCATGAAGGCGCGGGCATGGCCGACCCTTCGCACCAGCGGTCCGGTCAAGATGCAGCCGGCGAGCCCGCCGGCCGAAAGCCCGGTGATGATCAGCCCGGCCCAGGTCGGATCGAAACCCTCTGCGCCAAGCCGGACCGGGATATAAGCAAACATCAGCCCGTTGCCGACGGCAATCAGCGCCATCGACACGATGACGCTGGCAATCGCGATCAGCGGCGTGGGCTCGGCGCCCTGCTCGGCTTCGCTGCGGTTTTTCCTGGGAATCGACATGCCTGCTCAGGATTGCCCATGAAACGGGCAAAGGAAGCGATAAAAGCGACATGGCCGGGCGGCCGGGCTCACCCCTTCGCCAGCTTGCGGATCGCGCTCGATGACAGCGACGAGCGCGGGCCGTGAATGAAGGTCCAGGCCGGCGCCTTCATGCGGGCAAGCCGCGGCGCATCGCCCTCGTCGATGCGGGCATAGTCGAAGGTCTTGGCGACGACCGAGGACAGGAACGACAGCGTCGCGCCCGGGCGGTCGATGACGGCGATCGGGAAGGTCATGACGATCTCGCGCCAGCGCTGCCAGCGATGGAAATCGCGCAGGCTGTCGGCACCCATGATCCAGACGAAATCGACACCGGGGTTGCGCGCCTTGACCAGCGCCAGCGTATCGGCGGTGTAGCGGACGTGATGGGCGGCTTCGAAAGCGGTGACCTTGATCTTCGGGTTCTTGGCGATCTGTTCCGACAGCTGCAGCCGTTCGCCCAGCGGCGCCAACTCCCTGGTGTTCTTCAGCGGATTGCCCGGCGTCACCATCCACCACAACTGGTCGAGCGCCAGGCGTCTGAGCGCGATCTCGGCGACCAGCGCATGGCCGGCATGCGGCGGATTGAACGAACCGCCGAACAGGCCGACGGCAAGGCCTTTCTCGGCGTGCGGCATTTTGAGATAGTGGGAGGAGATAGCCTCCTTACCCTCGTCCTTGTGGGGAGGGTCGATCCGCGAAGCGGAGCGGGGTAGGGGTATCGCGGAATTCAGCGTCGTCCCCCCACCCGGCTCGCTGTGCTCGCCACCCTCCCCACAAGGGGAAGGGTAAGACCAGCGCTCAAGGTCTCACCTGTCCCGACCCGCGCACACGGTATTTGAACGACGTCAGCTGTTCGACGCCCACCGGTCCGCGCGCATGCATCTTGCCGGTGGCGATGCCGATCTCGGCGCCCATGCCGAATTCGCCGCCGTCGGCGAACTGCGTCGATGCGTTGTGCAGCAGGATCGCCGAATCGATCTCGTTGAAAAACCGCTCGACGGCTTGCGCATCCTCGGCGACGATCGCCTCGGTGTGATGCGAGGAAAACGTCTCGATATGCTCGATCGCACCACCGATACCGTCGACCAGTTTTACCGCGATGATGGCATCGAGATACTCGGTGATCCAGTCGGCATCGGTCGCCGGTTTGGCGTCGAAAAACACTTTCAGCACCTCGGCATCGGCATGGATTTCGCAGCCGGCGGCGCGAAGTGCATCAAGGATCGGCACCAGATGCGTGGAGGCAACCGCCCGGTCGACCAGCAGCGTCTCTGCGGCACCGCAGACGCCGGTGCGTCGCATCTTGGCGTTGACGGCGATCCTGACAGCCATATCGAGCTTGGCGGAACGGTCGATGTAGAGATGGCAGATGCCTTCGAGATGCGCGAAGACCGGGACCCGCGCCTCGGCCTGCACCCGTCCGACCAGGCTTTTGCCACCGCGCGGGATAATGACGTCGAGGTTGCCGCCCAACCCCTTCAGCATTTCGCCGACGGCGGCGCGGTCGGTGGTCGGCACCAGCTGGATGGCATCCTCCGGCAGGCCCGCTTGCTTCAGCCCTTCGACCAGGCAGGCGTGGATGGCGGCGGAAGAATTGAGCGAATCCGAACCGCCGCGCAGGATCACCGGATTGCCGGCTTTGAGGCACAGCGCGCCGGCATCGGCGGTGACGTTCGGGCGGCTCTCATAGATGACGCCGACGACGCCGAGCGGCGTGCGCACGCGCTCGATATGCAAACCGTTCGGCCGGTCCCACTGCGCGATCACGTCGCCAACCGGATCCCGCAGCGCGGCGATTTCGCGGATGCCGTCGGCCATGGCGCGGATGCGCGCCGGATCGAGCTTCAGCCGGTCCATGAAGGAGGTGGAAAGCCCGGATTCATGACCATTCGAAACATCGATGGCGTTGGCGTCGAGAATGTCCTGCTCACGGGCCACAATCGCCTCGGCCATGGCCAGCAGTGCGGCGTTCTTGGCGGCGGTTGTGGCAATGGCCAGCGGCCGGGCGGCAGCGCGGGCGCGCCGGCCGATATCGGCCATCAGCGCGACAGTGTCATCCCCGGATTTTTCATGCAGTTTCAGCATGGCTCATCCTCCGCTTACATCGCCACCGACCGTGACTTGGTCACCGGCCCCTGTTTGGTCGCCGGCCCGTACTTGGTCACCCGAATGGCTCACCACAAGGTCATCGCGGTGGATCATCGCCGAACGCGCCTCGTAGCCGAGCACGGTTTCGATCTCGGCCGTCTTCAGGCCCGCGATCCTTACGGCATCGGCGGCATCATAGGCAACCAGCCCGCGCGCGATCTCGCGGCCCTCGGGCGACAGGATCGCCACCGTGTCGCCGCGCGAGAAATTGCCGCTGACCAGCTTGACGCCGGCCGGCAGCAACGATTTGCCCGACAGCAGCGCGCCGATGGCGCCGGCATCGACCGTAAGCCGGCCGGCCGGCTCGAGCTGGCCGGCGATCCAGGTTTTGTAGCCCTTGACCGGGTTGCTGCTCGGCCGAAAGAAAGTAGCGCGCTCGCCGCGTTCGATCGCCATCAGCGGCGACAGCCGAGTGCCCGACGTGATGATCATCGCGGTGCCGGCGGCGGTGGCGATCTTGCCGGCATCGAGCTTCGTGCGCATGCCGCCGCGCGACAGCTCGGAAGCGGCCGCACCCGCCATCGCCTCGATATCAGGCGTGATGCGGTCGACCACCGGAATGAATTTGGCGTTGGGGTCGCGCGCCGGCGGCGCGGTGTAGAGCCCGTCGATGTCGGAAAGCAGCACCAAAAGATCGGCGCCCATCATGGTGGCGACGCGGGCCGCCAGCCGGTCATTGTCGCCGTAGCGGATTTCGGAAGTCGCCACCGTGTCGTTCTCGTTGATGACCGGCACTGCCTTCATCTTCAAGAGTGTCGAGATCGTCGCCCGCGCGTTGAGATAGCGGCGGCGCTCCTCGGTGTCGCCGAGCGTCAGCAGGATCTGGCCCGATTTCAGGCTGCCCTTGCCGAGCGCGTCCGACCAGGCGCCGGCCAGCGCGATCTGTCCCACGGCTGCCGCCGCCTGGCTCTCCTCCAGTTTCAGGGCTCGCTTGCCGAGGCCAAGGATGGTGCGGCCAAGCGCGATGGCGCCGGACGAGACGACGAGGATTTCAGCGCCGCCCTGGGCCAGCCCGGCAATGTCGTCGGCGAGCGAAGCCAGCCAGTCGCGCTTCAGGCCCGTCGCGCGGTCGACGAGCAGCGCCGAGCCGATCTTGACGGTGATGCGCCGATATTTTCTCAGCGACTGCATGACCCTATTTGTCCCAGCGCGTCTCGACCGGCGCCGCGATCTGCGCGCGCGCCTCAGCAATCACCGCCATCAGCGCCCGCTGCACCGCCTCGACGCCCTCGCCGGTGACCGCCGACAACAGCATCGGCGCGCGGCCGGCAGCGCGTTTCAGCGAGGCGACCTTCTTCTTGCGCGCATCGGCGTCGAGCGTGTCGACCTGGGAAAGCGCCAGGATCTCGACCTTGTCGGTGAGGCCATGGCCATAGGCGTCGAGCTCGGCTCGCACGGTCTTGTAGGCCTTGCCCGGATTTTCCTCCTGCGCCGAAACCAGATGCAGCAGCACACGCGTGCGCTCGACGTGGCCAAGGAAGCGATCGCCGATGCCGACGCCCTCATGCGCGCCTTCGATGAGGCCCGGAATGTCGGCGATGACGAATTCGCGCGCGTCGATGCGGGCAACGCCGAGGCCGGGATGCAGCGTCGTGAACGGATAGTCGGCGATCTTCGGCTTGGCTGCGGTGACCGCCGCCAGGAATGTCGACTTGCCGGCATTGGGCAGCCCGACCAGCCCGGCATCGGCGATCAGCTTCAGCCGCAGCCAGATGTTGAGCTCTTGCCCCGGCAGGCCGGGATTGGCGCGGCGCGGCGCCTGGTTCGTCGAGGTCTTGAAATGCTGGTTGCCGAAACCGCCATTGCCGCCCTTGGCCAGCAGAAAGCGCTGTCCGACCACGGTCAGGTCGCAGATCAGCGTCTCGTTGTCTTCTTCGAACACCTGCGTTCCGGCCGGCACTTTCAGCGTGACGTCGGCGCCCTTGGCGCCGGTCATGTTGCGGCCCATGCCGTGGACGCCGGTCTTGGCCTTGAAATGCTGCTGATACCGGTAGTCGATCAGCGTGTTCAGCCCGTCGACCGCCTCCAGCCAGACATCGCCGCCGCGGCCGCCGTCGCCGCCATCCGGCCCGCCGAACTCGATGAATTTTTCACGCCGGAACGACACCGAACCGGCGCCGCCGTCACCGGAGCGGATGTATACCTTGGCTTGATCGAGAAATTTCATGAGATTGTACAGTTTCTACTAGTGGCTTTGCGGCATTGCTCTAAACCTTGGCCCTTGCTCTAAACCAAGGCGCGGCGAAGGGCGAGGCCGTTTTGTGACAATGGCCATGTGGGGTTGGCCGGAGAGACGTCGGAATGAAGCTTGTAACCTACAACATCCAGTACGGCATCGGCCTCGACGGGCAGTACGATGTCGGGCGCATCGCCGATGCCGTGCGCGGCGCCGACGTGATCGCTTTGCAGGAGGTGACCCGCAACAATCCTCGGAATGGCGGCCGCGACATGGTCGCCGAGATCGGCGAGGCGCTGCCCGACTATTTCGCCGTCTATGGCAGCAATTTCGAGGCCAATATCGGTTCGCACATCGACAACGGCCGTGCCGTCACGAAAACCTTCCAGCTCGGCAACATGGTGCTGTCTAGGACGCCCATTCATCTGTCGCGCAACCTGCTTTTGCCGCGCAGCCGCAGCTTCGAGATGATGAACTTCCAGCGCGGCGCGCTGGAAGCGCTGATCGAGACGCCGCTTGGTTTCATCCGCTTCTATTCCATCCATCTCGATCACCGCAGCCCCCTCGAACGCGCCAGCCAGATCCAGTTCCTGCGCCAACGCATGCTGAACTATGCGCTCGAAGGCGGAGCACTGTCCGGCGTCGCCGAGATCGGCCTGCCGGAACTGCCGCATCCCGAAGCCTTTGTCGGCATGGGCGATTTCAACATGCTGGCCGGCTCACCCGAATATGTCGAACTCGCCGGCCGGCCGGACCATGAATTCGGCATGCCGCTGACCGCCGACTTCGCCGTCGATGCCGCCTTGCGGCTGAACGCCACCGGCGACGATCTCATCAGTTGGGTCGATCCCAAGCAACCCACCGATCCCAGCCGGCACAAGCGCATCGATTATATCTTTACCAGCGCTTCGCTTGCCAGATCCCTGCAGCGTCTGTGGGTCGACCGAAAGGCAGTCGGCTCGGACCATCTGCCGGTGTGGGTCGAACTGGGCTGATGGCCATTCATCTGGCGGCGTTTTCGCGTTCGACGATCGCCATCATGATCGTATCGCGGTATTCCCCGTCGACATGGACGGCATCGCGCTGCACGCCCTCCCTGACAAACCCGACCTTGTCGTAGAGAGAGATGGCGCGAGCATTGTCGGAATGCACGGAGAGTTCGATGCGGACGAAACCGGCCCTGCGCGCTTGCGCCAAGGTTGCATTGATGAGCCGCAGTCCAAGCCCTCGCCCCCGATAGGGAGGAACAATCCCCATCCCGAGGGAGCCGCGATGGGCATGGATGAGCCGATCATGGCGTGAGATGTCGCACCAGCCGACGACCTCGCCACGAACAACGGCCACGAACCCCGGATCGCCTCTCCCGATACGATCCATTGCGAAACTTCTGACTTGATCCAGCGGTGGCGCCTCAAGGAAGGACAAGTACTTTCGCTCACGCGCTACGACATCGAGCGCGCGATGAAAGCTTTCGATATCCCCAGGCGTCATCGGCGCGATCGCGGCCGTTTCAATATCGCTGCTGTCGACCATTGGTTTGACCGTCGTCATCCATCAGAAATGCACCCAGTTCCGCAGGCTGGTCCAGGTCTTGCGATCGAGCCGGTAGCGCTCGACGGGAACCTGGCCGGCGACGATCGAGTTCAGCATGCCCTGGCCGGCATACTGGAACCCGCACTTGTGGATGACGCGGCGCGAGGCCGGATTGATGACCCGCGTCGAGGCATGCAGGACCTGGATCGACGTCCTCTGGAAGGCGAGATCGACCAGCGCGTGCGCTGCTTCCGTCGCATAGCCCTTCTTCCAGTGCGGCTCGCCGATCCAGTAACCGAGCTCCAGCCCGCGATCGGTGGTGTTGAGGCCGGCGCAACCGACGAAGGTGTCGGTGCCGGCCAGCGTCAGGGCATAAGCAATGCCGGCCCGGCGCGATTTGGTCATGGCCAGGAAAGCGCGCGCCTCGGCCTCGCCATAGGGGTGCGGCATGCGTGCCAGCATTTCGGCGACATGGCGGTTGTCGGCAAGCTCGACCAGCTGCGCGATATCGCCCTCGTGGGGCGCCCGCATCACCAGCCGCTCGGTGACCAGCACCGGGCAGTCTATCGCGTAACTTTCGTCTTCTGAGTCTTCCGCTTCGGCAACCATTTGAAAGTCCTCCAGGCACAAGAAAAAGGGGAGATGGAAACCCATCTCCCCTGATCCTTTTCCTGGCTTTGCCAGACACCGGTTCCCGAGATGGGCGCCGGTGTTCTAGTGCGGAACCGGCTACTCCGCGGCTTTGGCAATCGGGTTGACCGATACGTAGGTTCGGCCGTTGGCTTTTTTGTTGAACGTCACGGCGCCGGTCTCGAGCGCAAAAAGCGTATGGTCCGTGCCCATGCCGACATTGACGCCGGGATGCCACGTGGTGCCGCGTTGACGAATGATGATGTTGCCCGGGATGACGGCTTCGCCGCCGAACTTCTTCACGCCCAGACGCTTGGAATGCGAGTCGCGACCGTTGCGCGACGAGCCGCCAGCTTTCTTGTGTGCCATCTAACTAACTCCGTTGCGCCGCAAGGCGCCTAAAAGGCCTTATGAACGCGTTCGCGTTCCGTTTCAAGTCCGATCCGGCGACCTGGTCGCCAGAAAATTACTTCGCCGCCAATTCCTTGGCCTGCTCGCGCCAGTCCTTGATCTGGTCGGCGCTGAAGGGCATGTGCTCGTCGATCTTGGCGACATCCTTGTCGGTCAGCTTGGCGAGCTGCGCGAAGGTGATGATGCCCTGCTCGTTGAGATCCTTGGCTGCGACCGGGCCGATGCCCTTGATCACGGTCAGATCGTCCGGCTCACCCTTGGGCGCCTTGAACAGCGGCGCTGCCGCGGTCTCGGCTGCCTTTGTCTCGGCTGCCTTGGCCTTGGGCTCCTTCTTCGGCGCGGCTTCCGCCTGCACCTCGGTGGCGGCCTCGGCCTTCACCTTCTTCGGCGCCTTGACCGCTGCCGTCTTCGTCGGCTTGGCGCCACCCAGCAGGATCTCGGAGATCCGCACGGTGGTCAAAAGCTGGCGATGGCCGATCTTGCGGCGCGAATTCTGCCGGCGGCGCTTCTTGAAGGCGATGACGGTGCGGTTCTTGCCCTGCTCGACGACTTCGGCGGTGACCACCGCGCCGTCGACGAACGGCGCGCCGAACGTGACATTCTCGCCTTCGCCATGTGCGAGGACGTGGCCGATCTCGACCATATCGCCGACAGCGGCTTCGAGTTTTTCGATCTTCAGGAGATCGTTGGCGGCAACGCGATACTGCTTGCCACCCGTTTTAATGACTGCGAACATTTTTTGCCTTTCGCTGTTCGGTCGGCCTTGATGAGCCGCCTCTGGCGGTTCAGCCGTCTTTTTGTCAGTCTGCGGGTTCAAAAAACAAGCGGCGCGGAAGAACCCTCCACGCCGATTGCGCGCTGTCCCTAACCGAAGGTTGAGTGCGAGTCAAGGCAAACAGCTGTTGTCGGGACTGTTGTTGGCGGCCGAAGGATCGAGCGTGTCAGCACGACTGCACGACGTGACCGTCGTCGAGGCAAGCACGCGTGACTGGTTACCAACCTACCCAGGCCTCGCCGCCGCTGAACCGTCGCGAATCCGCTGCTTGCCCGGCAAGCCAAATAACTGACGGATTGGCCTTGTAACCTGCCCGTTCAGCCGTTATCTAGTGCGCCGCGCCGGCAACGGCCGACCATGACCGCGGAGAGGTGGCAGAGTGGTCGAATGCACCGCACTCGAAATGCGGCATGGGTGCAAGCCCATCGGGGGTTCGAATCCCTCCCTCTCCGCCATCGATTTCCCATAACGGCCTGATTCGCAACGATTTTTCCGAATATCAGCTCTCTTTTGGTGCATTTCTTGGTACAAAGAGGCTTCCGCACAAGCCCCTATGGATCGACATCATAAGAACCTCGATCTTATCGTCTCAGCCGCCGCCACGATGCAGGAGGAGATAGAGAACATGTTCGGCTGCCTCCACCGCTTCGAGGAGAAACCAAGAAGCAGGTGAACGAAGTCTGCCGTGGTGATGCCAGGATGAAGATCAAGATTGATGCTGCGGGAAAGATTTAAGAGCCCCGCTTTGACAATCGTGACCGGCTTCCTTCGTCCTTCAATTCACTCCGCGTCAGGATTGTCGACAAGGCAGCCTGCACCATGGCATCCTTGGTAGTTGCCATGCACATCAAAGTTTGGCTCTCCCTGCCTGTCAAATTGCGGTCGGGTATCGATTGCCTGGTCAGGATTGTCGACCTTGCATCCCATGCCATGACAACCATTGTAGCTGCTATCGGGGCGGTAGTTACTCGTCGTGTGCCGTCGATTGTGATGATCGTCCGCCATCCCCTCGATCAGAGCGCCGAGAATAGCTCCGCCAACCACTGCGCCGACGTCATGACCGCGATGGTCATACATGCGGGCATTGGGATCAAAGCTGTCGCCACGTCCATGGTGGTAGCCGCCGACATCGGCGAAAATTCCGGAGCAACCTTGCGCGACCCAAATATATTTGCTGCGTGGATTGTAGCCCCAGGTCCGGTTCAAAATACAAGGACTTCCAGAAGTCTGATGAATGAGTTGCGGCTTGCTCAGCGGGCCCGCCCAGCATTCGCCATACTGATAGTGCCTCGATTGGCATTCGACGGTCGATTGTGCGCGGGCATCAGAGATCATCCACGATGAGCCGAGCGCGAGCAAAGCAATGAACATGTAACGTAGCATGTGAACCCCTCCGGAGTGGTCAACGACCGGTTGCGTCGGTGTCATCGAAATGGAATTTCTTCCGCCAGGTGTCAGTCGTTGATCGCGGTGATCTTGATGGTGTTGCCGTCTCCGACGCCGGAGAACCAGACCTCGCCATCACCGATTGAGATGCCTTGCCAATTGGCGAACAGCGTCGGGTAGGTCTGCTTGAGGACGGTCTGTTTGACCTTGGCGGTAACGATCTTGTCGTAATCCGTCACGAAATGCGCGGCGTCGTTTATCTTGATCGCCTTGCCGCCGATCCGGGCGCGGAAGGGATAATCGATCATCGACGCGACGGTCTGCTTGTCGCCGGCACTGACAGCCTTCTGCAGCTTGTCGAAGAACTGCTGATAGGTTGTGTGACTGCCGAACAGCGCGTCAAGGGTCTGGTTTGTTTCAGCGGCGGTCTGCGCTGCCGCTGGACCCGCAACGGCGGTACTCAATAGCGCGGCGGAAACCAGCATGAATAGAGAGCGCCTCATCATAGGTCCTTTCACTCGGTCCGTTCAATTGCCAACCCATCAGCCTGGATTTGTCCTTCGGACGTTCGCGCCCTGACTGATGCCGACGGCGAACGGGAAGACGAATGGCATGCCGTCACTGACGAGAACTGACATATAGACGCGTCCATTGAATTTTTTTATTTCAATACACGCAAAAGGTGTAAAAAAGAATACCTAAACGTCGATTATGACGGACAGAGATGACGGTTAAGGTATCCAAAACCTTATTCGCGAGTGATATCGATACGAGCAGCGACGCCTATGTCTTAAATTCTCCCTCTATGACGCCATATGGATAGAAGCAGAAATCTGCCGTCACCTGTGCCACCGGCGTGGGTATTGTCCAACGGCATCCGACAGCAAGCGTTGGCCTGTGCCTGTTCAATTCGCTTCACTTCACGATGACCTTTGCTCCCTTCGGCACCAGACTGTAGAGTTCGATCACATCCTCGTTGAGCATGCGAATGCACCCTGAGGACGCTTCAGTTCCTATGGTCCAGGGCTCTGAGGTGCCGTGGATACGATAAAGCGTATCCACGCCGTTCTTGTACAGATAGAGAGCTCGCGCGCCGAGCGGATTGTGCGTGCCGGGCCTGATCATGCGCGGCAGGTCGGGCGACTGGTTACGCATGTCGTCAGTCGGATGCCATGCGGGCCACTCCGCCTTACGCCCTACGCTGGCAATGCCCGACCAACTGTAACCGCTAGCCCCGACGGCGACACCATAGCGCCGCGCCATCCCATTGAGGCGGTATAGATAGAGGAACCTCTGCCGTGTATCGATCAACACCGTACCGGCAGGCAAGCGTTCCGGGGGCGTCACATCGACAGGCAGAAAGCGTTGGTCAAACTTGCTGCGATCGACGATGAAGACCTCATGCGGCTCCCTCGCGTAAGCGGCTTTCACGCGAACTAACTCTGTAGCCGTATTCGGGCTACCTTTTCCATCCGCCAGGCAACCGACAAGGAGCGCCGCCAGCGCCAATACAAAGCCCGACCGCACGAACTGGCGGATGCATTCCGGTCTTTCGTCTCTGCTCGAAACCGACCCGTTAATCGAACGGCCAAATGCTAGCGATCCAACTGGAGGAATGCGCACAGGCCGCTTACTCTTGGCTAGCTTCATCTACTGGCGAACCTTTTTCCTGGGCCCGCAACTGGTCGATGTGGATCGGCCGCTTTAGAGTTCGCTTTACTCGGTGAGTGTCATCCGCGACCGATTTCCCCGTCGGCGAAACACCCTGCAGATAGTGCTTCTGCCACTTCATCTCCTTGGTAAGCTCGTCGTTCATCTGCAGGCCGGCCGAAAACCGTCGACGTTCGCTATTCCAAACCTTATGTTCTTTATGGAACTCAGGATCGTCCTCCATCGGACGAATGACCGGCTGCACCTGCTCGATAGCGACACTTGGCATCATGGTGATGAAACAGAATGGCTCGCCCTTGGCAAAAGTGACAGACCCAGGGCGGGTGAAGCGCCAATTCATGGTGAAACTGAACGGCAGCCAGTTGGTTTCCACCAAGCCGTCCAGCGGCGCGATTCCGTCCTTCATCCGGTTGGGAGAGCCGCGAGCCCACACCATCCAGCCCGGCTCGGTGCGAAACACGTAACCCGGATGAAAGGTTACTATGCCGTGCCCGAAGGTCGAGCTGATGAATCGGTGCGTGACGTTCGGTTCGTTTACATGGAAGGCGATGTCTTTTGTAGTGTTGTATCCGTTCCAAGTAACAGTCACATTTATGGGGTTCAACAATTCCCATCCGCTGGCATTGGCGATTGAAAGCGGCGTGCAGCGGTAGGCGAAATGCTGGTCGGTCGCATCCATCCAGTCTCGCGTCCCCTCCGCGGCGACAAGCTCAGGCGGGTTCGGAGCCTGGATCATGCAGTCAAGACGAGGGCCGGTCATACTCTCCGCTATCCTCAAACGATTCGATTCTAAGTTGCTGATCACGTCGCCAACCGTAGCGGCATGACCAGGATAGAAGGAGGCACTATGGGCCTGCCGGTCCGGTAGGTCCCTCCGGTCCCACCGGCCCCACCGGTCCGGCAGGTCCCTCCGGTCCCGCAGGTCCGGCAGGTCCGCCAGGTCCCTCCGCGCCGGGCGCGCCGGGAGGTCCAGACGCGCCGGTATCGCCGGGCGCTCCAGGTGTCCCGTCCGATCCGGGCAGTCCGACAGGCCCAGCAGGTCCGCCAGGTCCCTCCGCGCCGGGCGCGCCGGGAGGTCCAGACGCGCCGGGCACTCCAGGCGTACCAGCCTCGCCGGGTGCGCCAGGCGCCCCCGGCTGTCCCCAAACATTGGTGGAAGGCGTCGGCAAGTTGCCAACGTCTTTTACGATGTGCGATGGAAGGAAGTCGCCACGATCACGCTGAATCAAGGAACGACCTGGCTTGTCGGCATAATAATCGTTCTGACCATCCGTGACCGCGCACTCGAAATTCTGGTCCGGATCCTTGCAGAAGACTGTCTTCGGGGCGCTTCGATCGCCATTGGTGCCGAAGTGGAATCTCAAACCGGCCATCGCAGAAAAATCGCCGCTTGAGGAGACGTCGCTGTTCGTCAGATCGAAGCTGAAATCACTGTAGATAGAAGTCGCTATCCCGCTTCCGAACTCGGTCAGGTACTCGGCGCCGCCAACAAGTTGCGTTCTACCACCAAAGGCGTCGCGATGACGCAGGCCGCCATTAACCTTGAAGTTATCCGTAGGATAGTACCCGACCCTGCCTTCGGCGAACGGGCTGACGTCCTCTTCAAGTGAATTCCATTCTATACCGGCAAGTCCCTCAAGCGTGACCCGGCCCAGATAGTACTGGCCTTCAACGCCGAGCTTGCCTTCGACATAACCGTTTTCAAGAACTCCACCATCATCGTAACCACCTCCGCCGTGAAGGTAGCTTCCATACAGACCCAGCGCCCCAACTTTCGGATCACGGCGGAACAGATGCGCGGCGGCACCTGTGAAGTTACTGTTTGGCGTCACGCCACCAATCGCATCGACCTGGAAGCCGTATTTTTCACCGAGCGGGAGCGCCACGGAACCGTCGGTAAAGGCATACGGGTCGTTACCGTTGGTTCCCGCGCCGAATCCGACACGCACATTGGGCGCGGCAACGGCACGAGTGTCGGATTGCGGATTTGACAGGTACATGCGCCTCTCAACCGAGGATAGCGCAGCCATCTCGCGACTCTGGGCCACCGAACCCCTGAGGGTGGCCAGTTCTTCTTTAACCTGAGCAGTCTCGGCGTAGGCGGCCTCAAGTTTGCGCGCCATCTGCTTCTGATTTCGCTGCAGGTCCAAAATCATCTGATAGAGTTGTTCGTTGCTTGGCGCCCCGGCTAGCGCGGGGGTAATCGCGACATAGATGGATGCGAACGTTAGAATAGAACAACTGGCAAATAAAATTCTCTTATGCTGCCGCATCCCGCACCCCTTCTGCGCACCGCCGCCCTCGTTATCTACCTCGCCATGCGCACGATACATTCCTATTCGATTATGCATAGAATGCGAGCCATCTAACGAATGCGGATTTATCCAACCCTTTCCTTGAAGTAATTAATCTCGCGATTATTCACAATCGCAGTAACTGTCATATCCTTACACTTACTGTCAGTCGCTTGAGGATGCTTCTCGAATTCCTTCCCTGTCATCTTCCAAATTGATGAGATCGGCAATCTTCTCTCTGGACAGGGTCGGCACGATCATTCTAATCGGGGAAGGCGAAGCCTGACCCGCGAATTGCGTGCAAGGGGAGAAGCATGTCGGATTTCTTGGCTCTTCGACGCAGCCGGCTCACGATGGTGTCCAGGTGGGCATAGTTGAAGTCATAGATGTCTGCGCCCATGGCTTCGACGAGCGCGCGGCGATCGACGGTCTTGCCACGCTCACTGAACAAGCGTTCCAAAAAGTGCCGTTCCGAGGTGGTCAAGCGAAGGCGATGGCCCATGCCGTCGGTAAGCACCCAGCCGCCTTCCTCGAGGGCCCATCGTGGGGCCGGAGACGACGAAGGGGCGCGGCGCCTGTTGAGACGTTCATTGACCGCCATCACCGTGGCAGCAAGCTCCCGAACATCAATGGGTTTGACGAGGTAAGCGTCAGCGCCCGCTTCAAGACCATTGAGCCGGTCGTCGATGGAACTCCGGGCCGTCGCCATGACGATCCCGACCGATTGTAAGGCCCGCAAATGGGTAGCTATGGAAAGGCCGTCTTCGCCCTCCAGGCCAATGTCGAGAATGACGATTTCAGCCGGCTTGGCGGCACAGGCTCGGTAGAGGGCGGCAGCATTGTGGAATCCATGTACGTTCAGGCCCAATCTGGATAGTCCGAAGACCATCTCCTCGCGGAAATCCCTGTCGTCATCGACAAGATAAACAAGGGGGGAGATCACGATAACGCCATGCTTGTAGCCTTCTCCGATCATCTACGGACCCCATGCAGCAATCTGATACCATTCGATTTCATTTATTCGCCGCATTGTCTATATTGTTTGTGTGTCTTGTTTATCATAGAGTCTGGGCTAATAAGTCTCTTCCACATGGGATACGCATCCGAAATTCTGAGGTCTCTAGAGCCGAAAACCATACACCTCATTTGGGGTATTATCGTTTGCTTATACAGTATAGTGCTGATATTATTTTTATCTAGACTGTTTGATTTTCACCGCCAATTGATCTGGGCGTGGCGCATCTCCCAGGGCGTTGTACTGCTCAATGGCATCGCCTTGGCTTTTGCGATTGTGGGACGCTACGGCGACGTCGGGTTTTTCGTATCGCGACTGCAGCAGCTGTCTCTCATCTTCATTTCGCTGCTGGTGCTCTATCTGCTCATTGTGCGGCGACGGTATCAATATCTGCTGTCGGCGATTGCATTTTTGAGCGTAATCTCTGTCATGCTGGTGATGCAGATGATGTATACTGGGGCCAACCCGTTCCAACTGGATGGCTCTTTGTCCAGATTCTTGGCCGGCGGGACCGTGATTCACCTGGCGTTGCTCAGCGCGGCCGTCGCGAAGAGAACGCGGCTTGCCGAGCGCAGCTTGAGCGAGGAAAAGGACCGCGTCATCGCAGTGTCGCGCTTGGCCGAGCAGGAGCTGACTATCAAGGTGCGCGAAAGGACCGCTGAGCTTGGGGAAAGAAACACCTCGCTCATGGTGGAAGTGGATCGACGTCACCTGCTTGAACTCAAGCTCAGGCAGGCTCTGGACACCGCCAACGATGCTCTGGCTCAGCAGCGGGACTTTGTGGCCTTGGTATCTCATGAGTTTCGCGGCCCGTTGGCCGTCATCTCTGCCGCCGCCGACAATCTGTCATCTTCTGCAGGTGAAAGCGCCGACAATATCAAGTTGCGCACCACAAGGATCCGCCAGACCGTCAAAAGGATGTCATCGCTGATTGAAAACGTCCTAGCCTTCGACCGGCTCAATGGCGGGCACGAAACTCTTCCCAGGATCAAGATGTTCGACCTGAATGAGGTTTTGCGCGCCGCCGAAGCGGGATTGGATGATGCTGCGGCCGGACGTGTTAGCTTCACTCACGGCGATGAAGTGATTGTGAAAGGTGACCGCAACCTGCTGGAGATTGTGATACAAAATCTGATCCAGAACGCCCTGAAATACTCATCGGTGACCAGCTCTGTGACGATCCGGCTGTCGACTGAGCAGGGCGTGGCGTTTGTACACGTGGCGGATCAGGGCTCTGGCGTAGCGCCCGACGACCACGAGTTCATATTCATGAGGTACTATCGCGCCGCGGGCCAACTGGTAAACGGCTCCGGTTTAGGGCTCTACATTTCACGCGAGATCGCCCGGCAGCATGGCGGCGGTCTCATACTGGCCGCCAGCGACGTCAACGGGTCGACATTCCGCCTCTCACTGCCCGTCGAGCGGAACTGGCCTGCCCCTGAAAAGTGATCCCCCTGACATATGGCCTTTGGGCCGAACCAGGACTGAAGAAAATGGCCGGAAAGAGACACAGTTGCGGCCGCTCATTGTCTACCGTTAACCTCCGGCAAATCTTGCGGATCTGGTAGAGAGGCGGCGATAGAGCCGCTCGAGCCGGGACACTCTGGCCTTCGCGGAGGCCGTAAAGCTTCGGCGATGGGCAGGCCCATTCGGCATCTCCGCACATCGCTTCTGTCCGCAAGCGCAGCCATGCCGCCGTGAATTTACCAGCCGGTTTAGCCCAAATGGGGAAGAGGCCCGGCCCACGATCTCGTAACGGTTGGTTCGCCGAACCCAGTTAGGAGACCACGATGCGCAAAGCCTCTCTCGCCATCGCAGCTTTCTTCAGCCTTGCCACTGTTGCATCGGCATGCGTGTCGATGGACGGCAACGTCGTCGTGAACAACTGCAATTATCGCGTCATGGGAAATTACAAAGGCTCGGATGGCAGTTGGGGTGGCTTCGGACCCATCCGCGCGGGCGGTCGTGAGGCAACTTTCAAAAGACGCGATGCCGGCTGGGACATCAGCTATTGCAACTACGATTCCTGGGTGGCAGGCACATGTCGGCCGAAGGATCCCAGGCAGATGTAAGCTTTCAAGCATGTCACTTCGCGCGCTTGGCTCTTTGCCGACGATGTGGCCGGCATCGAACGCCTGCCACTCTGTCGGCGCACGATAAATCCGTTACTGCTCCTTCTTGAACAGGTCCTGGAAGATCAGCTGGCCCCAAGTGCGGCCGCGTGCGTGCACCAGCGTGCCGCCCTCGTTGAGCTTCCCCAGCTTGACCGGTGCGAACCCGAGTTGTCTGGCCAAGGCCGCCACGGGAGCGATCGCGTCCTCGTCGTCGCTCGACAGAAAGACGACCCGGTGCCCGCCCTCGACGATCGGATCGGCAGCCAGGGTGGCCGCAATCAGGTGATTGAAGCCTTTGACGAGCTTGGCGCCGGTGAACGCCTTCGCGACGAAGGCGGAGGACGGCAGACCGTCCAGCTCTTCGGGGACTGGAAACACGTTCGTCGCGTCGATGATCGTCTTGCCTTCCCAGCTTGGCAGCGCCTTCGCGACATCCGGGTGCGATTCAAAGCGGACAGCCAAAAAGATGATGTCCGCCTTGACGGCGTCCGCCAGTGTTTTCGGGATGATCGTGGGTCCGATCGCGGCCGCGTCGGATGCAAAGCTTTCCGGGTCGCGCGTGGTTGCCACGGACACTTCGAGGCCCTTGCGGGCAAATGCCTTGGCAAGAGCCTGGCCGATCTTGCCGAAGCCGATAATTGCGTAGCTCATGTATACTCTCCTTCAGTTTACCAGGCCCTGCGGGCTCGGGATATCGAATGGAATGAACGGCGGGGCGTAGCGGGTCAGATTTGCGCCAAGCCCCCGTCGACGGCGACCTCGCTGGCAGTCATGAAGCTGCTGTCGGGCGACGCGAGAAACGCAGCCGCCGCCCCGATCTCCGCTGGATCGGCCATACGCTGAAGCGGATTCATCGAGGCGAAGACCTTCAAGCCCTCCTCGCCTATCGCTGCCTTCGCGAGTTCGGTCGCCGTCGGCCCGGGCGACAGCACGTTTACCCGGATGCCGGTGCCTTTCAAGTCTTCCGCCCAGGTCCGCGCGAGGTTGCGCACGGCCGCCTTGCTCGCGCTATAGACGCTGAATGCGGGCGCGCCCGTGGTGCCGGCGCTCGATCCGGTCAGGATAATCGAACCGCCCTCGCCCATCAGCGGCAGCGCCTTCTGGACCGTGAAGATCGTACCCTTCACATTGGTGTTGAAGGTCTCGTCAATGTGCCCGGCGGTGAGCTTGCCGAGCGGAAGCAGGCTTCCCACCCCGGCGTTGGCGAAGATGATGTCGAGGGCTCCGCGCTCGGCCTTCACCGCCGCGTAGAGCCGATCGAGGTCGGCCTCATCCGAGACCGAGCCCTTCACCGCGCGGGCATTGGGCCCGAGCTCGGCCACAGCGGCGTCTAGCGCTTCCTGCCGGCGGCCGAAGATGAAGACGAAGGCGCCCTCCTCGATGAAGCGCTTTGCAGCGGCGAGGCCGATGCCGGTGGCACCACCCGTTATAACCGCAACCTTACCATCCAGTTTTCCCATGACTTAATCCTTCCAGGCTCTGTCTTTGGTCGTTCGGGGACGCCCCGAGAACCTCTAGATGGGCCCGCCGGGGTCGCGCGGTGAGTGCGGAAGCGCGCACATCGGTGGTGCAGAATCGATCCGCTTTCAGGATTGACGCCAGCCCGCGACGATCCGTGTCCGCCGTTCGGAATAGCGTCGCCCTTGTCGACACAAGCCACGATATCCCGCCCCTACTGCTGTAGGATGTGTTAGATACGGGCTTTGGAAGGCGCACCGCGCGGTGCCGGATTGCACCATGATCGACTGGGATGACGTTCGCTACTTTCTAGCCGTCGCACGCGGAGGCTCGGTGCGGGCTGCCGGCGCGCAGCTCGGGGTGAATCACTCGACCGTGCTGCGACGCATCGCACAGCTTGAGGAACGCCTCGGGGCGCAAATGTTCGAAAAGCGGCCTTCGGGCTACCGCCTGACCGCTGCGGGCGAGGAGGTCCTCGAGCTCGCGAACCAGATGGAAGCGTCGTCGCACCAGCTGGAGACGCGCGTCTTCGGGCGCGACCAGAGCGTACGCGGACTTCTGCGGGTGACGCTGGCACCGCCCCTCGCGACGCACCTGCTCATGCCGGACTTCGCCGATTTCGCGCACCTGCATCCAGACATCGAGATGGAAATCTTGTCGTCCGGCGAGCTGGCAAATCTGACCAACCGAGAGGCCGACGTGGCGATCCGCGTCGTCTACGACCGCAAAAACCTGCCGCTCAATCTTCACGGACTGAAGGGAGCGGAGGTGTTTGGCGGCGTCTACATGTCCCGCGATCGCCTGGCCGCGTGGCGTGCGGGCGCACCTGATCCCATCCGGTGGATCGTCATAAGCGTTCATGGAATTCCAGAGTGGGCCAGCGCGGGTGAGGTTGGCACCACGGGAGTTCCATTCAGGATCACGGACGCCGAGGCGCAGATCGTTGCCGTACGGCAAGGTCTCGGGATCACGACACTGCCGTGCTTCGTCGGAGATGCCGACCCCCTGCTGGTGAGGGTGCCGGGCACCGACCTGCACCTGTACGGAACGCTCTGGCTTCTCACGCATGGGGAGACACGCAAGACGAAGCGCGTGCGGCTCTTCACTGAGTTCGTATCCCGCAGGCTCGCCGCCTACGCTCCGCTTCTCGCGGGACTGTCCACATCGCGCGACTGACGCCCGGCGGGTCGCCCGCGACGCTTGCAGTGGATAGGTGCCTGCAAGCGGACAGCGGCATCTATTGCGGTTGCAAATGCTCGGCCATGAAGTCGATGCACGCCTCAGTCTGGGCCTGATCTGTCGACCGGCCGGCCAGAAAACGTTGAACTAATCGGTCCCTGGGGGGCATGGGCGGTGGAGGAATGGGCGGCGGCGGCACAGGAGGTTTCGGAACGGATGCCTTCTCCGAAGATCCCTCTGCTTCACGGCGCGTGACCAGTCGCTGATCTGACCTCAGGCCGCCTCACCCGACCGGTGCTCGGCAATCGCACTCAGAAAAACCTGGCCGAATTCCTTGAGCTTTGCCGCCCCAACCCCATTCACTTCGGCGAAGGCGTCGAGGTCGTGCGGGCGGCGCTCGGCCATGTCGATCAGCGTACGATCCGAGAACACCACATAGGCCGGCACCTGGCGCTCCTTGGCGAGCCGCAGGCGCAAGGATTTGAGCGCGGCCAGTAGCCCGGTGTCCACAGCCGACTGCCCGAGATCCTGCCCCGAGCGCATCTTGCCGCGCAAGGCGCGGCTGCGTACCTCGACACGATAATGGAACGGCACCTCGCCACGGCCAAGCGCATGACCCTTTTCGGCGATGGCGAGGCCGCCATGGCCGGCCGGATCCGGCATCAGGAACCCGCCGGCGACGAGTTGCCGGATCAGCGATAGCCAGAAATCCTTCTTGTGCGCCAGACCACTGCCGAAACTCGTGAGCCTCTGGTGGTTCCTGGCAAGCACCTTCTCGGTTTCATGGCCGAGCAGGATGTCGATGACATGACCGGCACCGAAACGCTCACCGCTCTGGGCGATCGCCGTCAGGATGATCCGAGCCTCGGCTCCGCCATCGGCGCGCGGTGCCTGGTCGAGGCAGGTGTCGCAATTGCCGCAGGGCTGCGCTTCCTCGCCGAAATAGCCGAGCAGCACCTGGCGGCGGCACTGCGCCGTCTCGCAATAGCCTATCAGCGTGTCGAGCCGGCCATGCGAGCGCCTCTTGTGCTCGGGCGGCGCATCCTCGTCGTCGATGAACAACCTGCGCATGCGGATATCGCCCAGGCCGAACAGCATATGCGCCTCGGCGTCCCGCCCATCGCGGCCGGCGCGGCCTATCTCCTGGTAGTAGGCCTCCAGGCTGCCCGGCATGTCGGTGTGGAAGACATAGGCGACGTCAGGCTTGTCGATGCCCATGCCGAAGGCGATGGTCGCCACCATGACGACGCCGGACAAGGTCATGAAGCTGTTCTGGTTGGCGTCACGCGCCTCCTTGCTCATGCCGGCGTGATAAGCGAGCGCGGTGACGCCGTTCTTCTCGAGGAAGGCCGCCATCTCCTCCGTCTTCTTGCGCGACAGGCAATAGACGATGCCGCTGCGGCCGGGATGGCGCTCGACGAAGCGCAGCAATTGGCGCTTGCTGTCCTGCTTGGCCTCGATGGCAAGCTTGATGTTCGGCCGGTCGAAGCCCAGCACCAGGGTCTCGACGCGCTCGGCAAACAGCCGGGATTCGATGTCGGTGCGCGTGCCTTCGTCCGCCGTTGCCGTCAGCGCGATGATCGGCACGCTGGGAAAGATGCCGCGCAGACGCGACAGGTCCTCGTATTCGCGCCGGAATGCCGGCCCCCATTGCGAGATACAATGCGCCTCGTCGACGGCGATCAGGCTGATATCGAGCCTGGCCAGCGCCTCGAGCATGCGCTCGGTCATCAACCGCTCCGGCGCGAGATAGAGCAGGCGCGTCTGGCCCGAGGCGACGCGACGCCATGCGGCAATATTGGCATCGCGGTCGATCGAGGAATTGATCGTATCGGCGGCCACGCCGGCAAGCCGCAAGGCGGCGACCTGATCCTGCATCAGCGCCACCAGCGGCGAAACGACAATGGTGAGCCCGCCCAGGACAAGCGCCGGCACCTGGTAGCAGAGCGATTTGCCGGCACCAGTCGGCATGACAGCCAGCACATGACGCCCGGCCAGCAACGCGTCCATGACATCGGCCTGCCCGGGGCGAAAATCATCGAAGCCGAACACGTCCTTCAGCACGCGCCGCTTGGGATCCAGCTCTTCTGTCGCGAGGGCCGCCGGTGCCTGCATCACCGCGCGTCCACGGTCGGCGTGCTTATTGGCATGTCATAGCCGAACTCGGCGCAGAAACGCTGGACGCGGGCGAGAAATGCCGGGGGCAGGCCGCCGAGATAGGTCCTGAATTCTTCATTCCGTTCCCATTTTCTCAACGAAGCCACCCGGATCGGATTGTCCGGGTCCTCGCTGAAACGAATGCGCGGTGTCAGTCCGAATGACTGCGCGATTCTGTCCTGCTGCGCATCGGGCGCGCCGATCATGTCTTCGTAGCGGACGAAAAGGATCTGCCGGTGCGGTTGTGCCTTCTTCAGCCGGATCAGCGCGTCGTATTCGGTCAGCCAGCGTTGCGGCGTGACGTGGAACCGACGCTGGTTGCGTGTTTGCGGATGCGAACTTGTCAGCGTGTCGAATGGATGGCGCGCGCAATAGATCAAGCCGATGGAGGTCGGTAGCTTCGCCAGATGCGCAAAACCGCGCGCATCGCGCTTGACGACGAGGTTCGATTCCGGCCGGTCCAACATGTCCAGCATTGCGTATCGCGCTTCGGGCGGATGGACGAAAATGTCCTCGAAACACCTCATCAGCCGCTGTGTCAGCGTCGTCCCGCTGCGTGCGCAGCCCGAAATGAAAATTCTGTTGGCGGGCGTCGCGCGTGCATATGTGCGTCTTTGCATGCGCTGTCTCAGAGACAGCGGCACGAACCGCAGAAACTCCCGCACAACCCTTCGCGCAGCCGCTCCAAACGCAGCCTCAAGCCTGTGAGCGCCCTTCATCCGCAATTCCGCTGGGCCGCGCGGCGCGGAACGCGCCGCTTGGGGTCCATGGCCAAGATGCTCGTCGCCGACATCAGCATCAGGCGGACACCGGGCTGGAATTTCGTAGACTGGAGAGGATGTGGAAACCGGTCAAGACGACTCTCTGGCGTGACGCTTTGGAGTAGCGCAGCCGTCATCCAACCACAACGCCCCCTTTGCAGGAACCTGTCGTTGATGCGGCCATCGGCGCCTGCCAGCCGGATGCCGTGCACATCCGAAAGCGGCTTCCCCTAGGACACCTGCACCCCCGCTGGATTCCGCCACGCACCACGATGTAAGCTCCGTCCGGCAAGCCAGGGAGGGCGTGATGCTGCAGACCAGACAGAATGTTCTCGGCGAGCGGTTCCACCTGCAGCGCGCCGCCTTCGAGGCGCAGCCTTTCCCCAACTTTGACGTTCGCAAGGATCGCCTCAAACGCCTGCTCGCGCTGACCGAGCGGCATGAAGCCGACATCTGCACCGCCATCGACACCGACTTTGGCGGCCGTTCCGCGCATGAGACGCGTCTTGCGGAACTGTTCGTCGTACGTGCCGGCATCCGCCACGCGCTGTCGCACCTCAGGGGCTGGATGCGCGAACGCCGCGTTGCCACCACCATGCCGTTCCTGCCCGGCAGAAATCGCCTCATCCCGCAGCCGCTCGGTGTCATCGGCATCGTGTCGCCCTGGAATTATCCTTTCCAGCTCGCCGTCGCGCCGGTCATCGCGGCACTCGCGGCCGGCAATCACGTGCTCATAAAACCTTCCGAATTGACGCCGGCTTTTTCGGCGTTGCTGGCCAAACTTGTTGCCGAGCATTTCGCACCCGATGAGCTCAGCGTCATCAGCGGCGACGCGGAGATGGGAAAGGCCTTCGTATCGATGCCTTTCGATCATTTGCTGTTCACCGGCTCGACCGCGGTCGGACGCCAGGTCGCGATCGCCGCGGCCGCCAACCTGACCCCGGTCACGCTCGAACTCGGCGGCAAGTCGCCGGCAATCTTCGATCCGTCATGCGACCTCGACGCGGCAGTATCGAGCATTGCCTACGGCAAGCTGTTGAATGCCGGGCAGACCTGTATCGCGCCGGATTACCTTCTGGTGCCGAAGGGGCAAGCAGGCACGGTCGCTGCCAGGCTCGCAACGGCGATCGCTAAGCTCTACCCGACTCTACGCGACAACCCCGACTATACCGCCATCATCAGCGATCGGCACCACCAGCGCCTGCGCGACATGGTCACTGAAGCGCGTGACGCCGGCGCCGATGTCACCGAAATCAACCCGGCCGGCGAGGAACTTGACGCCAATAGCGGGAAGTTGCTGCCGACCCTGGTCCGCAATGCCGGCGCAAACCTGCGGCTGATGCGCGAAGAGATCTTTGGGCCGGTGCTGCCCATCGTAGAATACACCGGGATCGACGAGGCGATCGCCCATGTGAACGGGGCCGACCGCCCGCTGGCACTCTACTGGTTCGGCCGCGACAGCGGCAACCGTCAACGCATCCTGCGCGAGACAATTGCCGGCGGCGTCACCGTCAACGACTGCATGCTGCATCTGGTACAGGAAAACCAGCCCTTCGGCGGCGTCGGCGCCAGCGGCATGGGCGCCTATCACGGCGAATGGGGATTTCGCACCTTCAGCAAGGAGAAACGGGTTTTCATGCAGTCGCGGCTGAGCGCGGGAAGCCTGCTGCGCCCGCCCTACGGCAAGACGTTCGAACGGCTTTTCAGCCTCCTGCGGCACATCACCTGACCGACCGAGCTACGCAGCCCCGGTGCATTAAGACTATCTTCACCACGGTGCGGCAGGGTCCTCATCCTGCGGTGATGTCTTGAGTACCGCGGCGCCACAAGCGCCCAGGCAACAGACCCGCGCCTCTTTCTGGGGTGCGGGTCATTCCCGCTCGATCTCTTACCCCTCGTTAGAGCAATTCCAGGAAAAGTGTGAAGCGGTTTTCCGTCTAGAATTGCGTCAAAACAAAGAGTTAGAGCAGCTCGCCGTTTCCGTGAAACGGTGAAATGCTCTAGCCGAGGAAATCGGCCCGGTGCGGCGCAAAGCTGTCGACCAGCCGCCCCGCTTCGAGCGCCTTGACCCCGTGCACCAGGCCCGACGGCACGATGAAACTCCCGCCCGTCCCAACGATCTCGCTCCGGCCGTCGATGGTCACCTCGAAGCGGCCCTCGGCGACGTAACTTGCCTGGACGTGCGGGTGCGAATGCAGGGCGCCGACGCCACCCTTGTCGAAGCCGAATTCGACCAGCATCAACTCGTCAGTGTGCAGGAGAATGCGGCGCCTGTTGCCGTCCGGTGTCGCCGTCCAGGCGCCCTCGCCGGCATGCGCGAAGATCTTTGCGGTCATCGTCGTCTCCTCAGAGCAATTCCAGGAAAAGTGTGAAACGGTTTCCGTTCGGAATTGCGTCAAAACCTAGCGTGCCAGCCAGCCACCATCCACCGGCACCACCGCGCCATGCATGTAGTTCGACGCCGGCGCCAGCAGGAAGACGGCGGCATCGCCAATGTCGCCCGCCTCGCCCCAGCGGCCGGCCGGGATGCGCGCCAGGATAGCGGCGCTGCGGTCGGGATCGGCGCGCAGCGCCTGCGTGTTGTTGGTTTCGATATAGCCTGGCGCGACAGCGTTGACGTTGATGCCTTTTTGCGCCCATTCGCAGGCAAGCAGCCGGGTGATGCCGAGCACGCCATGCTTCGAGGCGGTGTAGGACGCCACGCGAATGCCGCCCTGAAAGCTCAGCACGGAGGCAATGTTGACGATCTTGCCTTTCCGCTCAGCGGCCAAGGCACGCCTGGCAAAGCTTTGGCAGAGCAAAAAAACCGTCTTCAGATTGACGTCCATGACGTCGTCCCAATCGGCCTCGCTGAGATCGACGGCATCGGCGCGCCGGATGATGCCGGCATTGTTGACCAGCCCGTCGAGCGGGCCGCTTTCGTCCCAGACGCGGTCGAGCAAGGGGCCGGCGGCTGACGTGTCGGCAAGATCGGCGCTCACCGCCTCGAATTGCCCGCCCATCGTTGCGATCTTTCTGGCCGTATCGTCCATCGACGAGCGACCGACGCCGATCACCGTGCCGCCGGCGCGTGCGATCGATACGGCGATGCCCTGGCCGATGCCGGTGTTGGCGCCGGTGACCAGGATACGTTTTCCGGCAAGGCTGAAGGGGTCGCTCACCGCAGATCGCCCAACGCCACCGGGTCGACATCGGTGTAGTCGACATTGTCGCCGGCCATCGCCCAGATGAACGCATAATTGGAAGTGCCGGCGCCGGAGTGGATCGACCAACCCGGCGACAGCACGGCCTCTTCGTTGGCCATGACGATATGGCGCGTTTCGTCCGGCTCGCCCATGAAGTGGAAGACGCGCGCCGTCTCGGCCAGGTCGAAATAGAGATAGGCCTCCATGCGCCGGTCATGCACATGGCAAGGCATGGTGTTCCAGATAGAGCCCGGCGCCAGCTGGGTCATGCCGACCACCAGCTGGCAGGTCTTTGCGCCATCGGCATGGATGAACTGGAAGATCGAACGCTCGTTGCAGGCATCCTTGCTGCCGAGATCGAGGCGCTTGGCGTCACTGAGGCGGATCAGCCGGCTGGGATGAGCCAGATGCGCCGGCGCACTGAGCAGATAGAACTTCGCCGGCGCCCCCTCATCCGCTGAGGCGAAGGACACATCCTGTGTGCCCATGCCGAGATAGAGCATGTCGCGCGCCTGCAATTCATGAGGTTGGCCGCCGGTCGTGATGACGCCCACGCCACCGATGTTGACGGCGATCAACTCGCGCCGGTCGAGGAAACCTTTGGTGCCGGTCGGCTTGATCGCCTCCAGTTGGAGCGGCGAGCCTATCGGCACGGCGCCGCCGACGATCATGCGGTCGTAGTGGGTGTAGGTCAGGCTGATGCGGCCGGACTGGAACAGGCCGTCAATGTGGAAATTGTGACGGAGTTCATCGGTTCCCATCGCCGCGGCGGCAACCGGGTCTATGGCAAAGCGGGATGTGTAATCGGTATGGCTCTGGCTCATTTTCGTCCTGACTTGAAATGGGTCATTCGCCGGCGGCGGCCCTGACCGAACTGGCATAGAAAGCCTGCCGCGCATGCAGGCGTTCGCGGTAGCGCTGCTGGCTGGCTGTGAGGTGCGCGCGCATTGCCTCGCGCGCCGCTTCGGCATCGCCCGATGTGATCGCATTGAGGATCACCAGATGTTCGCGCTGCAGCCCGCGCTGGTAGTTGTCGGATTGCGCCAGTTCGGTCGACCAGGGCGAGGTCACGTCGCACGGAATGGCGCGCCGGCCGAGCACGTCGAGCATCTCGACATAGAACGGGTTGTTGGTCGCGCTGGCGATGGCGCGGTGGAAGGCGAGGTCGGCCGGGCCGGTCGGCTCGCTGGCAAGCAGCAGCCGCTCGAATTCGAAGAAGGCTTCCTGGATCGCCGCCTCCTGCGCGGCGTTGCGGCGAATAGCGGCGATCCCGGCCGACTCGATCTCGATTGCCAAGCGTACCTCGAGCACGTTGAGCGCGATCGAATCCTTGGCTCCCATGTCGGCGGCAAGCGCTCCGAACATCGTCGAGATATGCTCGGTGACGAAGACGCCGGCGCCTTGACGCGACTCGACCAGGCCGTCGGCGGCAAGCTTGGCCAGCGCCTCGCGGATGACGGTGCGGCTGACGCCGAAGGTCTCGGTCAGCTGGCCCTCGGTCGGCAATTTGTGGCCAGGCAGGATTTCGCCCGCCTGCAGCTGCTTGCGGATCGCCGCAACGACGGTCTCCGACAGCTTGGGTTTTCTCTCGACCCTGAGATCGGCGGATGCAGCGGACACGTGATGGTCTCCTAAAGCAATTCCAGGAAAAATGTGAAACGGTTTCCGTCCGGAATTGCGTCAAAACAAAGGGTTAGAGCAGTTCGCCGTTCCCGTGAACTGCTCTAGTGGAACAGGTGCGGCAACCACAACGAAATTTCCGGCACGTAGGTGACAAGCATCAACACAGCGAAAGCCGCCCCATAGAATGGCCAGATCGAACGCATCGCCGTCCAGATCGGGATCCGGCCGATCGCACAGCTGACGAACAGCACTGCCCCCACCGGCGGTGTGCACAAGCCGATGCCGAGATTGAGAATGAGGATCACGCCGAAATGCACCGGATCGACGCCGTAGGCCATGACCACCGGCAGGAAGATCGGCGTGGTGATGATGATCAGCGGCGACATGTCCATGAACGTGCCGAGGATGAGAAGCACGACGTTGATCAACAGCAAGATGACCAGCTTGTTGTCGGATACGGACTGCAGGAAGGCGACCAGAGCGGCCGGCACCCGGAGATAGGCCAGCAGCCAGCCAAAGGCGGCGGCGCAGCCGATGATCATCAGCACCATTGCGGTTGTGCGCACGGCAGCGGTGGTCGCGGTGACGAAGTCGTTCCAGCTCATGGAGCGATAGATCAGCAGGGTCACCAGGAAAGCATAGACGATGGCGATGCAGGAGCTTTCGGTGGCGGTGAAGACGCCGGAGCGAACGCCGCCGAAGATGATGCCGATCAGGATCAGCCCGGGAATTGCGGCAACGAGCAATTGCAGCGCCCTGCCGAAGCCGGCGAACGGCTCGGTCGGATAGGCGCGGCGGCTGGCGACCCAATAGGCCGTGACCATCAGAGATAGCGCCAGCAGCAGGCCCGGTATGATGCCGGCGGTGAACAGATCAGCGATCGAGATCCGGCCGCCGGCCGAAATCGAATAGATGATCATGTTGTGCGAAGGCGGTATCAGCAGCGCAATGATGGCGCCGACCGAAGTGATGTTGACAGCATAATCGACGCCGTAGCCGCGCGCCTTCATCTGCGGGATCATCAGCCCGCCGACCGCCGAGGCATCGGCCACCGCCGAGCCGGAAATGCCGCCGAACATGGTCGAGGCGGCGATGTTGACCTGGCCGAGCCCGCCTCTCAGGTGGCCGACCAACGCCCCGGCGAGCGCAACAAGGCGAGCGGCAATGCCGCCGCGCACCATCAGGTCACCGGCGAAGATGAAGAACGGGATGGCCATCAGCGAAAACACGCTGACACCGGAGTTGAGGCGCTGGAACACCACCAGCGGCGGCAGCCCCAGCACCAGAACCGTGGCGAAGCTGGCGACACCGAGGCAGAAGGCGATCGGTGTGCCGATGATCAGAAGAAAGACGAAGGTGCCGAACAGAACCGTCAATGCCATCTAGAGACCCTCCTCGCCCGTGGCGTACTGATCGGCATCGACCGGCAGTCCGGCAAACCGCCCGGCAAGCCGCTCGAGCGAAAACAGGCAGACAAGCGCGCCGCCCAGGATGACCGGCAGGAAACTGACGCCGCCCGGGAAAGCGAGAGACGGCATCACCGTGTTCCATGTCAGCCGGGTGAGCTGGGCGCCGTAGACGATCATGCCGAGACCGAAGGCGAGCACGACGACATCCGAAATGCTGCGCAGTACCGCCTTTGCGGCGGGCGGCAGGAAATAGAGCAGCACATCGAAGCCCAGATGCGTGCGTTCGCGGACACCGACGGCCGCGCCCAAAAAGATGAACCACCCCATCAAAATCACCGAGAAGGGTTCCGTCCAGCTTGGCGAACTGTTGAGCACATAGCGTGAGAACACCTGCCAGAAGATGATCACCGTCATCAGCGTCAGGCCGATGCCGCTGACCCACAGCGCAAGCCTCGCCAGCCGTGACAGCAGCCGTTCTATTGCCAGCCAGAATGGTTTCATATGCGCGCTTCCCACTGGACGGTGGCGCGCAAGCTCGCGCCACCATTGCCGCGAACGGATTATTTGGTCGCCTGGATGCGCGCGGCGAGATCTTTCAACTCGGGGGTCGAGAGATATTTCTCGTAGACCGGCTTCATCGCATCGATCAGCGGCTGCTTGTCGATCTCACTGACCTTGACGCCGGCTTTCTCGACGATGTCGCGCGACTTCTTCTCCTGCGCGTCCCACAATTCACGCATCTTGACGACGCTGTCCTTGGCCGCCTGCCGCACGATCGCCTGGTCTTCCGGGGCGAGCTTGTCCCAGCTCGCCTTCGACATCACCAGAACCTCGGGCACGATCTGGTGCTGGTCGAGCGTGTAATGCTTGGCGACCTCGAAATGCTTGGCGGATTCGAAGCTCGGCCAGTTGTTCTCGGCGCCGTCGATGACGCCTGTCTGCAAAGCCGAATAGACCTCGCCATAGGCCATCGGCGTGGCGTTGGCGCCCAACGCATTGACCATGTCGACGAACACGTCGGACTGGATGACGCGGAACTTCATGCCCTTCATGTCGGCCATCGAGGTGATGTCCTTCTTGGTGTTGTAGAAGGAGCGTGCCCCGGAATCGTAGAAGGCGAGACCGACAAGGTCGTGAGTCTCAAAGGCTTTCAGGATCTCGTCCCCGATCGGCCCGTCCATGACATGGCGCATATGCTCGACGGAGCGGAACATGTAGGGCAGCGACGGCACCGCGGTTTGCGGAACGATGCCGTTGAACGGCCCCATCGAGACGCGGTTGAGATCGATGACGCCGGTCTGCGTCTGCTCGATCGTGTCCTTCTCCTCGCCGAGCTGCGCCGAATGATAGACCTCGACCGAATAGCGGCCATTGGTGCGCTGCTTGATCAGCTCGCCCATATATTTGACCGCTTCGACGGTTGGATAGCCGTCGGGATGGGTATCGGACGACCGCAGCACGGTTTCGGCGTTGGCGATGCCGACCAGCAACGAGCCGAAAACGAATGTAACTGCCGTCAATTTCGAAAGATGCAACATGACTTCCTCCCTATGAAAACCAAAACGCCCGGCTCAGAGCCGGTAGGCCTTTTTCGCAAGTGTATAGGCAAGCTCCCGCGCCAGCTCATGCGCCTCGTCCTCGCGCAGCCGATGCTCGGCGACGAGACGCGCCAGGAACGCGCAGTCGACCCGCCGCGCCACATCGTGGCGCGCCGGGATCGAGGGAAAGGCACGGGTGTCGTCGTTGAAGCCGACGGTGTTGTAGAAGCCGGCGGTCTCGGTGGTCATCTCGCGGAAGCGCCGCATGCCTTCCGGGCTGTCGTGGAACCACCAGGCCGGCCCGAGCTTCAGCGCCGGGTAGACACCGGCGAGTGGCGCCAGTTCGCGCGCATAGCTTGTTTCGTCGAGCGTGAAGAGAACGATTGTGAGGTCGCGCTCAAGTCCGACGCAGTCGAGCAGTGGCTTCAGCGCCGTCACATAGTCGGTCCGGGTCGGGATATCGAAACCCTTGTCGCGGCCGAATTTTTGGAAAACAGCCGACGAATGATTGCGCCAGGAGCCGGGATGGATCTGCAGCACCAGCCCGTCGTCGAGGCTCATCTTGGCCATCTCGGTCAGCATCTGGGCGCGGAACAGTTTCCGTTCGCGCTCGTCGTCGGAGCCACGGCGAACGCGATTGAACAGCTCCTGCGCTGCAGCATCCGAAAGATTGGCGGTCTCGGCCGTCGGATGGCCATGGTCGGACGAGGTCGCGCCGAAGCTTTTGAAGAAGGCGCGCCGCTGGCGATGCGCATCGAGATAGCCTGCCCAGCTGCCGGTGTCGCAGCCGGTGATCTCGCCGAGCCGGTCGAGATTGGTTGAAAACCCCTCGAAGTCGGGATCGACGACGGCGTCGGGGCGATAAGCGGTGACCACACGGCCCTGCCAGCCGCTGTCGCGGATCATCTGGTGCCATTTGAGATCGTCGAGCGCGCCTTCGGTGGTCGCGATGACCTCGATGTTGAAGCGCTCGAACAGGGCGCGCGGGCGGAAATTCTCCCACTGCAGCAGCGTCGCGATGGCGTCGTAGTGGCGGTCGGCGGTCGCTGCGGTCAGCGGCTCGTCGATGCCGAACAGATCGGCAAGCACATGATCGAACCACAGCCGGGTCGGTGTACCCCGAAACAGATAATAGTGCTCGGCAAAAAGCCGCCAGATCGCCCTGCCGTCGGTCTCGACCGGCGCGCCGTCCAGCGTCGCCACGCCGAGATCCTCAAGGCGGATGCCTTGGCTGAACAGCATGCGGAAAATGTAGTGATCCGGAACGATGAGCAGTTGCGCCGGATCCGGAAAAGGCTCGTTCAGCGCATACCAACGCGGATCGGTGTGGCCATGCGGGCTGACCAGGGGCAGGTCCTTGATCCCGGCATAGAGATCGCGGGCAACCGAGCGCGAATGCGCATCGGCGGGAAACAGCAGATCCGCATCGGTCAGTGGCACGGCAATCCTCCCAGGGCCGCTATCGGTAGGGGCGGCAAGAAATAATGTCAACATACAAAAATTAGGTTGTTGTATGATGACTTTTCGGCCCATTGTGTGGCGGGAAATCGAATGTTACGCCGCTTTGCCGATCCCTGCCGAGGCCACTCATGTCATCCGACCAGACCAGTCGCACCACGACGACCGAACGCCTTTCCACGAAGACGTTGCGCGCACTGCCGGCTTCGATCGCGACGCCTTCGTATGATCGCAGCCGCATCGTCCCGGGCATCGTGCATCTTGGCGTCGGCGCCTTCCATCGCGCCCACCAGGCCGCCTATGTCGACGATTGCCTGGCGGCCGGCGAGACGGATTGGGGCATAACAGGCGTTTCGCTGCGCAGCGCCGACACGCGCGACGCACTCACGCCGCAGGATGGGCTCTACACGCTGGCGATCAGAAGCAGTGGAACCGAAAAACTTCAGGTCATCGGCTCGATTACCGCGATGCTGGTGGCGCCGGAGGATCCGGGCGCGGTACTGGCCGCGCTGACCGATCCGCGCACCCGCATCGTCACGCTTACGATCACCGAAAAGGCCTATCTGAGGGCGGCTGGCGGCGGATTGGACGCTGCTCATCCCGATATCGCCCATGATCTGGCCAATCCGCAGATGCCGAAGACAGCGCATGGTTTCCTGACCGAGGCGCTTGCCCGGCGACGCGCCGCCGGCACGCCGCCCTTTACCGTGCTCTGTTGCGACAATCTGCCGGCCAACGGCGCCACGCTGCATCGGCTGTTGGTTGAATTCGCCCAGTTGCGAGATGCCGGGCTCGCCCAATCGAATGATGTCGGAATTGCCGATCACATCGCCCATCAGGTCGCCTTTCCTTCAAGCATGGTCGACCGCATCGTGCCGGCAACCACCGATGCCGATCGGGCGCGGATCGCTGAAGAACTCGGTGCCGAGGACGCTTGGCCTGTCATGACCGAGCCGTTCTGCCAATGGGTGGTCGAAGACAATTTCCCAGCGGGCCGCCCGGACTGGGAACAGTTCGGCGTCACCATGGTTCGCGACGTCGGCCCGTTCGAGGACATGAAGCTCAGGCTGCTCAACGGCTCGCATTCGGCCATCGCCTATCTTGGCCTGCTCAGCGGTCATGCCACCGTCGACCGCGCCTTCGCCGACCCGGCGATCCGGCAATTCGTCGATGCATTGTGGGCGGAAGCCATCCCGACCCTGCCCGAGGATGCCGGGCTCGACCCGAGCGCTTACACCGCGGAGCTCGCTGAGCGTTTTTCCAACACTGCACTTGCCCACCGTACGGCTCAGATCGCCAATGACGGCAGCCAGAAATTGCCGCAGCGCATCGTCGCTTCCGCCATCGAATGTCTAGAAGCCGGTACCGAGCTGGTCCATCTCACGTTGGTGGTGGCTGCCTGGATCGCTGCTTGCGCCGCACGAGGAAAAACCTTGCCGGAGGGCCATTTCACCGACCCGCTCGACGCGGCGTTGACGGCACTTTTGGGCGAGCAACTGCCGGCGAACGAAACCGTGACCGCTGTGTTCGACCTCGCCGGCTTCGCCAAGGACCATGCCGAGCGCCAGACCTTGATCGAGCTCGTGGCCGTGCATCTCGTCCACCTGCGACGAGACGGCCCGACATTGGCTTTCGCAGCCTTGGGCATTTAAACAAAAAAGCGAGGCAAGGCCCCGCTTTTTACTCTTTCATCGAACCGAATTTCAAGCCGGCAGGATGGCGCCTTCCAGCGTGGTGAGCTGGCTAAGGAACTGTTCCGCCTTGCTGCGAGCCTCGTCGTCCTTGGCATCAGTGGCGTCTTCTTTGGCTTCCTGGATGCGGCGCGCGAGATCGGCGCGGTCGACATCCTTCACCGCGACAGCCGATTCCGCCAGCAGCGTGCAGCCGGCCGGAACGATGTCGGCGAAGCCGCCGAACACCACATAGCGCTCTTCGCCGCCCGCTGCGGTCTTCACGGTGACGACACCCGGCTTGATCGTGGTCATGACCGGCGCGTGATGCGCCATCACGGTCATCTCGCCTTCGGCGCCCGGAATGACGACGGATTCAACCTGCTCGGAAACAAGCAGGCGCTCCGGCGAGACCAGTTCGAACTTGAAAGCTTCAGCCATGATCAATTTAGCGAATAGCGAATAGCGAGCAGCGAGTAGTCAGAAGAAGAATTCGCCGGCCCATATTCCCTATTCGCTACTCCCTATTCGCTATTCGCTTGATTACGCCGCTTCAGCCGCGAGGCGCTGTGCTTTCTCGACCGCTTCCTCGATGCCGCCGACCATGTAGAAGGCAGCTTCCGGAAGGTGATCGTAGTCGCCGTTGCAGAGGCCCTTGAAGCCCTTGATGGTGTCGGCGAGGTCGACCAGCTTGCCCGGCGCGCCGGTGAACACTTCGGCGACGAAGAAGGGCTGCGATAGGAAGCGCTCGATCTTGCGGGCGCGGGCCACGGTCTGCTTGTCTTCTTCCGACAGCTCGTCCATGCCCAGGATGGCGATGATGTCCTGCAGCGACTTGTAGCGCTGGAGGATCGACTGCACCTGGCGCGCGACGCCGTAATGCTCGTCGCCGACGACCAGCGGGTCGAGCATGCGCGAGGTCGAATCCAGCGGATCGACCGCCGGATAGATGCCCTTTTCGGCGATGGCGCGGTTCAGCGTCGTGGTCGCGTCAAGGTGGGCGAACGAGGTCGCCGGCGCCGGATCGGTCAAGTCGTCGGCGGGCACGTAGATCGCCTGCACGGACGTGATCGAGCCCTTGGTGGTGGTGGTGATGCGTTCCTGCAACGCGCCCATGTCGGTGGCGAGCGTCGGCTGATAGCCCACCGCCGACGGGATACGGCCAAGCAGAGCCGACACTTCCGAACCCGCCTGCGTGAAGCGGAAGATGTTGTCGACGAAGAACAGCACGTCCTGGCCCTGGTCGCGGAAATACTCCGCAACCGTCAGGCCGGTCAGGCCGACGCGGGCGCGCGCGCCCGGCGGCTCGTTCATCTGGCCGTAGACGAGCGCGGCCTTGGAGCCTTCGCCGCCGCCCTTCTTGTTGACGCCGGATTCGATGAACTCGTGATACAGATCGTTGCCTTCGCGGGTGCGCTCGCCGACGCCGGCGAACACCGAATAGCCGCCATGCGCCTTGGCGATGTTGTTGATCAGTTCCTGGATCAGCACGGTCTTGCCGACGCCGGCGCCGCCGAACAGGCCGATCTTGCCGCCCTTGGCGTAGGGAGCCAGGAGGTCGAGCACCTTGATGCCGGTGATCAGGATCTGTGCTTCCGTCGACTGCTCGACATAGGTCGGAGCCGGCTGGTGGATGGAGCGCATTTCGATCGCGTCGACCGGGCCTTCTTCGTCGACCGGCTCGCCGATGACGTTGATGATGCGGCCGAGCATGCCCGGGCCGACCGGCACGGTGATCGGCGCGCCGGTGTCACGCACTTCCTGGCCGCGAACCAGACCTTCGGTCGAGTCCATGGCGATGCAGCGCACGGTGTTTTCACCCAGGTGCTGGGCGACTTCGAGCACCAGACGGTTGCCGACATTGGTCGTCTCGAGCGCGTTCAGGATCGCCGGCAGGTGATCGCCGAACTGCACGTCGACGACGGCGCCGATGACCTGGCGGACCTTGCCGACAACGCCGGTTGCCTTGCTGGCCACTGCCGATGTCTTGGCAGCTGCGGCCTTCGCCGGTGCTGCTGCCTTGGCCGGGGCCGCCTTCGCGGCTGCTGCTGGAGCCTTTGCCGCCTTCGCGGGGGCTGCTGCCTTCGCGGCTGCGGCCTTGGGGGCTGCCTTCTGGGGGGTCGCTGCTTTCGCCATCGTCTTTACCCTTTTTCGTCCTTTGTTTCTCACGCGGTCCGGTCGCGGGCAAAAAACCCGTGGACCGCGCCTAGAGCGCCTCGGCGCCCGAAATGATTTCGATCAGTTCCTTGGTGATCTGCGCCTGCCGCTGGCGGTTATAGGTGATCGACAACTTGTTGATCATCTCGCCGGCGTTGCGCGTCGCATTGTCCATGGCACTCATCTTGGCGCCCATCTCGCCGGCCGCGTTTTCGAGCAGTGCCCGGAAAACCTGCACCGAGATGTTGCGCGGAATGAGATCGGAGAGGATTTCGCCCGGCTCCGGTTCGTATTCATAGACAGCGTTGCCGCCATCCGTCACTTCCGCCTGAGCCGAAGCAACGCCCGCCGGAATGATCTGCTGCGCGGTCGGGATCTGGCTGATCACAGACTTGAACTGCGAATAGAACAGCGTGCAGATGTCGAAGCCGCCCTCGTTGAAGAGATGGATGACCTTCTTGGCTATGGCATCGGCATTGACGAAACCGAGTGTCTTGACCTCGCGCAGATCGACGCGATCGATGATCAGCGACGCGTAGTCGCGGCGCAGGATGTCGAAACCCTTCTTGCCGACGCAGATGATCTTGACCTGCTTGCCGTCGGCCAAAAGCTTGCGGATGTGGTCGCGGGCAAGACGGGCGATCTGCGAATTGAAGCCGCCGCACAGGCCGCGCTCGGCGGTGCAGACGACGAGCAGATGCACATCATCCTTGCCGGTGCCGGTCATCAGCGCCGGGGCATCGCCACCGCCGCCGATCGCCTGGGTGATGTTGGCCAGCACGGAACCCATGCGCTCCGAATAGGGGCGCGCCGCTTCCGCAGCCTCTTGCGCACGGCGCAGCTTCGCCGCGGCGACCATCTGCATCGCCTTGGTGATCTTCTGCGTCGCCTTGACCGAGGCGATACGGTTACGAAGGTCTTTTAATGAAGGCATGCTTCAAACCTGATCCCGTCTTGTCGCTTCGCTCAGGCGAAGGTCTTGGCGAAAGCGTCGATCTCGGCCTTCAGCTTGGCGCGCAGATCGTCCGACAGTGCCTTTTCCTTGCGGATGGCGTCGAGAACGTCCTTGCCGGCCGCACGCATGTGGCTGAGCAGGCCATGCTCGAACTTGCCGACCTGGTTGACCGGCAGCTTGTCGAGATAACCGTTGACGCCGGCGAAGATCACCGCGACCTGCTCTTCCGTCTTCAGCGGCGAGAACTGCGGCTGCTTCAGGAGTTCGGTCAGGCGCGATCCGCGGTTGAGCAGGCGCTGCGTGGCAGCGTCGAGATCCGAGCCGAACTGCGCGAAGGCCGCCATTTCGCGGTACTGCGCGAGCTCGCCCTTGATCGAGCCGGCAACCTGCTTCATCGCCTTGATCTGCGCGGCCGAGCCGACGCGCGACACCGATAGACCGACGTTCACCGCAGGACGGATGCCCTGGAAGAACAGGTTGGTTTCGAGGAAGATCTGGCCGTCGGTGATCGAGATCACGTTGGTCGGGATGTAGGCCGACACGTCGTTGGCCTGCGTCTCGATGATCGGCAGAGCGGTCAGCGACCCGCCGCCCAGATCGTCGTTGAGCTTGGCGGCGCGCTCGAGCAGGCGCGAGTGCAGGTAGAACACGTCGCCCGGATAGGCTTCGCGGCCCGGCGGGCGGCGCAGCAGCAGCGACATCTGGCGATAGGCGACGGCCTGCTTCGACAGATCGTCATAGCTGATCAGCGCGTGCATGCCGTTGTCGCGGAAATATTCACCCATGGTGCAGCCGGCGAACGGCGCCAGGAACTGCATCGGCGCCGGGTCGGAAGCGGTGGCGGCGATGATGATCGAGTATTCGAGCGCGCCGCGCTCTTCCAGCACCTTGACGAACTGCGCGACGGTCGAGCGCTTCTGGCCGACGGCGACGTAGACGCAGTAGAGCTTTTCCTTCTCGGGGCCGTTGTCGTGCACCGACTTCTGGTTGAGCATCGTGTCGAGGATGATGGCGGTCTTGCCGGTCTGGCGATCGCCGATGACCAGCTCGCGCTGGCCGCGGCCGACCGGGATCAGCGCATCGATGGCCTTGAGGCCGGTCGACATCGGCTCGTTCACCGATTTGCGCGGAATGATGCCGGGCGCCTTGACGTCGACGCGCTTGCGCTCGACTGCCTTGATCGGACCCTTGCCATCGATCGGATTGCCGAGCGCATCGACGACGCGGCCGAGCAGGCCTGGGCCGACGGGAACGTCGACGATGGCGCCGGTGCGCTTGACGATGTCGCCTTCCTTGATGTCGCGGTCGGCGCCGAAGATGACGACGCCGACATTGTCGGCTTCGAGGTTGAGCGCCATGCCGCGGATGCCGCCGGGGAATTCGACCATCTCGCCGGCCTGGACATTGTCGAGGCCGTAGACACGAGCGATACCGTCACCGACGGACAGCACCTGTCCAACTTCGGAGACCTCGGCCTCCTTGCCGAAATTCTTGATCTGGTCTTTCAGAATTGCGGAAATTTCCGCGGCGCGGATGTCCATCAGCCGACCTCTTTCAGTGCAAGCTTGAGCGAATTGAGTTTGGTTTTGAGCGACGTATCGATCTGGCGCGAGCCCATCTTGACCACCAGCCCGCCGAGCAGCGACGGATCGACGGTGACGGAGATAGCCACGTCCTTGCCGGCAACGCTCTTCAGCGCCGCCTTGAGTTCGGTCTGCTGGACAGCCGTCAGCGCGTGAGCCGACGTCACTTCAGCAGCGGTCTCGCCACGGTGTTCGGCTGATATCTGGCGGAACGCCCTGATCATGCCGGGAATGGCGAACAGCCGGCGGTTGCGGGCGACGACGCGCAGGAAATTTCCGGTGAGGCCGGTGATCCCGGCCTTGTCGGCGATCGCCGCGATGGCCTTCGCCTGGTCCTCGCTGGAGAACACCGGGCTGTTGATCAGCCGGGTGAGATCAGCGCTGCCCGCGAGCATGATTTCGAAACTGTTGAGGTCGGCTTCGACCTTGGCCACGGAATTTGCCTGCAGGGCGAGTTCGAACAGCGAACCCGCATAGCGTTCTGCGACACCTGAGATTGGCGATGACGATTGAGCCACGGACCGTCTTTTCTCTTGTCTGACAGGCCGTAGATTGTTGGCGCGAGCAAAAACTCTGGCTAAATCTTTGACCTTACTGCATTTTTTCGAGCACGGAGGCGCGGCTTCCGCTATCCCCGGCCGAAAGTCGATTGCCGTCTAGCACAGGCATTTTAAGACCGCAATGCGTCGTTCCGCATGGTTTTCAGGCACTATTGTCGCATCCGGCGAAAGTCGCCCGTCTTCGATCGCGGAATACCCAATGATTCAGGGCAGAAAGCCGAAGGCGAAGGCGAGCGGCAACGCCGCCAGGACCAATTCCAGCACAATGGAAACCCAATTGAAAGGCGTGTTGGCGCCATCAGACATCATCGACAGCAGCCGGCCGAAGGCAGTGAACAGCCAGGAGAAGCCAAGCGCCATGTAGATCAGCGGCTGCGCCAGCAGGATACAGCACAGGCCGACACCCAGATAAAAGCCCGACATCCTGCCGCGCCCCTCGGCGATCGCCGCAGCCTTCTCTGGCTTGACCTGCAGGCGCAGGGCACGAAAGGCGAGACCCGGCGCCAGGAAGAACAAAAGCCCGAGCAGCACCGTGAAGACGGCGCTCGACCAAGCCAGCCATTCGCCCTGGCTCGTCGGCCATGGAAGCGCAAAATCCATCTTGTCCCCTCGAGATGCCTGTTTTGAAATTCCGGGCATTCTAACGGAGGAAAGCCCCCGCGCCAGATGGGTCCAGGTACTTTAGGCAGCGCGCATCAACCGAGCGCGAATTCCACAGCCGCCTCGACATGGATGCGCGTCGTGTCGAAGACCGGGATGTCGAAATCCTGCTGGCCGATGAGCATGGTGATCTCGGTGCAGCCCATGATGACGCTGTCGGCCGCCTCTTCGCGGCGCAGGCGTTCGGTCTCGGCGATATAGGCCGCCTTTGAAGTCTCCTTGACCATGCCCTGGCACAACTCGTCGTAGATGACGCGATGGACCATGTCGCGCCCGGCCGCATCCGGCACCACGGGGTCCAAGCCAAATCTGTCAGCGAGCCGGCCCTTGTAGAAATCCTGCTCCATGGTGAAGCGCGTCGCCAGCAGCGCCGGACGCTGCATTCCGGCACGCTTGACCGCCACTGCGGTGGCATCGGCGATGTGGATCAGCGGGATCGACACCGACGCCTGCACCTGATCGGCCAGTTTGTGCATGGTGTTGGTGCACAAAAGCAGACCTTCCGCGCCGCCGGCCTCAAGCTTGCGCGCCGCTTCTACGAGGAGCACGCCGGCACCGTCCCAGTCGCCGTGATGCTGCCGCTCGGCGATTTCGGCAAAGTCGAACGACCACAGAAGCAGTTTCGCGGAATGCAGCCCACCCAGCCGTTCGCGCACGATCTCGTTGAGCAGGCGATAGTAGATGGCGGTCGATTCCCAGCTCATGCCGCCGAGCAGGCCAAGGGTCTTCATATGAGTTTCCACATCTCGCTGGCTTGCGGGCAACCTATCGCTGAAAGCGCAACCTTACAAAAAACTCTGCGGGTCGACGTCGACCTGCACCCGGACCGAGCCGCGTTGCTTCGGCCCGTTGGCCAGCATGGCCCTGATAAAACCTTGCATGTCGGCGCGCCGTTCGCCCTGGATCAGCAGGCGGAAGCGGTGGCGGCCGCCGAGCAGGGACAGCGGCGCCTCGGCTGGACCCAGCACGAACAGATCTGACGCCTCGGGTGCTGCGCGGCGCAGGCCGCGTGCATGGCCCTCGGCTTCCGCTCGCGTCACCGCGCTGACGATGACGCCGGCGAGCCGGCCGAAGGGCGGCAGGGCGGCCCGTTCGCGCTCGGCAATCTCGCGCTCGTAAAAAGCCTCGGCGTCGCCGGAGACGATCGCCCGCATCACCGGATGGTCGGGCTGGAAGGTCTGCAGCAGTCCAAGGCTCTTCTTGCCGGTGCGGCCGGCGCGGCCTGTCACCTGGCTGAGCAACTGGAATGTGCGTTCGGCGGCGCGTGGATCGCCGTTGGCAAGGCCGAGATCGGCATCGACGACGCCGACCAGGGTCATATTAGGGAAATTGTGGCCCTTGGCGACGAGCTGCGTGCCGATGACGATATCGGCCTCGCCGTCGGCGATCGCCTCCAGCTCCAGCCGCAGCCGCCGCACGCCGCCCATCAGGTCTGACGACAAGACGATGGTGCGCGCGTCGGGGAAATGCGTCACGACCTCTTCGGCGATGCGCTCGACACCCGGTCCGCAGGCGACCAGATGATCGAGCGTGCCGCATTCCGGGCAGGCTTCGGGGCGGCGCTCATTGTGCCCGCAATGATGGCAGACCAGTTGCCCGCGAAACCGGTGCTCGACCAGCCAGGCCGAGCAGACCGGGCAGCCGAAACGATGGCCGCAGACCCGGCACAGGGTCAGCGGCGCATAGCCGCGCCGGTTGAGGAACAGCAGCGACTGCTCCTTCCTCTCCAGCGTCTGGCGCATCTGGTCGAGCAGCACCGGCGACAGGAAACCGCCACGCGCCGGCGGCGCACGCCGCATGTCGACCGCCTTCAGATGCGGAAGCGCCGCCTCGGCGAAGCGAGCGGAAAGCACCGCCCTGTTATATTTACCTTGGCTGGCATTGACCCGGCTTTCGACCGACGGCGTCGCCGACGCCAGCACCACGGGGAAGCTGCCGATATGGCCGCGCACCACCGCCATGTCGCGCGCATTGTAGAAGACGCGGTCCTCCTGCTTGTAGGCAGGGTCGTGCTCCTCGTCGACGACGATAAGGCCGAGCTCCTTGAACGGCAGGAACAGCGCCGAGCGCGCGCCGGCGACGACCCGCACGCCGCCCTCCGCCACTTGCCGCCAAACCCGCTCGCGCATCCGCGGCGGCAGGTCGGAATGCCATTCGCCCGGCTTGGCGCCGAAGCGCTGCTGGAAGCGCTCGAGAAAGGCATGCGTCAGCGCGATTTCCGGCAGCAGGATCAGCACCTGCCTGCCCTGGTCGAGCGCAGCCGCCACAGCCTCGAAATAGACCTCGGTCTTACCGGATCCGGTGACGCCGTCGAGCAGCGCGACGTTGAACACGCCGGCTGCGACATTGGCGCGCAGCATCTGCGCCGCGGCGCCCTGGTCCGGCATCAGTTCCGGAATAGCGTAGCCGGGATCGGGCGCGGCCACCACCGGGCGCGGCGGGATCATCACGGTCTCGAACACGCCTTGCGCCCTCAGGCCGTCGATCACCGTCGAGGACACGCCGGCGGCGTGAGCGAGGCCGGAGCGCGTCCAGGCAAGGCCGCCTTCGGCCGTCTCCAGCACGCGCTGCCTGGCGCCCGTCATCCGGTCAGGTGCGAGAAGCGTGCGCTGCAACCCCTCGATCCACGGTTCGGGGTCGAAAGCCTCCGGCGCCCTGAGCAGCATGCGCGCCACCATGCCGGGCGGCGATAGCGTGTACTGCGCCACCCAGTCGACGAAACGGCGCATCGCGCGGTCGATCGGCGGGCAGTCGAAGACCTGTTCGATAGGACGCAGCTTTTTCGCGTCGACCTTCTCGACCGCGCCATCCCAGACGATGCCGGCGACCTGGCGCGGCCCGAGCGGCACACGCACGATCGAGCCCGGCACCACGCGCATGCCGGCCGGCACGGCGTAGGTGTAGGGGCGTTCGGCGGGCATCGGCACCAGCACCGGTGCGGCTGCGACAAAGGGCGAATCTTCGATCATGAGGCGTGACCTTGCCCTGACTTTGGTCTAGATCAAAGGCCGACCCCAAATGTGCATGACATGCACATGAAAATCTTCAGGAGACCCGCCATGAAATTTTTTGTCGACACCGCCGACGTCAAGGATATCCGTGAGCTGAACGATCTGGGGCTGCTCGACGGCGTCACCACCAATCCGTCGCTGATCCTCAAATCCGGCGGCAAGATCGCCGAGGTCACCAAACAGATTTGCGACATCGTCAAGGGTCCGGTTTCGGCTGAAGTCACCGCCACCGAATATTCCGAGATGATGCAGCAGGCCAAGGTTCTGGCCAAGATCGCCGACAATGTCTGCATCAAAGTGCCGCTGACGCTGGACGGTCTCAAGGCTTGCAAGACGATCCGCACCGAGATGAACCGCCTGGTCAACGTCACCCTGTGCTTTTCGGCCAACCAGGCGCTGCTGGCGGCCAAGGCCGGCGCCTCGTTCATCTCGCCCTTCGTCGGCCGCATCGACGACATCGGCATCGACGGCATGGAGCTGATCCAGGAAATCCGGCAGATCTATGATAATTACGATTTCCAGACCGAGATCCTCGTCGCCTCGGTGCGCACCGTGAACCACGTCAAGCAGGCGGCACTCATCGGCGCCGATGTCGTGACCGCGCCGCCGGCGACCCTGAAGGCCCTGGTCAACCATCCGCTGACCGACAAGGGCCTCGCCGCCTTCCTCGCCGACTGGGCCAAGACCGGCCAATCGATTGGCTGAGATGGCGATCGGCTGAAGCCAATGCGCTTGCAGTGAAAAAAGACCGGGCAACCGGTCTTTTTTATGTGCTGCGGGTGGGGTGACTTTCCATGTCTTTGTTTTTGGGTGCCTTGCACTAGCTCTTTTGGCTTTACTGCATCGCAGCATTGCATCCAGCTGAAATCGAGAGCGACAAGTTCAAAACAGGATATTTGATCGAGTTCACCAGATCGACACGCTGCTGAAGCATACCCTGGATATCACGCTAGAGAGATGCCCTTCGACGAACTTAAAAAACGATGACTTGGTCGAACCCTTTGTAAAGGTGCTGGCTGTAGCTTCGATGTTTTAGCTACTGGGTCGAACATGAGCCTTCTAATCTCAATCGCCTTTTCTGTTCTTGCATCAATAGGACTCGCTTTCGCAAAGGCATTTTCAATCTACGGCCTCATTCGGGACAAACGTTATTCGTGGGTGAGTTTCATAGTGATTTCGGTCGTGTGGCTTGGCGCAACGGTGCTGAGTGCCAACCGGACGTGTGGTCAATGGGGGTGTAGCTGGGGCCTTCACTTCGGTTGGATTCTTGCCCTGTTGCCTCAAGGCTTCGTGACGAATGTTGCGTTAGGTGAGAAGCTATTTGTGATTGCGTTGCTTACATATTTGGGACTGTGCATCTATTTCTTCGGGCATGTCATTGGCTGGTTATCCTATGTGGTCGTCAGCATTGGAAAGGCCGTCACTAACCGCTAGTGTAGATGCTTAAGGTTTAGGCTGGGATAGGTGATGGAATTCACGAGCTTGACCCGCAGCTGAAGCATCCCCTGAAGCATGATCCCATAACGGCCGGGGTCGCTCAGTCCGCGCCGTCATCCTCAGGCACGGTCGCCGGCTGGCGCCGGCCCATGATGATTTCGCGTTTGCCAACATGGTTGGGTGCGCCGACCAATCCTTCCTTTTCCATACGCTCGACCAGGGATGCGGCGCGGTTGTAGCCGATGCCGAGGCGGCGCTGGATGTAGGAGGTCGAACACTTCTTGTCGCGCACCACCACCTTGACCGCCTCGTCGTAGATCGCATCGCTGTCTTCGGCTGCAACCGATCCCTTGTCGAAGACCGCGCCCTGGTCCTCGTCGATTTCTTCCTCATCCTCGTCGGCGGTCACGGTTTCCAGATATTCAGGCCGGCCCTGCGCCTTGAGATGCGCCACGACGTGCTCTACCTCCGCGTCGGAGACAAACGGCCCATGCACGCGCGAAATGCGCCCGCCACCCATCATGTGCAGCATGTCGCCCTGGCCGAGCAGCTGCTCGGCGCCCTGCTCGCCCAGGATGGTGCGGCTGTCGATCTTCGACGTCACCTGGAAGGAAATCCGGGTCGGGAAATTGGCCTTGATCGTGCCCGTGATGACGTCGACCGAGGGACGCTGCGTTGCCATGATCAGGTGGATGCCGGCAGCACGCGCCATCTGCGCCAAACGCTGGATGGCGCCTTCGATCTCCTTGCCGGCGACCATCATCAGGTCGGCCATCTCGTCGACGATGACGACGATGTAGGGCATCGGCGCCAGGTCTACTTCCTGCTGTTCGAAAAGCGGTTCGCCGGTGCCCTTTTCGAAGCCGGTCTGCACCGTCATGACGACGGTTTCGCCCTTGTCGCGGGCTTGGGCGGCGCGCTCGTTGTAGCCGTCGATGTTGCGCACACCGAGCCGCGCCATCTTGCGATACCGGTCCTCCATTTCGCGCACCGCCCATTTGAGCGCCGTGACGGCTTTCTTGGGATCCGTGACGACGGGCGTCAGAAGATGCGGGATGCCGTCATAGACAGAGAGTTCGAGCATTTTGGGATCGACCATGATCAGCCGGCATTCTTCCGGCTTCAGCCGATAGAGCAACGACAGGATCATGGTGTTGATGGCGACCGACTTGCCGGAGCCGGTGGTTCCGGCCACGAGCAGATGCGGCATCTTCGCCAGCTCGGCGATGACCGGCTCACCCCCGATCGTCTTGCCGAGACACAGCGCCAGCTTGCAGCTTGTCTTGCGGAAGCCCTCGGATTCGATCAGTTCCCGGAAATAGACGGTTTCGCGCATCTCGTTCGGAAGCTCGATGCCGATGACGTTGCGGCCGGGCACGACGGCGACGCGCGCCGAAATCGCCGACATGGAGCGGGCGATATCGTCGGCAAGCCCGATGACGCGAGAAGATTTGACGCCCGGCGCCGGCTCGAATTCATAGAGCGTGACGACCGGGCCGGGACGAACATGAATGATCTCGCCACGCACGCCGAAGTCTTCGAGCACGCTTTCCAGCAGATCCGCGTTCTGCTCGAGCCGCTCCTGCGACATGTAGAAGCCTTGTCCCTCCGGTGGCTGCTGCAACAGCTCTTCCGAGGGAAGCTCATAGGGATCGCCCGCGGTTGACAGCACGACCTTTCCAGCCCCAGGCAAGCGTGCAGAGCGGGCGCCAACGGCCTTGGCAGGGACGTTCGCACTTGGCGCGGCCGGCGCGGAAACGGCGACGCTTTTGGCGGCTGGAATTGCGACAGGCTGGACCGGCGACGGCGCATTGCTCGCCGGCACGTCAGGTTGGGCGACGGCCTGGTTCGAATTGGCCGGCCAAACATCCGGCAACGGCTTCAAGGCCTGGCCCGGCAGGCAGTCGATGACACGAAACAAGGCGGTGGCATCGGTCCCTGTCGTCGGACGGATGTCGATCGGCATAGTGGTGACTGGCGCTGCGGCGAGCGGCGCAGGCGACGCTGAACCGGTTTGCCGGGCCGGCGGCGAAACGTCGACCAGATAGGGTGCCATAGCCTCGAAGAAGGCATGATCCGAAAGATAGGGCCAGCGCAGCCTTTCGGTTTTGATCGGGGCGCCCGGAGCAACGGACGCACGCGCGGATGCCCGTCTCGTTGCGACCGTCCTCGGCGGCACCGGCGCAACGGCTGGCACCCTCTCCCTGGCGCGCACGGACGGGACAAAAGCAGCAGCCGGCGGCAGTGGCCCTTGCGTGGCGTGCCCGGTCTGCGGCTGGGAGGCAGGGCTTTTCACCGACGCCGGCAATGCCAGGAGCGAGGGCGCGGAGGACGCCCTGCCGACCATGGGTTGCGCAACGGCTTGCTGTGCCGGGCGCGTCGCGCCGTGTTCGACGACACGCTCGTGCTGCGGATGATGCTTCCTGGCCTCATAATCCGGCGTGCGTGTAAAACGCACGTTGGGTGCAAGGAAGAAATATTCCTGCCAGGCAGGGCTCTCGATATCGCCGATTTTCGAAGGCGTGTCGTCCGAGCCACTCCGCGGCTCCATATAGGGCCGCTTGTTGCCGCCGAGATCGACCATAGGCGCGGAATAGCCGGCCTGGCGTGTGGCGGGCTGCCGACCGTCCGGCTCCTTGCGAGCCATACGATCAAGGGCGCCTGCGGCGGAAGAACTTCGCTGATCACCCCTGTCGCCGATGCTCTCGAAGCGCTTCCCCTCGGGATCATCAGGCGGTGCGGCCGTCGACAAATTGACCCGGGAAAAACGCTTGGCTTCCATTCTCAAGACTCACTCTGAAATGTCTGCCGAGCAATAGGGAGCGAGTGGTTAACAGTTGCTTCCCGGATGGGTCGCCTACGATCCTGAGCGCCAAAATCTTCGCGAGCGACGCGGCACGATCGTCGCCTCGCCGCACCCACCGCGGTGGCGCGATCTACTCGCTGTGCCATAGCAGGCCGATGGGTCTCTTCGGCCAATCTCTGTTCAGAATCTGGCTCTGTTCGGGAATCTGGTCATGATCCCACGATCATCCCGTCATGCCTGGGGCGCCAGACCGTTTTCGTGAAGCAGATGAGGTGCGCTAGCCGGTCTTGCCGTGCCGGACAAGGTCCTGGGCAATGGACAGCTGCAGCGCTTCCGCCAACTCTCGCGCCGCGCGATTCTCGGCGTCGATCTGCGCCCGGTATGCGGCGAATTCCTGACGCGGCCTGTCGAAGGACGAGGTGATCGAACGCTTGCCGGATGCGATCACCACGCCGGTCTTCGCATCGGCCAGCGTATAGCTGCCGGTCAGCGTCACGGAACCGGCGGTCGGCTCGTCTTCGTCGGTTCCGACCTGCACAAGTGCCGCGGACTCGACCGCTTCGGTCACGCCGAGATTGAGCGAATAGGCCGGCGAGGCCGGCTCGCCGGCGCCTCGTCCAAACCCGAAAATGAGATTGTTGCGCACCTGTTGGCCGTAACGCGTATTGACCGGCTTGATGCCGATCAACGCCAGTTCGGCACTGGCACTGGCCTGCGAACCCGACAGTGGCGCGCTCGAATAGAGCGGCCGCACCGTGCAGGCCGAGACAAGCGCGAGCGAACCTATCAGGCCGGCAAGCGCCATGCGGCGCAGCAAATGGCTCAACTCTGTCTTTTCCCGATCAGGCAACGACATTGACGATCCTCTGCGGCACGATGATCACCTTGCGCGGAGCCTTCCCTTCGAGTGCTTTCTGCACGAAGTCGAGAGCCAATACCGCTTTTTCGACCGCACCTTGGTCCGCGTCGCGGGCAATTGTCAAATCCCCCCGCTTCTTGCCGTTGACCTGTACCGGATAGGTGACTTCGTTGTCGACGACCAGCGCCGGATCGAAGACCGGCCAAGGCCGTTCGGCAACGAGATCGGTGCCGCCGAGCGTTGCCCAGCACTCCTCGGCCAGATGCGGCATGACCGGCGCGATCAGATGCACGAGAATCTCCACCGCCTGCCGGCAGGCGCCTTTCAGCGCTGCATCGGCCTTGCCTTCTGCCACCTCGTTAAGCGGCGTGGTCAGCGCGTTGGCCAGTTCGTAGATGCGGGCGATGGCGCGGTTGAAAGCGAGCTTCTCGATATCCTCTCCGACCGCCTTGAGTATCTTGTGCGCGGCCTTGGAAACCACCGCGGCCTCGCCGCTGCTGGCCGCCACGGGCTTGATGCCGGCCAGTGTTTCGGCCGCCGTCGACACCAGGCGCCAGATGCGCTGGATGAAGCGATGCGCGCCGGCGGCGCCATCGTCGGTCCACTCGACATCGCGCTCGGGAGGCGAATCCGACAGCATGAACCAGCGCGCCGTATCGGCGCCGTAGCCATCGGTGATGTCTTCCGGGCTCACAGTGTTCTTCTTCGACTTCGACATCTTTTCCAGCGGGCCGATGGAGACGGTCTCGCCGGTGGCGATCTCGATGGCGCTGCGCTTGCCGTCAACGTCGTCCAGCCGAACTTCGGTGGGCGCCAGCCAGCGGCCGTTCGATGCCGAGCCAACACGATAGGTTTCGTGCACCACCATGCCTTGCGTGAACAGGCCCTTGAACGGCTCGGCCAGATCGACATGGCCGGCCTCGCGCATGGCGCGGGTGAAGAAGCGCGAATAGAGCAGATGCAGGATCGCGTGCTCGATCCCGCCAATATACTGGTCGACCGGCAGCCATTCGTTGGCCGCCTTGGGATCGGTCGGTTCATGTGCCCACGGCGCGGTGAAGCGGGCAAAATACCACGACGAGTCGACGAACGTGTCCATCGTGTCGGTTTCGCGCCGCGCATCCCTGCCGCATTGCGGACATTTCACATGCCGCCATGTCGGATGACGGTCGAGCGGATTGCCCGGGCGGTCGAAATCGACATCGTCGGGCAGCTTCACCGGCAGGTCCGCCTTCGGCACCGGCACCACGCCGCAAGCCTCGCAATGGATCATCGGGATAGGGCAGCCCCAGTAGCGCTGGCGCGAAATGCCCCAATCGCGCAGACGGAAATTCACCTTGCGCTCGGCCATCGGCCGGTTGCCGATCGTCTTCTGCTCCAGCAGTTTGGCGACTTCGTCGAAAGCCTGATCCGGCTTCAAGCCGTTGAGAAAGCGCGAATTGATCATCACGCCGTCATCGACATAGGCTTCATCGATGATCTGGAACGTCGCCGGATTCTCGCCTTCCGGCATCACCACCGGAATCACCGGCAGGCCGTATTTGTTGGCGAAGTCGAGGTCGCGCTGGTCGCCGGACGGGCAGCCGAAAATGGCGCCGGTGCCGTATTCCATCAGCACGAAATTGGCGACATAGACAGGCAGCGTCCAGTTGTCGTCAAACGGATGGACGACGCGGAGGCCGGTGTCAAAACCCTTCTTCTCAGCTGTCTCCAGCGCCGCCACCGAGGTGCCCATATGGCCGATATCCTCGATGAACTTCGCCAGTGCCGGATTGTGCGCAGCGGCCTTCTTGGCCAACGGATGATCGGCGGCGACAGCCATGAAGGAAGCGCCGAAGATGGTGTCGGGCCTTGTCGTATAGACTTCCAACTCATGCTCGCCATCGGAGGCGTCGGCCAGAGGCCAACGGATCAGCAGGCCTTCCGAGCGGCCGATCCAGTTCTGCTGCATCAGCTTCACTTTTTCCGGCCATTCGTCGAGGCCTTCGAGCGAATCCAGCAGATCCTGGGCGAAGTCGGTGATCTTGAAGAACCACTGCGTCAGTTCGCGCTGTTCGACCAGCGCGCCCGAGCGCCAGCCGCGCCCGTCGATGACCTGCTCGTTGGCAAGCACCGTCATGTCCTCCGGATCCCAGTTGACCTTGGAGGATTTGCGCGTCACCAGCCCCTTCTCGACAAAGTCGAGGAACAGCATCTGCTGGCGGTGGTAGTAATCGACGTCGCAGGTGGCGAATTTGCGCGCCCAGTCCAGCGACAGCCCCATGACCTTGAGCTGCTCGCGCATGGTGGCGATGTTCTGGTAGGTCCACTCCTTGGGGTGGACCTTATTCTGCATCGCCGCGTTTTCGGCCGGCATGCCGAAGGCGTCCCAGCCCATCGGGTGCAGCACGTTGAAGCCCTTGGCCCGCTTGTAGCGCGCCACCACGTCGCCCATCGTGTAATTGCGGGTATGACCGATATGGATGCGCCCCGACGGATAGGGGAACATCTCCAGCACGTAGTATTTCGGGCGCGGATCGTCATTGTGCGCTTCGAACAGCTTCTTGGCGTCCCAGGCCTTCTGCCATTTGGGCTCTGACGCGCGCGGATTGTATCGTTCGGTTGCCATGGGACGTTTTTCACTTAAAAGCATGCGCGAACTGCGGGCGATGGCTCGGCAGTTCAGGGAATGTGGTCCGGGTGTTCACCATGGTTTGGCAAACCCGTCAACCATATGGGTACCGCGTCTGACAAAAACGCCGGTCAAAACAGCAGGATTTGCATATGGGTGACGCCGTTCAGCAATTTTTCGCGGTCAAGGCGAAGATCGCCGCCGCCGAACGCGAGGCCGGCCGCGAAGCCGGCGCCGTGATCCTGGTCGCGGTCTCAAAGACCTTTGATGCCGCCGACATCGGCCCGGTCATCGAAGCCGGCCAGCGCGTCTTCGGCGAGAACCGGGTGCAGGAGGCGCAAGCCAAATGGCCTGATCTGAAGGACGCATTTCCCGACATCGAACTGCATCTGATCGGCCCGCTGCAATCCAACAAGGCTAGGGAAGCGGTAGCACTGTTCGACGTCATCGAGACGGTCGATCGCGAGAAGATCGCCGCCGAACTCGCCAAGGAGATCGCCAAACAGGGCCGCGCGCCAAAACTCTATGTCCAGGTCAACACCGGCTCCGAGCCGCAGAAGGCCGGCATCGAGCCCCGCGACGCCGTGGCCTTCGTCGCCCGCTGCCGCGACGTGCACGGCCTCGCCATCGAAGGCCTGATGTGCATCCCGCCGGCCGACGAGAATCCCGGTCCGCATTTTGCGCTGTTGGAGAAGCTTAGCAAGGAAGCCGACGTCGCCAAACTCTCAATGGGCATGTCCGGCGACTACGAAACAGCAATCGCCTTCGGCGCCACCAGCGTCCGCGTCGGTTCGGCGATCTTCGGCACTCGCTGAGACGCAACGGCCTTTGGGCCAATCCGACAGGCTCGTTGCTCCAGGACTGGAAACGAAACGTACCGTTCCTATTTGCTTTGGGTCGTCACAAACTCTCTGGAGCCGCCACCATGCGCTACAACCAGCTTGGAAATACGGGGATGTTCGTCTCCGAACTGTGCCTCGGCACCATGACCTTCGGCGCCGCCGGCCAGAATGCCCAATGGGGCCTGATCGCCAGCCTCGACCAGAAGGGCGTCAACGAGATCGTTGCCCATTCGCTTGCCGCCGGCGTCAATTTCTTCGATTCGGCCGACGTCTACTCCTTTGGCGAATCCGAACGGTTGCTCGGCCAGTCGCTCAGGGATCTCAAGGTCAACAGGCAGAATGTGGTCATCGCCACCAAGGCGCATGGCGCCATGGGTGAAGGCCCCAACCAGCGCGGCTCGTCACGCGGCCACATCATGGATTCGGTCGATGCCAGCTTGGAGCGGTTGCAACTCGACCATATCGATCTCTATCAGTTGCACGGCACCGACACCGTGACGCCGATCGACGAAACGCTGCGGGCGCTCGACGATCTCGTTGCCAGCGGTAAGGTCCGCTATGTCGGCGTCTCCAACTGGGCGGCATGGCGCATCGCCAAGGCGCTCGGCATCGCCGAGCGCAAGGGTTTCGCCCGTTTCGAGACCGTGCAGTCCTATTATTCGATCGCCGGCCGCGATCTCGAGCGCGAAATCGTGCCGCTGCTCAATGAGGAGAAGCTCGGCCTGATGGTGTGGTCGCCGATGGCCGGTGGCCTGCTCTCCGGCAAATATGGCCCCGGCGCACCCGGCAATGGCGAAGGCCGCCGCGCGTCCTTCAACTTCCCGCCGGTCAATGAGGACCGCGCCTGGGCGGCCGTTGCCGTCATGCGCGACATAGCCAAAAAACATGATGTGAGCGTCGCCACGGTGGCGCTCGGCTATGTCCTGGCCAAGCCCTTCGTGATGAGCGTCATCATCGGCGCCAGCCGCATGGAGCAGCTGGAGCAGAACCTTGCCGCCACTGAGGTGAAGCTCGACACCGACGATCTGGTTCGTCTCGACGAGGTCAGCGCCCTGCCGTCCGAATATCCAGGCTGGATGCTGGAGCGCCAGGCAGCGGGCCGCCGTCCGGCGGCGTTCACGCCGAAAGCATAAATACAGCCCACGCTGACATCTCGGGAGCCGTGGCTCCGGAGATGTCAGGTCAGCCGGACGCTCTCGCCCAGAAAATCGAGAAAGGCGCGCACCCGCGCCGGCAGATGCCGGCCCTGGCCGACATAGACGGCGTGGGTCGGCTCCTCGTCACCCGGATTGAATGCCTCCAGCAGCGGCGCCAGTCTGCCGGCCGCTATGTCTTCCGCCACATGCCAGCGCGCCAGCCGGGCGATGCCCGCGCCCGCCAGTGCCATGAGCCGCATCGCCTCACCATCGCTGACCAGCGTGTTGCCGGTGATCGGAATCATGATGACGCGGCCTTCCGCGTCGAGGAACGGCCAGCCATCGAGGTGCCTGACGAAGCCGAAGCCCATGCGGTTGTGTTTGTCGAGATCGGCTGGCGTCAGCGGTATGCCGTGCGTCTCGAGGTAAGAAGGTGCTGCAACAACGACCACCGGGCTTTGCCCGAGCTTGCGCGCCACCAGCCGTGACTCACTCAATGGCCCGGCACGGATGGCAACATCGGCGCGCTCCGCCATCAGGTCGACGACGCTGTCGGTCAGCACCAGATCGACCGAAATCTCGGGGTAGCGTTCCAGGAACCGAGGCAGAAGCGGGACCAGCCGATGCACCCCGAAGGGCACGTAGCTGTTAATGCGCACACGTCCGCGCGGTGAAGCACCGGCCGCTGCCTCCTGCTCGGCTGCCGCCATGTCGGCAAGGATGCGCAGGCCGCTCTCGTAGAATGCTGTGCCTTCCGGCGTCAGTTGCAGCTTTCGCGTCGAGCGGCTGACCAGCCGCGCGCCAAGCCGGGCCTCCAGCCGCGCGATCAGCTTGCTCACCGCCGACGGCGTCATGCGCAACGCGCGTGCCGCGGAGGAGAAACTGCCTTCCTCGACGACGCGCACGAACACTTCGATCTCGCCGGAGCGATTGATGTCGGGCCTGGCCATTTATGAATCTATTTCACAGAAAATATGCCCAAGGCAAGTCTGGTTCACAATGCAGGGAAGCACGATCTCAGGGGTCGGGGCGCGGGACGGCGCTCTTCGCATCGAAGTGGAAAACCGCCATGCCTCTTGCTCTCTACGCCCTCGCCGCCGGTGCCTTCGGCATCGGCGTCACCGAATTCGTCATTATGGGTTTGCTGCTCGATGTCAGCAAGGATCTCGGCGTTTCGATCTCGGCTGCCGGCCAGCTCATTTCGGGCTATGCGCTTGGCGTCGTCATCGGCGCGCCGTTGCTGACCATCGCCACCGGCAACTGGCCGCGCAAGACCGTGCTTCTGGCGCTGATGGCGATCTTCACGCTCGGCAATCTCGCCTGCGCGTTGGCGCCCGACTACTGGACGCTGATGGGCGCCCGCATCATCACCGCCTTTGCCCACGGCACTTTCTTCGGCGTCGGCTCGGTGGTCGCCACCGGCTTGGTCGCGCCCAACAGACAAGCCTCGGCGATCGCGCTGATGTTCACCGGCCTGACCATCGCCAACATCCTCGGCGTGCCCTTCGGCACATGGCTCGGCCAGGCCTTCGGCTGGCGCGCGACCTTCTGGGCCGTGACAGTGGTCGGTGTGGCCGCCTTCGCCGTCATCCTGGCTCTGGTGCCACGCAGCCGGACGGCGCCCGAAAAGAGCGACCTGCGCGCCGATCTCGCCGTTTTGCGCCGCACCCCCGTCCTGCTCGGCCTCGCCACCACCGTGCTCGGCTATGCCGGCGTCTTCGCCGTCTTCACTTATATCGCTCCGTTGCTGACCGAGATAAGCGGCTTCAAGGAAGCAGCCGTGTCGCCGATCCTGCTCGTCTTCGGCGGCGGTCTCATCGCCGGCAATTTGCTTGGCGGCAAGGTCGCCGACCGCTGGCTTGGCCGTCCGTGCTGGGCAGCCTCGTGGTGCTGGCCCTGGTGCTCGCAACGATGACCTTCGCCATCCACAGCCAGGTGATGGCCGTCATCTATGTCGGCCTGCTCGGTGCCGCCGCCTTTGCTACCGTGGCGCCGCTGCAGATGTGGGTGCTGGACAAGGCGCAAGGTGCCGGCCAGAGCCTCGCCTCGTCCTTCAACATCGCCGCTTTCAATCTCGGCAACGCCGCAGGCGCCTGGCTTGGCGGCGCGGTGATTGCCCACGGCCTTGGTCTGGGTTCCCTCACCTGGGTCGCCGCCCTGCTGCCGCTCACGGCACTCGGCGTGGCGGGCCTGGCGCTGCGTCTCGATCGCACCCCGGCGCTCGGCGCACCTGCCTCCATCCGCTCGTGACTACCCTCGGCAAACCCGCTTCCGACACCCTTCATACCACCAGGAGTAAAAAGATGGATTATCGACGTCTCGGTGCATCGGGCTTGAAAGTGCCCGCACTCTCCTTCGGCGCGGGAACCTTTGGCGGTTCCGGCCCGCTGTTCGGCGCCTGGGGCAACAGCGACGCCAGGGAAGCGCGGCGGCTGATCGACATCTGCCTGGAGGCCGGTGTCAATTTGTTCGACACGGCCGACGTCTATTCGAACGGCGCTTCTGAACAGGTGCTTGGCGACGCGATAAAAGGCCGCCGCGATGCCGTGCTGATCTCGACCAAGACCGCGCTGCCGATGGGCGATGGGCCGGGCGATTACGGCTCGTCACGTTCGCGGCTGATCAGATCCGTGGATGATGCGCTGAGGCGCCTCGGCACCGACTACATCGACCTTTTGCAGCTACACGCCTTCGATGCCGGCACGCCGATCGAGGAGGTGCTGTCGACGCTGGACAACCTGATCCGTGCCGGCAAGCTGCGCTATGTCGGCGTCTCCAACTTCTCCGGATGGCAAGTGATGAAGTCGTTGGCGCAAGCCGACAGCCAAGGCTATCCGCGCTATGTCGCCCATCAGGTCTACTATTCGCTGGTCGGCCGCGACTATGAGTGGGAGCTGATGCCGCTCGGCCTCGACCAGGGCGTCGGTGCATTGGTGTGGAGCCCGCTTGGCTGGGGCCGCCTGACCGGCAAGATCCGCCGTGGCCAGTCCCTACCGGAAAAGAGCCGGCTGCACGACACGGCAAGCTTCGGTCCGCCGGTCGAGGACGAGCATCTCTATCGAGTGATGGATGCCCTCGATGTCGTGGCCGAGGAAACCGGCAAGACCGTGCCGCAGATCGCCATCAACTGGCTGCTGCAGCGCCCGACCGTATCGTCGGTCATCATCGGCGCCCGCAACGAGGAGCAGTTGCGCCAGAACCTCGGCGCCGTCGGCTGGACCTTGACGCCGGGGCAGATAAGGCAGCTCGACGCGGCAAGCGAAGTCACCGCGCCCTACCCGTACTTCCCGTATCGGCGGCAGGAAGGCTTTGCCCGGTTGAACCCGCCGGTGGTTTGAGCGCATCGGGCCGTCATGGCGCAAGGTTCGCGGGCCAGCGCCCCCCTCTGGCCTGCCGGCCATCTCCCCCTCAAGGGGGGAGATCGGATGTCGCGGCGACTTTCGCCAATCGCAGGCGTAACAAGGGGCGGCGTTGTCGGTGGAGCTGCCAATCTGCCCACTTGAGGGGGAGATGTCCGGCAGGACAGAGGGGGGCGTCGTAGAACGCCGACCTCAAGAAGCCGTTGCTGCGAAACTTGCCCCTAGTGCAGCACAAACTCCCCATCCACCTTGCGCCATTCATTCGGCGCGATCAGCTTCTGGTGGGTGTAGCTGATCGAATGCAGCGGCCCGTCCAGCTTGGCCTTCCAGAATTCGATGAACTTGATCAGCACCGGAAACTTCGGCGCGAGATCGTAGTCCTGCCAGATGAAGCTCTGCAGCAGATGCGGGTGATCGGGAAAGTGATAAAGAATCTTGGCAGTGGTCAAGCCATAGCCTTTGAGCATCAGGTCCATTTCGGCATGGTCGCGCATGACGGTCCCCAGGTTGATTCGCCTGTCCTCCCACGGCTGATTGTGCGCGCCGCTGATTAACCGTCTATTGATTTTTTCTTCATCTGAACCGGCTTTAGCTTGCGAAAACATGCGGTTAGCAGCGCACCTCTTCGAGTGCTGACAGCCCTGGAGAAGCTCCCTGCGGCATCCCGCCGCGCGAATCCAACGTCTAATGTTGCCGTAACGGCGGAACTGGTAATAATGCCGCCGAATTCGCGGCCGTGTCGCCGCGATCCCGCCGGCATTTCAAGCCGGCGATTGGTTCGGGAGGAAAGTCAGGAATGTCCGAGGTTCATGTCCATCGCGTCCAGCCGGCGTGGAAGAAAAACGCGCTGATCGACAATGACACCTACCTGAAATGGTATGCCGACAGCGTCAAGAACCCGGACAAATTCTGGGGCAAGCACGGCAAGCGCATCGACTGGTTCAAGCCGTTCAGCAAGGTCAAGAACACCTCCTTCGACGGCAAGGTCTCGATCAAATGGTTCGAGGACGGACTGACCAACGTTTCCTACAACTGCATCGACCGGCATCTGAAGAAGCGCGGCAACCAGACCGCCATCATCTGGGAAGGCGACAATCCCTACGACGACAAGAAGGTCACCTATAACGAGCTCTACGAGCATGTCTGCCGGCTCGCCAATGTGATGAAGAAACACGGCGTCAAGAAAGGCGATCGAGTCACCATCTACATGCCGATGATCCCGGAAGCCGCCTATGCGATGCTGGCCTGCACGCGCATCGGCGCCGTCCATTCGATCGTCTTCGGCGGTTTCTCGCCGGATGCGCTGGCCGGCCGCATCGACGACTGCAAGTCGACCTTCGTTATCACGGCTGACGAAGGCCTGCGCGGCGGCAAGCCGATCCCTTTGAAGGAAAACACCGACAGGGCGATCGAGATCGCCGCGAAAGCCGGAACGAAAGTCGAAAAGGTGGTGGTCGTGCGACGCACCGGCGGCAAGACCGGCTGGGTTTCAGGCCGCGACGTCTGGTATCACGACGAGATCGCGACGGTGAAAGCCGAATGCAAGCCCGAGAAGATGAAGGCCGAGGACCCGCTGTTCATTCTCTACACGTCGGGTTCGACCGGCAAGCCGAAGGGCGTGCTGCACACCACCGCCGGCTATCTCGTCTACGTCTCGATGACCCACCAATATGTCTTCGACTACCATGACGGCGACATCTACTGGTGTACCGCCGATGTCGGCTGGGTCACCGGCCACAGCTACATCGTCTACGGCCCGCTCGCCAACGGCGCCACCACGCTGATGTTCGAAGGCGTGCCGAACTATCCGTCGCAGTCGCGCTTCTGGGAAGTCATCGACAAGCACAAGGTCAATATCTTCTACACCGCGCCGACGGCGTTGCGCGCGCTGATGGGCGCCGGCGATGCGCACGTGAAGAAGACGTCGCGCAAGTCGCTGCGCGTGCTGGGTTCGGTCGGCGAGCCGATCAACCCGGAAGCCTGGGAGTGGTATTTCAACGTCGTCGGCAACGGCAAGGTGCCGATCGTCGACACCTGGTGGCAGACCGAGACCGGCGGCATCCTGATCACGCCGCTGCCAGGTGCGACCGACCTCAAGGCGGGTTCGGCGACGCGGCCTTTCTTCGGCATCAAGCCGCAGCTGGTCGACGGCGAGGGCAAGGTGCTGGAAGGTGCGGCCGACGGCAATCTGTGCATCACCGATTCCTGGCCGGGCCAGATGCGCACCGTCTATGGCGATCACGACCGCTTCGTGCAGACCTATTTTTCGACCTACAAGGGCAAGTACTTCACCGGTGACGGCTGCCGCCGCGACGCCGACGGCTATTACTGGATCACCGGCCGCGTCGACGACGTCATCAACGTTTCCGGCCACCGCATGGGCACGGCCGAAGTCGAATCGGCGCTGGTCAGCCATGAGAAGGTTTCCGAGGCCGCGGTCGTGGGCTATCCCCACGACATCAAGGGCCAGGGTATCTACAGCTACGTCACCTTGATGAAGGGTGCCGAACCCACCGAGGAGCTGCGCAAGGAGCTTGTTGCCCATGTCCGCAAGGAGATCGGCGCCATTGCTTCGCCCGACAAGATCCAGTTCGCGCCGGGCCTGCCGAAGACGCGTTCCGGCAAGATCATGCGTCGCATCCTGCGCAAGATCGCCGAGGACGATTTTTCTGCCCTGGGTGACACCTCGACGCTGGCCGACCCGGCCGTCGTCGATGATCTGGTCGCCAACCGGCAGAACAAGAAGAGCTGATGCAGGCCGCGCTGGGCACTGTCAGCGAACTCTGGCGCTATCCGGCGAGTTCGCTTGCCGGCGAGCGCCTGAAAACAATCTCGGTCGACGTCGAGAGCATCGACGGCGACCGCCTGTTCGGCCTTGTCGACGTGTCCGACAACGAGATCGCACGACCGGACCGCGACGCGAAATGGCACAAGGTGCCGCGCATCCGCACCCGGCTGTCGCCGACCCTGGAACTCGAGATTGCCGTTCCCGAGGGCGACTGGCTGGCCGCGCCAAGCATCGAGAGCGACCGCGCGGTGTCGGCCTATCTCGGCTTCGAGGCCTCGCTCCGTCCGTTTCGCCGCGAGAATGCCGGGCCTGACTATTCCGGCCCGCTGACCGCGGAGCGCTACCGCAAGGCGCCGATTCATCTATTGACCACGGCTTCGCTGGCACGCCTGAAAGCATTGCACCCGGAAGGGGTCGCCGACCCGCGCCGCTTCCGCCCCAACATCGTTGTCGACATGGCGGCCATCGAAGGCTCGTTTCCCGAAACGGAATGGATCGGCCGCAAGCTTGCCGTCGGCGATCTCCTGCTGACCATCTCGGAACCCTGCCGCCGCTGCGGTTTCACCATTGTCGCCCAGGATGGCTTCGACCATGATCCGGCGATCCTGCGCAACCTGGTCCGTCACAACGCCCATAATCTCGGCGTCTATTGCACGGTCGACAGGCCGGCGCGCGTCGAAGTCGGCGACGCGATGCGCTTCCTGTAAGCTATCGATACAGATCCGCCCGTGTCGGCGGCAGGCCGCTTGGACCGCGCGCGCGCTTGGTCACGACGGTCTGGAAAATCTGTGCCGATGCGCGCTCGAAGGTGATCGAACAGCCCGTCAGGTAAAGCAGCCATAGCCGCGCCCTGGCCTCGCCCACCTCGGCGATTGCCTCATCGAAGCGGGCCTGCAGCCGCTCGGCCCACAGCCTGCAGGTGCGGGCATAGTGCTCGCGCAGGTTCTCGACATCGTAGACGAGAAAACCATGCGCCTCGAGATTGCCTGTTGTCATGCCGATGGTGTCGAGTTCGCCGCCGGGAAAGATATATTTGAGCAGCGCCTTGAACTCCGGCCCCTTGCGCAAGGTCTTCTTGATGTCGCCCTTGCTGCGCCGGGTGATGGCGTGGTGCAGATAGATGCCGCCCGGCTTCAGCAGGCGATGAATGGTCTTGAAATAAGTCGCATGGTTGGCGAGCCCGAGATGTTCGAACATGCCGATCGACGAGATCTTGTCGAAGCTGCCGGTGAGTTCCGCATAGGATTTGATCTCGATGGTGATGCGGTCCTCCAGCCCCTCGGCGCGAATGCGTTCGCGGGCCAGCTCGGTCTGCGCCTGCGACAGCGACACACCGTGGCCGACGACGCCGTAGTTCTTTGCCGCATGGATCAGCATGGCGCCCCAGCCGCAGCCGATGTCGAGCAGTCGTTCGCCCGGTTTCAGCCGGAGCTTGCGGCAGATGTGGTCGAGCTTGTCGACCTGGGCCTCGTCGATGCCATTGGCGAAATCCTTGAAGTAGCCGCAGCTATAGACCATGCGCTCGTCGAGAAAGAGCCGGTAGAAGGCGTTCGAGATGTCATAGTGATGCTGGATCGCCTCCTGGCTCGAACCGCTGACATAGGGATTGCGCCCCGACAGATCGGTCCGCGCGCTCATCTGCTTGCGTGCCAAAAGCACGGAAGGCAGGTCGCGCAGGATCGCCATTTTCGGCAGCGACTTGAGCTTGGTTCTGAGCTTGCCTTGCGACGGCAGGGCATAAAAATCGAAGATCGTCCCGTCTTCGATGTCGATGGTCTTGGAAATCCACATCTCGATCAGCGTCGACAGGGACGGTCGCTTCACGATCTGCCAGACGATGTCCTGGTCGTTGATGGTGAGCACCGGACCAGTGGCGGGGCCTATCCGCTCCCCGGTCCACAGCCTGACCGCAAAACCCGGCTTCAATGTTTCGATCACCGTTCGAACGATGCGAGCGGCCTTTTCGGCTGCCTCCATGCGATTCCTCCGAATGCTGGCTCAGGGGCAGAAGTTTGCCCGGTCGGCCTGGCAATCGCAAGCCGGCCCGCACCAGGCCCGCCCCTTGGTTAATTTCAGACCTGCACCTTGTCTTTTGCTGCAATGCACCCCATCATGAGTATGTGTTCAACAAATCGAAAGGAGGTGATCCGATGTCGAGTGATTTCGTTTTCCAGAACGTGGCCTCAGCGGATTGCACTTTCGGGAAGCAGTCTTCCCGTTAAGGCGCGAAATGCGCGGCGGCTGACCTGATAGGTCATCGCCATGGGCCGCGCCACGGACGGAAACACGGAAGGCCGCCGGCTTCGAAAGAAGCGGCGGCCTTTTCCGTTTGCGGACCAGACTACTGGGTCAATGCGATCTTTTCGGTGTTGCGAATGATTTCCTGAAAGGCGTCGTCCAATTCGGCTCCGGTGGACACGTCGAAGAAATGCCTCTTGGCGGCGGAGGTATCCTTCGACGAACAATCCTTCAGCACCGCCTTTGCCTGGTCCCGCTCGGTTGTCGACATATCCTTGTCGTCCAGATCGAAGCCGATGGTGAAAATCTCGATGCCGTCGTTTTTCATGTTGTCGCACAGCGTTTCGGCGTTGCCGCGCGCAAGGGTGCCCTGCCTGTTGTAGCTGTCCCCAGCACCGGCGAAGGCCGTATTGAACTGGCCATCGGTCATCAGGATCGCGACCTTGGCGATCTTCTTCGGATCGGCATCCGAGGCACCCTTGCCAAGACCGGCATTCCTGATCGCAGTGCGCCATTGCGGCGACAGCATATAATAGGTCCACTGAATGGCGATCGCGCCGGCCGTAAACCCATTGGCCCGGAAGTCCTCGATCGATTCAAGCAAGGCATCGGAATCGGCGGTCAGCGGGATCACTTTCGCATCAGGGCACCTGTTCATGTCCCCGTCACCGAGATGATCGTCCCGGTTGACCAGAGCATAGTATTTCTTGCCGTTCCCGTCGGTGCGGACAGTATCCGGGCCGTCGGCGCTCATATCCGCGTTGCCGTTCTTGTCCTTGCGCTCGGTGGCGCAATTGTCGGGGCGTGGCATCGCCGCGCCGACAATGGAGATGTAGTCGCTGAAGGACGGCAGCAGATTTTTGCCCGTCTTGGCGACGAGAAGCGGACTGCCGGCGACGGGTGGGAGCTCAGTGCTGGCTTGTTTTTCGGCATAGACGTTTTCCGCCAGCTTGCCGGCGTTGACGCCAGATGCATAAGGCACAATCGCGACGCGGATGCGGGGGTTCTGCGGATCCTGTTTCTGCAGCATCGTCTGGACGGCGTTTTTTGCAGCTGTTTTCAGATCGCCGATTTTGTCGACCTTGCCGCGCTTGGCCATCGACCCCGTTATGTCGAGCATCATCGCCACTTCGACGGTCTTGTCCGAATAGAGCGCCGTCGTGGAGGCGGCGACGCGTTTCATGTCGCCCGTGCCAAAAATCGGGAAATACAGCCCGACATCGACATGGGCGTCAGCCTGGACCGTCTTGGCGGTCCTGTTGACGATCAGCCTGTCGAGTACGATCTGGTCGGCCTGCAGAATGCCTGCCTGGCTGTTGGCGTCGAGAAAGGCCTGCACCGATTTGTTGGCATCGGCTTCCTTGATGGCGCCGGTCGTTAGGTCGCGTGCCGTCGATGTGACCGCGGCGTCGACGACGCCTTGGAGGCTCGATCTGGCATTGTAGAGCTGCGATACGTTGACCGAGAAGCCAACAGCCAGCGCCAAGACCGAGGCGCTGAGGCCGAACAGGATTGCGAAATTTCCACCGCGATCCCTGGCGAACCCGCCGATCGCGTGAACAAGACCCCCGTAATTCCGCATCCTACAGCCTCCATTCGCCTCGGCCTCGTCGCCGCGGACAGGGCAATGCAGGATTCCCGCCGGATGACGCCGCTGGCTGGCAGAAGGCCGGCCGCTTGCCGCCAAATCATTGTTTTTGTTCGGCTTCAAGCTCCGCAAAGGTGAATGACTGGTAAACAGAAAAGCGCGGCCGCGGCTGCGTTTACGAGCCGGTTACCATGCTCAAGACGAAGCAATCACGGAATCCCGATGACGTCCTGTTGCGGGACAGGGTCCGTGTGCCGAAGCGGGCCAGTTGTCCCGAGACTGCAGGGCGCGAAATGATCGGATCCAACGCCTCCGGCCGTCGAAAGACCAAAGCGCCATCACGTTTGAAAACCAGGGCCGCTTTTGGCCGCGCCTCAAGGGGGTGTTGAGATTCAGGTCAGGCCAGGTCGAAAATGATGGCTTTCGAGAACCGGAGCGGAGCGGACATTTGGTCCGTGAGCACCGGAAGCGCAGAAAGCCGTCATTTGCAGACCGGCCTCACCTGAATCGACATACCGTTAGGCCAGCATCTGTGCGCCGACGGTCCTGTCGATACCGTGGTAGGGCGGGTTGAACAGATTGCCTTCCTGTTCATAGGTCCATACCTTGAACAGGCTGAGCCGGTGGGCGCCGAAACTATGCAGCAGCGGCACGTCGGTGGCGTCGCGGCCGCGGGCGATGACGATGCGGCCGATTCTTGGCGTGTTGTGGCGAGGATCGAACGTGTACCATTTGCCGTCGAGGAACACTTCCAGCCACGCCGAAAAGTCCATCGGTGCCGGATCGGCTGGCACGCCGATATCACCGAGATAGCCGTTCACATAGCGTGCCGGAATATTCATGCAGCGGCAAAGCGTGATCGCCAGATGAGCGAAGTCGCGGCAGACCCCGACGCGTTCCTCATGCGCCTGAGCCGCCGTGCGGGTCGAGCGCGCATAGCCATAGCCGAACGACAGCCGGTTGTGGACATAGTCGACGATCGCCTGCACGCGCGCCCAGCCGGACGGAATGTCGCCGAAGAGCTGCCAGGCCAGGCTGCTCAGATGATCCGTCTCGCAATAGCGGCTGCCCAGGAGATAACCGAGAACTTCGTCCGGCAGGTCCGCCACCGGCACTTCCCTGGCCAGCGTGTTTACCTCGTCCGTCTCGCCGCTGTCCTCGACGACCGCGTCGTACAGGATGCGAAAACCACCGGCGGGCGCTGTGAAGCGCCGGCAGGCATTGCCATGCAGATCGTGGTACAGCCTTGTCGGCACCGCGGGCGAGGTCAGCACCCGCGTCTGCCGCTTGATATCAGCCTGCCTGTCCCGATGGATCTCGAGCACTGAAATCACCGGCGTGGCGGCTACGCATTCGATGGCGATTTCATAGCCGAGCCGGATCAGCATCGTTGGTCCCCCCTTCGATCTTGTGAGAAGCAGTCCTTCCCAAACGCCCGGAGGATACCGTGGTTCCCTGGGCCGATCGAAAAGCCCACCCCGTGTCTTCCCCTGCCGCGGTCGAGACGTTAGGTTCGGCAACCCCACCAGCGCTCCCCGGACTCAAGGAAAATCATGTATTCAAGCAGAAAATTCGCGGCCTTCCTCTTCGACATGGACGGCACGCTCATCAATTCCATCGCCTCGGCGGAACGGGTGTGGAGCGATTGGGCACGCCGCCAGGGCCTCGACGTCGCTGCCTTCCTGCCGACGATCCATGGCGTACGCGCGATCGAGACCATCACCGGCCTGGCGCTGCCGGGCGTCGACCCGGCACACGAGGCTGATCTGCTGCTGAAGGCCGAGGCGGCCGATCTCGAAGGCATTATCCAGATCGCCGGCGCCGTGGCATTTCTCGATTCGCTGCCGCCCGAACGCTGGGCGATCGTAACCTCCGCCCCACGTGAGCTGGCGCTGTTGCGCATGAAGGCCGCGGGCATCCCCGTCCCGGCCGTCATCGTCGCAGCGGAAGATGTCTCCCGCGGCAAGCCGGCGCCCGATTGCTTCCGGCTTGGCGCGGAACGGCTCGGCTTCGACGCGCGCGACTGCCTCGTGTTCGAGGATGCCCCGGCCGGCATAGCGGCAGCCGAAGCGGCGGGCGCGGCGGTCATGGTCATCAGCGCCACGCACAAGCACCCCTTGCCAACGCAACACGCCGCGATCGCGGGCTACGACATGGTGGGCATCACCGTCGACGAGCGTGGCTGGATCGCGCTCGAGCCGCAGCGCAACGCCGCCTAGGCCGCGTCTAGAAATCGCTGGTCAGGCCCTTTACCTCCCAGTCGCCGTAGCGGCCGGGCTCCTTGCCGCCGCGGCCGCCGATTTCCTTCGGCGCCGAGGCTTCCTTTTCCAGGTACTTTACACGCCTTGCTTCGGCTTCCGCGAGCGCACGTCTGGCTTCCGGCGTCAGCGCCTTTGGCTCGACATCATGGGCAAGCTCGGCATCGGTTTTACTGGCTTCGTCGTTCATGCGATATTTCCAGCGGATTGAAACGGGAACTGGTGTTTCCCATCATATAGCGATGAGACGAAGCGGATCGACCCCTTTTCGCTATCACCTGGACAGGAGCAGACGATGAACACACTTCGCACCGCCATGCTTCTTGCCGCGATGACCGCGCTGTTCATGGGCGTCGGCTTTTTGATCGGCGGAACCGGCGGCATGATGATCGCGCTGCTGATCGCCGCCGGCACCAATCTGTTCAGCTACTGGAATGCCGACAAGATGGTGCTGTCGATGAACCGTGCCGTCGAGGTCGACGAGAAGAACGCGCCCGAATATTACGCCATCGTCCAGTCGCTCGCCAAACAGGCCGGCCTGCCCATGCCGAAGACCTACCTGATCGACAATCCGCAGCCGAACGCCTTTGCCACCGGCCGCAACCCGCAGAACGCGGCGGTCGCTGCCTCCACCGGCCTGTTGCAGGCGCTGACGCCTGAAGAGGTCGCAGCCGTCATGGCGCACGAACTCGCCCATGTGCAGCACCGCGACACGCTGACCATGACGATCGTCGCCACCTTTGCCGGTGCCATTTCGATGCTCGGCAATTTCGCCTTCTTTTTCAGTGGCAATCGCGACAACAATCCGTTCGGCTTTGTCGGCGTGCTGGCGGCGATGATCGTAGCGCCCTTTGCCGCGATGGTCGTGCAGATGGCGGTCAGCCGCACCCGCGAATACGAGGCCGACCGACGTGGCGCCGAAATCTGTGGACACCCGCTCTGGCTGGCATCGGCGCTTGACAAGATCGCCCGCGGCGCCGAACGCATCCGCAACCCCGATGCCGAGCGCAATCCCGCGACCGCGCATCTCTTCATCATCAATCCCCTTCACGGCGAGCGCATGGACAGCCTGTTCTCCACCCACCCCGCCACTGAGAACCGCATTGCAGCCTTGCAGGCGATGGCGCGCGACATGGCCGGCAGCGAAACCCGGGCTGCACCGCGCCAGGCCCCAACGCCACGCCAGGCGGACGAACTGCGGCCATCCGGCCCGTGGGATCAGACAGCACGGCCCGAGCAGCCGGCGGAGCCCGCCAAGCCCAAATCCAACCCATGGGGTCGCAATCCGACCGGGCCCAGGGGCCGGTGGTCGTGAGCGTGGCGGACAGAGGACCTCGACGCACGGTTTCAGGTGATCAGGAACACAGGGACGGCGGCGACTTCGTCGCCGGTCTCGCCGCGCGCAAGGCAGCGGCCCGCCTGCTGGCCGCCGTCATCGATGCCAGGACACCGCTTGACGGGCTGACCGATCACGAGAACGGCCACCCGCAATACAAGGCGCTCGATTTGCGCGATCGCGGCCTTGTCCGCGCCATTCTGGTCACCGCGCTGCGCTATCGCATGACCATATCGGGGCTCTTGGCGCGGCGCCTGGAAAAGCCGCTGCCGCCCAATGCCACGGCGCTGTCGCACATATTGCATGTGGCGGCCGCACAGATCCTGTTCCTCGATATTCCCGACAGCGCCGCCGTCGACATTGCGGTGACCCATGCCAAGTCCGATCCGCGCACGGTGCGGTTCTCCGGCCTCGTCAATGGCGTGCTGCGCACACTGGCACGGGCCAAGGAAACGGAATTGCCTGCCGCCCTTGCCGCCACCGACGAGGCGCCCGAATGGTTTTCCGACAGGCTGAAGACTACCTACGGCAACGAAAAGGCCAGACAGATCCTCGAAGCGCACCGCGTTGAGGCGCCGGTCGACTTCTCGGTCAAGGCCGATCCCGGACTCTGGGCCGAAAAACTCGGCGGCATCGTCCTGCCGACCGGCACGGTGCGGGTCGAGAATCTTGTCGGTCCTGTCACCGAATTGCCTGGCTTTGCCGAGGGCGCCTGGTGGGTCCAGGACGCCGCGGCCAGCCTGCCCGCCCGACTGTTCGGCGATGTCACGGGATTGCGGGTTGCCGATCTCTGCGCCGCGCCCGGCGGCAAGACCGCGCAGCTGATCGTTGCCGGCGCGAAGGTCACCGCCGTCGACACGTCAAAAAACCGGCTTGCGCGGCTGACGCAGAATCTCGAGCGCCTCGGCCTGTCCGCCGAGATCGTCCAGGCCGACCTGCTCAAATTCGAGCCGAAGGAATTGTTCGACGCCGTTCTCCTCGACGCGCCCTGCTCGTCGACCGGCACGGTGCGGCGGCACCCCGACGTGCCATGGACCAAGACTTCTGCCGATGTCGAAAAACTGGCCGACCTGCAGCGCAGGCTGCTCGCCCGCACTGTGACGCTGGTGAAGCCCGGCGGCAGGATCGTCTTTTCCAACTGTTCGCTCGATCCGCTCGAAGGCGAGGATCTCTGTCGCGCCTTTCTCGCCGGCACGCCTGAAATCACCAATGATCCGCTGCTGCAAGGCGAGATCGCCGGCATCGCTCCATTCCTGACGCCGCAAGGCACGCTGCGCACCACGCCCGCCGACCTGGACCTCGGCGCGCCGGAACGCTCAGGCCTCGACGGCTTCTTCGCCGCTCGCATGCGGCGAGCCGGCTAGGGCTTGAACTGCCGGATTTGCTGCCTTTTTTAGGCAGGACCGGGGGCAGAAGCAGGTGAACCGGCCCGGGCTCGTGGAATTCGCCTTCGCACGAATCGTGCAATCATGTAGACTCGGCGCCGGGGTAGAGGACGATCAGGAGGGGTTTTGGCACTGGCTGCCAGCAGCACGACGCGTCTGTGGACGCTTGTCGCGAAGGAGTTCTGGCGCAAAACGCGCCGGCGCCTGCGCGCCGGGCCTGTCTATCGCTGGCGCTATTCCGGCCGCACGCCGGAACGTGTGCTGATCGCACCGCCGGACCTGCGCCTCGCCGACCCGCAGATCGCACTCGAGATCTATTACGGCCGCTATCCCCTGTCGGGGCATCTGGTCGAGACCGGCGGCAAGTCGCCTTTCCAGATCAACGTGCCCAATCACGGGTGGCAGAAGACGCTGCACGGCTTTCGCTGGCTGCGCCATATGCGCGCCGCCGGCACGGAGCTTGCCGCTGCCAATGCCCGCGCCCTGGTCTCCGATTGGATCACCATGCATGGCAGCCATATTTCCGGCATCGCCTGGGAGCCCGGCACGACGGCCAAGCGCATCATCGCCTGGTTGCAGCACTCCTCGGTCGTATTGCAGGGCGCCGAGTTCCCTTTCTACCGCGCCTTCCTGAAGTCGGTTGCCATGCAGATCCGCTATCTCAGGTCGATGGCGCGCGAAATGCCCGACGGCAAGGACAGGCTGCGGGCCCGCATCGCGCTCGCCTTCGCTGCCTTGTCCCTGCCGGCGCCGGCATCGGCGCTGCGTGGCGCGACCCGCAACCTTGCCGAGGAACTCGACCGCCAGATCCTCGCCGATGGCGGGCACATTTCGCGCAATCCGATGGTCGTCCTGGAAATCCTCGCCGACCTTCTGCCGCTGCGCCAGACCTATGCCAACCAGGCGGAAACGCCGCCGCAGGCGCTGATCGGCGCCATCGACCGCATGCTGCCGGCGCTGCGCTTCTTCCGCCATCAGGATGGCAGCCTCGCCCGCTTCAACGGCATGGGCGCCACCATCCACGACCGCATCGCCACCATCCTGCGCCACGACGACACCGCTGGCGCGCCGCTGCTGCATGCGCCGCATTCCGGCTATGAGCGCCTGTCTATGGGCGGCACCACGGTCATCGCCGACACCGGCCCGCCGCCGCCGGTCGACGTGTCCAATGCCGCACATGCCAGCTGCCTTGCCTTCGAACTGTCGTCCGGGCGCCAGCACTACATCGTCAATGCCGGCATCGACACCTACGGCGCGGCTGAATTCCGGCCGCTGGCGCGCGCCACCGCCGCGCACTCGACCGCCACCATCAACGACACCTCGTCGGCGCGCTTCAGCCACTCGTTGCGCGTCAACGACCTGCTCGGTTCGCCGTTGATCGGCGGCCCGCAGCATGTGCAGTGCAAGCGCACCGATCAGAAAGGCGTTCAGGGTTTCATCGCCCGCCATGACGGCTATGTCGCGCGCTTTGGTTTCCTGCATGAGCGCGAGCTGAAGCTGTCGTCGAACGGCAATGTGCTGGCCGGCCGGGACCGCTTCCAGCGCCCCGGCAGTGCCGCGATCCGCAACAATGGCCGCGACTTCGTCACCGTCCGCTTCCACGTTCATCCCGATGTCAACCTTTTGCAGGACGAGCATGACCGCCTGGTGCTGGCCGCCGATCAGGCCGACACCTGGGTGTTCACATCGGCCGAAGTGGTGCCGGAGGTCGAGGAATCGATCTATTTCGCCGGTCTTGGCGGCCCGCGCCGCAGCCGCCAGATCGTGCTTGCCTTCAAGGCCTCGGAAATCGCCGAAGTCCACTGGCAGCTGACCCGCACCAGCATCGCCGGTTATCCGGAAAACAACTGACCTACCTGACCGCCGGTTTGATTTCCGGGCGGCATGTGCTACGGGCGCGGGCATCCACCACACCAGTCGTGAAAGGCCGCCAGCCCATGGCCGTCGCCGCCAAGAACATTCCCGCACCAGACCTGGTTCCCGTGCGCCGCGCCCTGCTCTCCGTTTTCGACAAAACCGGCCTCATCGATTTCGCCAAGGCGCTGGCAGCCGCAGGCGTCGAGCTGGTCTCGACCGGCGGCACGGCAAAGGCGATCTCTGACGCGGGCCTTCCGGTGCGCGACGTCTCCGAGCTCACCGGCTTTCCCGAGATCATGGATGGCCGCGTCAAGACCTTGCATCCCGGCGTGCATGGCGCGCTGCTTGGCGTGCGCGACGATCCGGAGCATTCAGCGGCAATGCGCAAATACGGCATCGAGCCGATCGATCTCGTCGTCTCCAATCTCTATCCGTTCGAGGAGGTCCGCCGCTCCGGCGCCGACTACGCATCGATCGTCGAGAACATCGACATTGGCGGCCCGGCCATGATCCGCGCCTCGGCCAAGAACCACGCCTATGTCGCCATCGTCACCGATCCCGGCGACTATGCCTCGGTGCTGAACGCGCTGGAGATGAACATCGGCTCGCTGTCGCTGGATTTCCGCAAGAAGCTGGCCGCCAAGGCCTTCGCCCGCACCGCCAGCTATGACGCGGCGATCTCCGGCTGGTTCGCCGAAGCGCTCGAGATCGAACACCCGACGTGGCGTGCCTTTGGCGGCAGGCTGGTCGAGGTGATGCGCTATGGCGAGAACCCGCATCAGAGCGCCGGCTTCTATATCGATGGCGACAAGCGGCCGGGCGTCGCCACGGCGCGTCAGTTGCAGGGCAAGCAGCTGTCCTACAACAACATCAACGACACCGACGCCGCCTTCGAGCTGGTCGGCGAGTTCGATCCGGCGCGTTCCGCCGCCGTCGCCATCATCAAGCACGCCAACCCGTGCGGCGTTGCCGAAGGCACCTCGCTGAAAGCCGCCTACGCCAAGGCGCTCGCCTGCGACCCGGTTTCGGCCTTCGGCGGCATCGTCGCGGTCAACCGCACCCTCGACGCCGAGGCGGCGGAAGAGATCGTAAAAACCTTCACCGAAGTCATCATAGCGCCCGGCGCCACTGACGAGGCAGCGGCCATCGTCGCGGCGAAGAAGAATTTGCGCCTGCTGGTCACCGGTGGGCTGCCGGATCCGCGCACGCCGGGCACGACGGTCAAATCCGTCGCCGGCGGTCTGCTCATCCAGGGCCGGGACAACGCTGTCGTCGACGACCTCGAACTGAAAGTGGTGACCAAGAGGGCGCCGACGCCGGTCGAAATGGCCGACCTGAAATTCGCCTTCCGCATCGCCAAGCACGTCAAGTCCAACGCCATCGTCTACGTCAGGGACGGCGCCACCGTCGGCATCGGCGCCGGCCAGATGAGCCGGGTCGACTCCTCACGCATCGCTGCCCGCAAGGCACTCGACGCCGCCGAGGCCGCCGGCCTTGCCGAACCGCTGACCAAGGGCTCGGTCGTCGCCTCCGACGCCTTCTTCCCCTTCGCCGACGGATTGCTGTCGGCGATCGCCGCCGGCGCCACTGCCGTTATCCAGCCGGGTGGCTCGATGAACGACAAGGACGTCATCGCCGCTGCCGACGAGCACGGCATCGCCATGGTGTTTACGGGCGTCCGGCATTTCAGGCATTGACGCACTTCTTCTTTCTCTCCTTGCGGGGTGAGAAGCGGTTCGCGCAGCAAACGAAAAGCCAATTGCTTGGCTTTTCGAGCTTCGAACGCCCTGAGCCCGCGAAGGGCCGGGCGGTGGACGATCCGCCCTGCCGGGTCCCCGCTGCTCCGCAGCGTCCCGGCGTTCGTCAGCCTTTCATCGTGCCACTGGCACGATGAATTCGCTTCGCGAACCGGCCGCTCACCCCACAGGGGGAGAAGGAAGAAAGAACTCAATCCGCCGGCCGGTCCGCTGGATAGGGCGTCTTGACCAGGATCGCCATGCCGATCCCGAGGAACAGCACGATCACCGCCATGCCGAGCCGTGCCGAGCCGCTGGCCAGGGTGACGGACGCGACCATGAACGGCGCCAGGAAACTGGTCGCCCGTCCGGCCAGCGCATAAATGCCGAAATAGCGGCCGGATTCGGCGGCCGTGACGCTGCGCGCCATGTAGGATCGCGACGACGCCTGCACCGGCCCGAAAGCCACACCGATCAACAGGCCGAAGAAGATGTAGGCCTTTTCCGCTGCCGTGCCGAACAGGCCACCGCTGTCCGGTCCAAGCATCATCCAGAGGCCGAACAAAGTATAGCCCGGTCCGGTCGAGACGATGCCGATCGTGGCGATGCTGAGCAGGACCAGCGAGATCATGACGATGGTTTTTGAGCCAAGCGCCGTATCGAGACGGGCTGCAACCAGGCAGCCGAAGATGGCGACGACGTTGAGAATGATGCCGAAAATACCGATTTCGGTGATCGACCAGTGGAACATCGCTGCTGCGAAAGTGCCCCCCAGCGCCAGCACCGCATTGACACCGTCCTGATAGATCATGCGGGCGACAAGGAAGCGGAAGATGCCGCTGCGCTTGCGCACCTCGCCCAGCGTCACTTTCAGCTCCGCCAACCCCTCTCGCACCGCAGGGCCGATCGGCAGGCCCTTGATGGCATCGGGGGTGAAAAAGAACATCGGCAGGATGAACAGGAAGTACCAGCCGGCTGACAAAGGCCCGGTTGCGCGCGCGTCCTCGCCGAGCTTCGGGTCGAGCCCAAAGAGCGGGTCGGTGCCGATGATCGTCTTGCCGGTCTCCGGCGAACCGGCCAAGCAAGCGACGACGAAGATCAGCGCGATCATGCCGCCGAGATAACCAAGGCCCCAGGCCATGTTGGAGATTCGGCCGATCTCGCTCTTCGGCACCAGGCGCGGCATCATCGAATCGTTGAACACGGTCGAAAACTCGGCCGCGACCGACGCCAGCGAAAAGAATAGCACGACCAGGAAAAGGTTCGAACCGGGGGCCGCGAACCAAAGCATGCAAAGGCAGGTGACCTTGACCGCGGCAAAGAATGCGATCCAGGGCTTGCGCGGGCCGGTCTGGTCGGCAATCGAGCCGAGGATAGGCGACAGCACGGCGATGACAAGACCGGCCGCGGCAATGCCGTAGCCCCAGGCCGCCTGGCCGGTCTCCGGATCGCTCGCCATGCGCGAGACGAAGTAAGGTCCAAAGATGAAGGTCGTCACGACCGTGAAGAACGGCTGCGCCGCCCAGTCGAACAGCATCCATCCCCAGATGCCGCGCCCGGACGCACGCTGCACTGTCTCTACCGTCATCATGATCCCTCGGCACCGGTTCCGTGTCGGGCGCCATGTCTGCATGTTTCATGCGCTCATGCAATGAACGAAGCTCGGTGCCGTACCCTTGACGCTGCCGGGCGTTCACTGTTCGAAAGCCATGCAACCGGCTTTCGTCCGCTTCGCGAACCAAGCCCGTATTTTTCTCGTGGGGGAAGTCGGACCGTAGGTCCGGCGCCGTCCTCCACCCCCTGCTTCGCAACGATTGTCGCCGGCGTGGATCTCTTGATTATTAAGTTGACTCTTTTTGTCCGCTTTGACTAATTGCGCTCGCGCAGGGCCGGAACGGTGACCGGCCGAACTGCTCGAAATTGGTCTGACAGGGAATAAGAGATGACGATTGGTCGACAGGCATTGTTGCGCATTCAGGCAAGGCGATTGATTGCGAGCAGTGCCTTGATAGCGGCATCTTTTGGAATGGTGGGGACCGGCCGGGCCCAGGACGTTTCGCCGGACGATGCAACTCAACTGGAAACGATCGTCGTCACCGGCAAGTCGGACCGCGTTGGCGGGCCCGATCAAACGATCGTCGCCAAGGATACGGCGACCGCCACCAAGACCGATACGCCGATCGTCGACGTTCCCGCCTCGGTTTCAGTTGTAACCCAAAAGGAACTGGAGGCGCGCCATGTCGAAAGCCTCCAGCAGGCCGTGGCCTACACATCCAGCGTCCTCACCGACGAGTTCGGCAACGATGACCGATACGACTATATTCGCATCCGCGGTTTCGACCAGACATCGCTCGGTACCTATCGCGACGGCTTGACGGCGCGCATCCCAGCCTGGTTCACGGCCAGCCGTCTCGAACCTTACGGACTTCAGCGCGTGGAGGTCCTAAAGGGATCGACATCGACGCTTTTTGGTCTCAACGGCCCTGGCGGATTGGTGAACGCCATTACCAAGCGGCCGCTGGACCAGAAGCAGGGGGAGATTTACACGTCCTATGGCGACGGCACCAAGGAGATTGGCGTTGATTTTGGCGGGCCGATCGACCCCGATGGCGTGTGGACCTATCGGCTTACCGGGCTGGCCAAGGATGGCGATCAAGGATGGGATTATTCCAACGACGACCGGCTTTACATCGCACCCGCGTTGACCATCAAGCCCGAGGAAGGAACCTCGCTCACCATCCTGACTGACTATTACAAGCGAGATGGCACAGGCGCACGCGGCACCCCCGCCGGCGCCAATATCGACATCGGCACCTTCCTGGGCGAGCCGGATTTCAACCGCTTCAACACCGAGCAGGTCGATATCGGCTACCAGTTCGAACATGAATTCAACGAGAATCTCACCTTCCGCTCCAATGCCCGCTACACGCATTTGAGCCTCGACTACGCCGAGGTCTACGGCGCGTCGCTTGACCCCACGGCGGACCGCACGGCATTTTCCGTCGGCGGCCTGTCCAACCGCTATGCCTTCGACAATCAGTTGCAATACGATACGGGCTGGGACCGGGTCGCCAGCAAGACGCTTGTCGGCGTCGACTACGCCAACGACAACACCCGCGAAAACATCCTCTTCGGCACTGCCGGCCCCATCGACATCGACAACCCGACCTATTGCGGTCTGTCCTGCATCAACCTCGGCCCCTATGTGAACTGGCGGGTCAAGCAGCAGGCGGTCGGTGTCTATGCCCAGGAGCAATTGACGTTTGACGACCGCTGGATCGTCACCCTGGGCGGGCGCTGGGACCGCGTGCAGACGACAGCTGATTATCTCGACCTGGGAACGCAGGACGACGACACCGCATCGGCCTTCACCAAGCGCGCCGGCCTGACCTACAAATTCACGCCGAACCTCGCGGTCTACGCCAACTATTCGGAAAGCTTCCAGCCGCTCGTGTCGCCAAGCGCCAACGGGTATGCGGTCTCGGGCTCGTTGAAGCCTCAGGAGGGCAAACAGTATGAGGCAGGCATCAAGTACAAGCCCGACGGCTTCGACGGCCTGTTCACAGCCGCGGTCTTCGACCTTACCCAAACCAATGTTCCGACCTATGTCACGCCTGTTGTCCAGCAGCAGATCGGCAAGGTTGGCGTCCGCGGCATCGAACTCGAGGGCAAGGCCGCCATCGCGGAAAACTTGAACCTGACGCTTGCCTATTCCTACTGGGATGCCGAGATCCTGGAAGACGGCATTGGCGGGAATGCCGGCAATCGGCCGCAGCGCGTTCCTCGCCACCTGGCGTCAGCCTGGGTCGACTACACGCTTCCCGAGGAAGGACCGCGTGGCGACCTGACCATCGGCGGTGGCCTGCGCTATATCGGACAAACCTACGGGGATGACGCGAACACCATTTCGATTGGCGGCTACGCACTGGTGGATGCGGCGATTAGCTACAAGATGACCAAGGACGTGACGTTGGCCTTGAACGCAACGAACCTGTTCGACCGGAAGTATCTGACAACCAGCTATTACGGGACCGAATTCTACGGCGACCGGCTGAAAATCGTCGGCACCCTCAAACATTCCTGGTGAGCTTGCTGAACGCCAAGCGCCGATAACATTGGAAAAGGCGCCACACGCACCCGACAACGCGTGTGGCAATCATCGACGGTTCACATCCCCGTCAGATCGCTCATCAGCCCCGACGCCACCGACAGCCGCGACACGGTGATGTCGCCGCCCTCGGTCAACGCCTGCAGCCGCTCGCGGATGCGCGCCACCCGCTCGCCGCCGGCGTCCAGCCAGGCAGCCACCGGATCGGCCGTCTTGGCGTGGCCGGTGAGCGCCGCCACCGCGATGCCGCGCCGTGCCGCATCGATCGTGTCGGTGGCGCGCGAAAGCGCCAGCTGATCGTAGTAGTCCGATGGCGTGATCGAGCGTGCGGCATCCTCGACACGCGGAATGCGGAAGGCATCGCTGACGGCGAAGAACGCCTTGGCCGCGGCGACGATATCGGCGCCGGCGGTGCGCGCCGTCAGCGCGATGTCGGGGATGAGTTCCGCCACCTCGCTCAGTGCCAGCTGCCCGGCCAAGCTTTCCGGCGCGCCGGCCTTGAACAGCCCATGCCGCTTCTCCTCGATGCGCTCGCGTGAAAAGGCCGGCAGCAGCGAAACGAGCTTGGGCTCCAGCGCCTTGCGGGCTTCCTGCAACTCGGCAATGCGCTGGCTGAGGGGTGCCGTGCCGGCATCGTTCTTCAGATACCAGCCGCTGGTCACATAGATCAGCCGGCTGACCATCTGATAGAGATCGAGCTGCACCTGGCCGTCGATCTGGTTGTCGAGCGCGTCGATCTCGCGATAGAGCGCCGGCAAGGCAAAACCGTCACGCACCACCGCGAAGGTCCGCACCACGTCGGCGGCGGTGCGCCCGGTGGCCTCCTGCAGCCGGTTGACGAAGGATGGGCCGCCGCGATTGACCAGATCGTTGGCGACGACCCGTGTGATGATCTCGCGGCGCAGCCTGTGGCCATGGATCTCGGCGGCGTATTTCTTCGCCATCTGGTCGGGAAAATAGCCCATCAGGTCGCGGTCGAAATGCGCGTCATCAGGCACGTCGCTGGCGACGATGTCGGAAAACAGCACAATCTTGGCATAGGCGAGCAGCACGCCGAGTTCGGCTCTGGTCAGCGGTTCGCCACGCGCTTCGCGCTCGGCCAGCGCTGCCGGCGACGGCAGCGTCTCGACGGCACGGTCGAGCAGGCCGCGCGCCTCCAGCGCCGTCATGAAGCGGCTCTGATGCGCGATGTCGGCGAGGCCGCGCTTGCGGGCGATCGAAAGCGCCAGCGTCTGCTGGTAGTTGTTGGACAGCACCAGCGAGCCGACCTCCTCGGTCATCTCGGCCAGCAGCTTGTTGCGTGCCGGGCGTGTCAACGACCCCTTGCGCATGGCGGAAGCCAGCGCGATCTTGATGTTGACCTCGACGTCGGAGCAGTTGACGCCGCCCGAATTGTCGATGGCGTCGGAGTTGCAGCGGCCGCCATTCATGCCGAACTCGATGCGCGCCCGCTGCGTGACGCCGAGATTGGCGCCCTCGCCGATCACTTTCGCCCGGACGTCGAGCGCGGTGATGCGAATGGCATCGTTGGCGCGGTCGCCGACCTCGGCATTGGTCTCGGTCGATGCCCTGAGATACGTGCCGATGCCGCCGAACCACAGAAGATCGACCGGCGCTTTGAGGATGGCGGTCATGATCTCGACCGGCGTGGCGGTGGTCTTGGCCAGGCCGATCGCCGCCGCCGCCGCCGCCGGCAAGGTGATCGATTTCTGGTTGCGCGAGACGATGATGCCGCCTTCCGACAGTTTCGTCTTGTCGTAGTCCTGCCAGCTCGAACGCGGCAGCGCGAACATGCGCTCGCGCTCGGCCATCGAGGCTGCCATGTCGGGATCGGGATCGATGAAGATGTCGCGATGGTCGAAGGCCGCGATCAGCCGGGTTTTCGGGGACAAAAGCATGCCGTTGCCGAACACGTCGCCCGACATGTCGCCGACCCCAACGACGGTGAAGGACGAGGTCTGGATGTCGCGGTTGATCTCGCGGAAATGCCGCTTGACCGCTTCCCAGGCGCCCTTGGCGGTGATGCCCATCTTCTTGTGGTCATAGCCGGCCGAGCCGCCGCTGGCGAAGGCGTCGTCGAGCCAGAAGCCGTGCTTCTCCGAGATCGCGTTAGCGGTATCGGAGAAGGTCGCCGTGCCCTTGTCGGCGGCAACGACGAAATACGGATCGTCCGGGTCGCGTCTGATAACGCCGGCCGGCGGGATGACGCCGTCGAGGCCGATATTGTCGGTGATCGACAGCAGGCTGGAGACGAAGTTCTTGTAGGCCGAAGTACCGGCCTCGAAGATCGCGTCGCGGCCAGCGCTCATCGGCAGCTTCTTCGGATAGAAGCCGCCCTTGGCGCCCACCGGCACGATGACGGCATTCTTGACCTGCTGTGCCTTGACCAGGCCGAGCACCTCGGTGCGGTAGTCCTGGGCGCGGTCGGACCAGCGCAGGCCGCCGCGCGCCACCGGACCGAAGCGCAGATGCAGACCTTCGACCTCGGAGCCGTAGACGAAGATCTCCCGCCACGGCCGCGGCGCCGGCAAGCCCTCGACCGCGTGCGAGTCCAGCTTGATCGCCAGCGACTGGCCCTTTTCTTTCGTATCGGCAACGAAATGATTGGTGCGCAGCGTGGCTTCGATCAGATTGAGGTAGCGCCGGATGATGGTGTCGTCGTCGATGTTCGGCACATCCTCCAGCGCATCCTTGATCTTGGCCTTGAGATGCTTTGCGGCCACCACGCCTTCGGTCTCGGCTGTCGGGCCAAGCCGGGCGATGAACAGCGCATGCAGGCCACGCGCTATGTCGGGATAGCGGTTGAGCGCGGCGGCGATGAAATCCTGGCTTTGCGGAATGCCGACCTGCTGCAGATAACGGCCATAGGCGCGCAGGATGGTGATCTCGCCAGACCACAGGCCGGCGGTCTGGGCGAGGCCGTTATAGCCGTCATTGTCGACGTCGCCGCGCCAGACGGAGAGGAACGCATCTTCGAACAGCGCGCCGCCATCGGTCAGGTCGATCGGCTGGCCGTAGCTGTTCTCAAGCTCCATGTCATGAATAAAGACTAAGCCGGGCCGATCACTATTGATCGTGCCGACCTGGTCGTCGCCGACCTCGAAAGTGCGCTCGCTGATGACGCGGAAGCCGATGTTTTCCAGCACCGGCACGCGGCGCGACAGCGCCACCGGGCTGCCGTGGTGATAGATCTTCAGCGATGCCTGGTGCGGCTTCTGCTCGGCATGGCGATAATAGTCGATGGCGATCGGATTGCCGGCGCTGATCTTGGCAATGCGCCCGGCATCGGCCAGCGCCACCGCCGCGCTGAACGAATCGCGGTAGCTTTCCGGCAGCCGCGCGGCAATCGCCTTCAAAGCCTGGTCGCCGCCACTGGCCTCGGCCGCATCGGAAAGGGCGTCCTCCCAGGTACGCACGATGTCGCGGATCGCCGCCTCTATCGTCGCTTGCTCGACCTTCGGCGTCTTGCCGCCGGAGCGGCCGATGATGAAGTGCACGCGCGCCAGCCCGCCCTCGGGAAAGGCCGGGTAGTAGGCCGACAGCCGGCCTTCGAATACGGTTTTCAGATAGGAGCCAATCTTCTCGCGCACGACGCTGTCGTAACGGTCGCGCGGCACGAAGACGAGGATTGAGACGAAACGGTCGAACTGGTCGGCGCGCACCAGCGCCCGCACGCGTGGCCGCTCGACCAGGCCCAGAATGGCGGCGGCATGTTTGCGCAGGATCGGCACCGGCACCTGGAACAGCTCGTCGCGCGGATAGCTTTCCAGCACGTTGATCAGCGCCTTGCCGGAATGATCGTGCCGGTCGAAGCCGGACTTGGCGATGATGGTTTCGGCCTTGGACCTGAGATACGGGATCTTCATCACCGAGCGCGTGTAGGCGGTCGAGGTGAACAGGCCGACGATGCGCAATTCGCCCGCGAGCGTACCCTTGGCGGTGTAGGTCTTGATGCCGATGTAATCGAGATAGATGCGGCGGTGCACGGACGACTTGGCATTGGCCTTGGTGACGATCAGCGGCTCCGGCCCATGCAGGAAGGCGCGGATCTCCGGCGTCGTCGTTACCGCTTCGGTGCCGCGCCTGAGCACCAGCACGTCGGGATCGGACAGGATGCCGAGGCCAGGCTTTTCAGCGCGCTCCAGCGTGCCGCTTTCCTCGCCGCCGGTGTATTTGAACTCGCGCATGCCAAGGAAGGTGAAATTGTCGTCGCGCAGCCACTCCAGGAAGGCGAGAGCCTCGGCAACGCTCTTCTTGTCGAGCGGCACGGCCGTATAGCGGAATTCCGAGATCGCCTGATCGAGGCGGGCCAGCATTGGCCTCCAGTCGTGAACGGCGGCATGAACCTGGCCAAGGATCTTGCGCAGCCGCTCGCTCAATCCGCTCGCCTGCTCGGATGTCAGCCGCGGGATGTGGACATGGATGACGCTCAGCCGGTCGTGGCTGCCATCGTCCTTGGCGAAATTGCCGTCGCCGAGGATTTCTTCCACGCCGCCCTTGCCGTGGCGCACGACGATAACCGGATGGGTGACCAGGGTCGGTTCGCCCGATGTCTCGGTGATCTCGCCGAGGATGGAATCGAACAGGAACGGCATGTTGTCGTTGACGACCGTGACAACCGTCATCGGGCGGCCGTCTCGCACAACGCCCGAATCGGCATCGACGGCGACGACGCACTCGCCTTTCCTGTGAGTGGCGACTGCCTGGCCGGCGAGATCGGCAGCCCGCTCCAGGTCGGCCACATCGTAGGGAGCAATGTCTTCAGCTGGCGCGCGGGCGAGCAGATAGTCTGCAAGCCTGGCTGGCCTTTCCTCCGCTTTAAGCGCTGCCGTGGCTTTTTTCTTCGGCTTGCTCGCGGATTTCACGCTGGCCATGACGCACGTCCCTCCCGTCGAATGCTTTTACGACTATGGTAGCAGATGACCGCTGTTTGGCGACAAAGGTTTGACGGCTTGCCAAGAATTATCGGAATTTGGCGACAAGATGCCGCGCAACGAGGAGAAATGACCCATGACCGGCAAAATCAGCGCGCTTGATCTTGGCCAGGGAGAGCTGAGCGAGGCGACAAAAACCTATTTCGCCAAATGCGAGGAGAAGCTCGGCCTCGTCCCCAACGTGCTCAGGGCCTATGCCTTCGACGACAAGAAGCTGCGCGCCTTCACCGACATGTACAACGATTTGATGCTGGGTGAGTCCGGCCTGTCGAAGCTGGAGCGCGAAATGATCGCGGTCGCCGTCTCCTCGATCAATCATTGCTACTATTGCCTGACCGCGCACGGCGCGGCGGTGCGCCAGCTCTCCGGCGATCCGGCGCTCGGCGAAATGATGGTGATGAATTTCCGCGCCGCCGATCTTTCGCCCAGGCAGACGGCAATGCTCGAATTCGCCGTCAAGCTGACGCAAGAGCCGGCCAAGATCGTCGAGGCCGACCGGGGCGCGCTGCGTCAGGCCGGCTTCACCGATCGCGACATCTGGGACATCGCCTCGACCGCTGCCTTCTTCAACATGTCGAACCGCGTGGCCGCGGCAATCGATATGCGGCCGAACGACGAATACCACGCCATGGCAAGGTGACGGATTGCGGCAGGATCCAGACCGGGGCGTTATATTAGCAGTGTCGCATTCTCGTTGCTTGTTTGCCGGTTTGGTCCGATGATCGGCAGGCGGCATGACCGCATGCCGGTTCGATGCCGCTCACCAAGGGAGGAGAACATGGCGAAGTATCTCTACGTCTATCATGGCTCGGGCAAGATGCCGACCGACGAGGCCGAGCGGAAGGCCGCAATGGACGCCTGGAACGGCTGGTACGGCAAGCTCGGCTCGGCTGTGGTCGACGGCGGCAATCCGGTCGGCATGTCGAAGATGGTGCTGCCCGGCGGCAAGGTCGAGAACAATGGCGGCAGCAATCCGGCCGCCGGCTACACGATCGTCGAAGCGAAAGACATCGACGATGCCGTCGCCAAGGCCAAGGACTGCCCGATCCTGATGAACCCGGCCTTCAGCGTCGAGATCGCGCCGATCATTGAAGTGATGTGACGCGCCGGCTCAGGACCGCGTCGCTATGGCGGCCGCCGCACCGGCCATCGTCGTGGCGCTGATGCGATTGGCGATCTTCATGGCGCGCTTGCTCTTCAAAAGCTTGCGCGCCTGTGATGCGGCGAGCACCCAGGCGAGATCGATGGCGACCAGCACCACGGCCATGGTCGCCGTCAGCTCGACCCAGCCGACGATGCTGACCGAAGCGAGGTCGATGATGGTCGGCAGCAGCGCCAGGTAGAACATCATGATCTTGGGATTGCCGAGCGTCACCGCCATGCCGGCGAAGAACAGTTTTATCGCCGAATCCTCGCGCGGCATCTCGCCCTCTTTTGCATCGACAGGCGCGGTCCACATCTTCCAGGCGAGGTAAGCGAGATAGGCAACGCCGACCCATTTCACCACGACGAAGGCGAAATGGAAGGTCTGCGCCACGACAGCCAGCCCGAACACCGCCAGCGATAGCCAGATGCCCTCGCCGATCCACATGGCGAGCAGGAACGGGAACACGTCGCGAAACCCTTTCGAGATGACGCGGGCGACAAGCGCCGCGATCGATGGCCCAGGCGAGCCCGCGGCAACGAACAGAGCGGCGGCGAAAATCAGGAGCGAGGTGGGGTGCATAACCGGGTCTCTGGTTGAAAACCTTCGATTTCGGATATTAACGCAAGTGGCTCGGCTGCGGTAGCACCGACAAAAGACCCTTGTCGGTCCGGCATGTCGCGGCTAGAAAGGCCATCGCGAAACAATTTTGAGCTTCACTTTGCCTACGTAACCGCCGGTCTCGCCAACTCCCCCGACACACTGCATGACACCGCATTTGCGGTATCTGTTTTCATGTTCATGTGTTCTTCTGGGCGGCGGTTCGAGACCGGTTTGGCACTGCTGAACCGTTGTTGCGCGCTGCCGCCCGTGACATCCGATTTCCAATCATAGCAAGCGACCGCCACGCCGCGCCCGCATGGGCATCTCGACATCGCCGGCCTGATGAACTTCCCGACGGGAAGGGCTTATCGGCATGTCTGGACTTCTGCGTATCCACTGGGCAATCGCACCCCAGACCGCACCTCGACCGCTCATCAATTGCAACCGCTGCGGCACCGTGAGGGCCTATTGCAGCAGCGGAAAGTTCCGCGTCAACGCCAATGGCAAACGCATCGACGTGTGGCTGATCTATCGCTGCATCGACTGCGACAATTCCTGGAATTTCGGCATTTTCGAACGCTGCAACCGCCGCGACATCGACCCGGCGCTGCTGGCGGCGCTCGAAAGCAACGATCCTGCACTCGCTCACCGTCATGCCTTCGATGCGGTGGCGTTGCGCAACCGGATCGGGCGCGTCGAGGAGTTCTCCGATGTCAGCGTTCACAAGCGCAGGCTCGGCGACACCAGGGAAGCCGCGACCGTGTTGGAACTCCAGCTCGGGCTCGAAATGCCGACATCGCTGCGGCTCGACCGGCTGCTCGCAAGCGAACTCTGCATCTCGCGATCACGGCTTCAGGCGCTGGAGGAGAAGCGGCTGCTCATCGTTGACCCGGATGGAGCAAAGGCCCTGCGCAAGCCGGCCCGTGCGGGAAACACGATCCGCATCGATCTGGCCGGCGAGGCCGATCGGCAGGCCATCATCGCGGCTGCCGGTGGATGAACGAAAAAGGGGCGGAACACTGGTTGCTCCGCCCCTCTCCGCTGTTGGAAAAAATAAGAGCTTACGCCGCGCCGACCACCTTGGACGACTTCTCGAACCGCTTGCGCTCGTTCGGATCGAGATAGAGCTTGCGCAGCCGAATGGTCTTCGGCGTCACTTCGACCAGCTCGTCGTCCTGGATCCAGGCCAGCGCGCGTTCCAGCGTCATGCGGATCGGCGGGGTCAGCTTGACCGCCTCGTCCTTGCCGGCGGCACGGATGTTGGTCAGCTTCTTGCCCTTGAGCACGTTCACTTCAAGGTCATTGTCGCGGCTATGGATACCGATGATCATGCCCTGATACACCTTGACGCCCGGATCGATGACCATCGGGCCGCGATCTTCCAGGTTCCACATGGCGTAGGCGACCGATTCGCCCTGTTCGTTGGAAATCAGCACGCCATTGGTGCGGCCTGGCAGCTCGCCCTTGTAGGGCTCATAGGCATGGAAAAGCCGGTTCATCACGGCGGTGCCGCGCGTGTCGGTCAAAAGCTCCGACTGGTAGCCGATCAGGCCACGGGTCGGCGCATGGAAGACAATGCGCTGACGATTGCCGCCGGATGGGCGCAGTTCGACCATCTCGGCCTTGCGCTCGGACATCTTCTGCACGACGACGCCGGCATGCTCCTCGTCGACGTCGATGACGACTTCTTCGACCGGCTCCAGCAATTCGCCATTCTCGCCCTTCTGCATGACGACGCGCGGACGCGACACGGCGATTTCAAAGCCTTCGCGCCGCATCGTCTCGATCAGCACGGCCAGCTGCAATTCGCCGCGGCCGGAGACGAAGAACGAATCCTTGTCAGGCGATTCCTCGATCTTCAGCGCGACATTGCCTTCGGCTTCGCGCAGCAGGCGGTCGCGGATGACGCGGCTGGTCACCTTGTCGCCTTCGGTGCCGGCCAGCGGACTGTCGTTGACCAGGAACGACATGGTCACGGTCGGCGGATCGATCGGCTGCGCATGCAGCGGTTCGCTCACGCTCGGGTCGCAGAACGTGTCGGCGACGGTGCCCTTCGACAAGCCGGCAATGGCGACGATGTCGCCCGCCTGCGCTTCTTCGATCGGCTGGCGCTCAAGGCCGCGGAAGGCCAGGATCTTGGAAATACGGCCGGTTTCGATCTGAGTACCGTCATGGTGCAGCACCTTGACCGGCTGGTTGGCCTTCAGCGTGCCGCTCTCGATGCGGCCGGTGATGATGCGGCCGAGAAACGGATTGGCTTCCAGGATGGTGCCGATCATGCGGAACGGACCGGGATGAACGGTCGGCTCCGGCACATGCTTGATGACGAGGTCGAACAGGGGCGCCAACTGCTGGTCCTTCGGTCCTTCCGGATTTTCCGAAACCCAGCCATCGCGGCCTGAGCCGTACAGAATCGGGAAGTCGAGCTGCTCGTCGGTGGCGTCGAGCGCTGCGAAGAGGTCGAACACCTCGTTGACCACCTCGACATGACGGGCGTCCGGGCGATCGATCTTGTTGATGACGACGATCGGCTTCAGGCCGACCTTGAGCGCCTTGCCGACGACGAATTTGGTCTGCGGCATCGGCCCTTCGGCGGCATCGACCAGCACGATGGCTGAGTCCACCATCGACAGGATGCGTTCGACCTCGCCACCGAAATCGGCGTGGCCGGGGGTGTCGACGATGTTGATGCGGGTATCCTTCCAGTCGACCGAGGTCGCTTTGGCCAGGATGGTGATGCCGCGCTCCTTTTCGAGGTCGTTGGAATCCATGGCGCGCTCGGCCACGCGCTGATTGTCTCGGAAGGAGCCGGACTGCTTCAAAAGCTGGTCGACCAGGGTGGTCTTTCCATGGTCGACGTGCGCGATGATCGCGATATTACGGATTTTCATGTTCTGGTCTCGGAAGCGTTGCAGGCAGCAGGCCAAAAGGCGCTGCCTCTTTCGGTTGCGCGGCTCATACAGGGTTTTTCGCAGTTGCGAAAGAGGAGGCGCGTCACCAAATACTCATCAAATCTTAAGCATCTGCGTGTGAGATGATTTTGTTAACCAAGGCGGGAACCCCTCGGGGCCCGGGCAGTTCGAACGTCATGACCGATAAACTCAACCGATTCTGGCCGCTCATCGCCTCTGTTGCCTTCGCCGTCCTGCTGGCGGCCAACGCCGCGCAGTCGGCCGCGACGACGAAGGAATCACGGCCTGCCTTGCCGTCAGAGGCACAGTCGGCCGAGCAGATTTTCGCCGACGCGCCCGACGGCGTCGACCCGGTGGTGACCGGCCCGGTCAGCGCCGCCTTCAAGCAGCGGCAGGACGCCGCCAACTGCGACAGCGCCGTCTGGCCGAATATCCCCATGGTCTGCTACCCGGACTAAGGCATCGCGCGCCCTAGACGCGCGCGACACCTTTCCATCAGCGCGCGCTTATGCCGACCGCACCGGGTCGAGCGTCACCTTGTAGAGTTCATTGTCGTCGCGATCCATCAGCCGCACCGTCATCTGCTCGCTGGCGCCTGAAATATCGACCAGCCCGAAGAATTGCAGACCTGCCGAGGGCGGCAGGTTCTGTCCCTGTTCGGCGGTCGGCGCCTTGATGAACTTCAGCTCCGGACCGAACGTCATGTCGAAATCGTTCGGCCCGAACGTTCCGGCATGGATCGGACCCGAAACGAATTCCCAGAACGGATTGAAATCCTGGAACTGCGCCTTGTCCGGGTTGTAATAATGCGCGGCCGTGTAATGCACGTCGGCGGTGAGCCAGACGGTGTTGCTGATGCCGGCATTCTTGATGAAGCGCAGCAGGTCGGCGATCTCGAGCTCACGCCCTTTTGGCAAGCCATTGTCGCCATTGCTGACTGCTTCGGCACCAACCTTCTTGGTGCCGTCGTCCCAGACGACGAGGCCGAGCGGCATGTCGGCGGCGATGATTTTCCAGGTCGCCTTCGAATTCGCCAGTTCGCGCTTCAGCCATTTCGTCTGCTGTTCGCCGAGCATGCGCGATTGCGGCGTCATCTCATCCTGCATGTCGGGACCATTGGGGCCGCGATAGGAGCGCATGTCGAGGAAGAACACGTCGAGCAGCGGCCCGTAGGCGATCTTGCGATAGACGCGGCCGGGCTCGGAAGGTTCGTAGCGGATCGTCGTCATCTCGTGGAAAGCCCGCGCCGCACGGGCCGCCAGCACGTGGATGGATTTTTCCGAATAGCGGCTGTCGGCGCTGAGATCCTTCGAATCCGACCAGTTGTTCAGGACTTCATGGTCGTCCCACTGGTAGAAAGTCGGGCAGATGGCGCTGAGGCCGAGCACGTTCCTGTCCATCATGTTGTACTTCCACTGGTCCCGGTATTCGTCCAGCGTCTCGGCAACCTTGCGTTTGCCGTCGATCAGCACGACGTTCTTCCACTTGCCGCCGCCGGGCAGGTCGACCTCGTCCTTCATGGCGCCGTCGGCATAGATGGTGTCGCCCGAATGCAGGAAGAAGTCGGGCGTGTGCTTGCCGATCGTGGCGTAGGTCTTCATGCCGGTCTCATCGATGCCCCAGCCCTGGCCGGCGGTGTCGCCCGACCAGGCAAAGCGGATGTCGCGCTTCGAGGCCGGCGCCGTCCTGAAGCGCCCGATGATCGGCTCGGAAACGGCGTTGATGTCGGCGAGATCGGCTGCCGTCATGCGATAGAAGATATCCTGGTCCGAAGCGAGGTCGGTGAGCAGCCGCTTGACGGTGTAGTCGCTGGCCGGCGACGTATCGAGCGGCGCCAGGCGTGTCGCAGTGGCGAAGTTCTCCGTCGACGACACTTCGAACATGACGCGCGACGGGCGATCGGTGCGCGTCCACACCATGCCGCTGGTTGCGTCGACATCGCCGGACTGGACGCCATGGGTGAAGGCCGGCCGCTGACTGGCGCGCGAATAGTAGGGCAGCACCAGGCTCGAGACGCCGGCCAGGCCAACGGCGCTGGCGGAGGTGACGAAAGCGCGGCGAGTCATCGAAAGCTTGTTCACGGCTGTCTCCTGGATGGCTTGAACGGTGCCACCAAAATCCAGCGTCAATGTTTCAGGGACATCTCGGGATCATGAAGTTTTTCTGACGATCAACAGGCGGGTGGGCGTTTGCGCGGACGGCGAAGCTGCCGATCTTCCTCCGTGTGGGGGAGATGGCAGCTTGGCCGGTAGCGTCTCTCCCTACGCCGCCTGCGGCTCCGGCTCGAATGCCGGCTTGCTGGTGTTGATCAGCAGCGAGATACAGGCAGCGGCTATTGCCGTCATGCCGGCGATCAGGAAGGCCAGTTCGTAATTGCCCTGCAACTCGCGCATGGTGCCACCGAAGGCGGCGGCGGTCGCCGCACCGATCTGGTGGCCGGCGACGATCCAGCCGAACACGATCGGCCCACTGCGATCGCCGAACGCCTCATTGGCGAGCCTCAGAGTCGGCGGCACGGTGGCGATCCAGTCGAGACCGTAGAGCACGGCGAAGATGATCAGGCTGGTCGCTGAGAAGCCGGAATAGGGCAGGTAGATCAGCGACAGGCCGCGGATGCCGTAATAGACGCCGAGCAGCTTGCGCGGGTCGAAACGGTCGGTGAGCCAGCCCGACAATGTCGTGCCGATCAGATCGAAAATGCCCATCATCGACAGCAGGCCGGCGGCCTGCACCTCGCCGATGCCCATGTCGCCGCAAAACGCGATCAGATGCGTGCCGACCAGCCCGTTGGTGGTGAAGCCGCAGACGAAGAAGGTGGCGAACAGATACCAGAACACCCGCGTGCCGGCGGCACGGCGCAGCGTCGAGAACGTATGCGCCAGAAAGTTGCCCTGTGACGCAGGCGGCGTCGGCGGCACATCGTCAGCCTCGGCGCCATAGCGCACCATGCCGATCGATGCCGGCCGCTCCGGCACCAGCAGCCAGACCAGCGGTATCAGGGCAGCGGTCGCGATCGCGACCGCAATGACAACCGGCTGCCAGCCGCCCGACTGTGCCAGAGCGGCGATCAGCGGCAGGAACACCAGCATGCCCGAGGCACTGGAGGCCGACATCAATCCCATGACAAGGCCGCGATTGGTCTTGAACCAGCGATTGACGATGGTCGCGCCGAGCACGCTGGCGACGGCACCGGAACCAATGCCCGAGAACACGCCCCAGGTGATGAACAGATGCCACGGCTTGGTCATCAGCAGGCTGAGCATGGTCGAGCCCGACATCACCACCAGCGAGGCGAGCAGCGTGCGGCGCAGCCCGATGCGCTCCATCAGGGCTGCGGCAAATGGCCCCGTCAAACCGTAAAGCAGAATGCCGACACCGGCGGCCAGGGAGATGACGTCGCGGCGCCAGCCGAAACTGTTCTCGAGTGGCAGCATCATGACCGAGGGTGCGGAGCGCAGGCCAGCCGCGACCAGCAGGCTGAGGAAGATGACGCCGACCACGACGAAAGCGTAGCGCTGGCCAAAGGGGCGAGATTGAGTTATCATGTTACTGACCGGTACGTTGCAGGGTGGGAACATGTATACGTACCGATCGGTAACATTGTCAATCGAGTCACACGATGCCAACCGACAAAAATATTGAACTGACCATCAGCGACGGTCATGCATCCGCTCCGCCGAAAGCCGCCAAGAAGATCCTCGATGTGGCCTATGACCTGTTCTACCGGCGCGGCATCAGGGCGATCGGCGTCGACGAGATCGTCAAGCGTGCCGGCGTCACCAAGCCCAGCCTCTACCGCAGCTTTCCGTCCAAGGACGAACTGGCCGCTTCCTATCTCAGGCAATATGACCGTGAATACTGGGAGCGCTTCGACGAGGCGGTCGCCGCTCATCCCGGCGACCCGCGCGCTCAGATCAAGGCTTTCCTGACCCGCATCGGCAAGCGCACGCAGGTGGCGGACTATCGCGGCTGCGGCATGACCAATGCGGCGGTCGAATATCCCGACCACAGCCACCCGGCTCGCGTGGTCAGCGAGGCCAACAAGCAGGAACTGCGCCGCCGCCTGCGCGCCATGGCGGCTGCGATGGGCGCGCAAGACCCAGACACGCTCGGCGACGGCCTGCTGCTGCTGATCGAGGGCGCCTATATCAGCGGCCAGTTGTTCGGCCTCGGCGGTCCGGCGCAAGCGGTTGCCCGCAATGCCGACCTGCTGATCGAAGCCAGCTTGAAGAAATAGCGTTTGGCGCTACGCTGCGGCGGCTTGCAACGGAGATTGACCGCCATGCGTGCCATTCTGATCCCGCTTGTCCTGGTCGGTCTCGGTCAGGCGGCGCAAGCCGACGGCATTTCCAGCGCCTACACCGATCTGGATTCGAAAACGGACTGCGTGACCTACGCGCAGGCAGAAGAAGGCGACGGCGACTGGGCCGAACTCGCCTGTTCAGGCTATCGCGGCTATCCCGTACTGATCGCCTATGACGACGCCCGTGAATCGCTGTTCTACGGTTTTCCGCCCGGCGGCGACATGACGACGGTCTGGGAAAGCTTTTCCGGCCTCAATTCGTCCGGAGCCAAAGTCGAATGGCGCATCGAAACCAAGGGCGACACGGCAGTGCCCTATGCCGTCATCCATCGCCGCTCGATCAGCAATCCCGAGGACGAGAAAAAGCCGACCGAGGTGCTGCTCGTCGCCAAGGTCGGCCAGATGGACGCCCGCGACGGCTGCACCGTCGGCCTGGTGCTGGCCACCGGCAATCCCGTCGCCAACGACCAGGCGCGCAAGCTTGCCGACGACAAGGCACGCACCTTCGCCTGCGGCAAGGACAGACACACCGTCATCGGCAAAGTGCCGGCCTTCGGCCGGGTCGACAACTGACCGGTCGGGCTACTTGCTCGCCTTGGCCCGCTCGATCGCGTCGACGATCATCTTCTTGGCGTATTTGGAATCGTGCCAGCCTTCGATCTTGACCCATTTGCCGGGCTCGAGATCCTTGTAGTGCTCGAAGAAGTGCTGCACCTGCTGGCGCGTAATGTCGGGCAGCTGAGTGTATTCGGTGACGTTCTCGTAACGCAGCGTCAGTTTTGGCGACGGCACGGCGATGATCTTCTCATCCTGGCCGGCATTGTCTTCCATGATCAGCACGCCGATCGGCCGCACGTTGATGACGCAGCCCGGCACCAGCGCGCGCGTGTTGCAGACCAGCACGTCGATCGGATCGCCGTCGCCCGACAGCGTGTGCGGCACGAAGCCGTAATTGCCGGGGTAGCGCATCGAGGTGTGCAGGAAGCGGTCGACGAACAGCGTGCCGGCCTCCTTGTCCATCTCGTACTTGATCGGCTCGCCGCCGATCGGCACCTCGATGATGACGTTGACGTCCTCAGGCGGATTCTTTCCGCTGGCTATGGCTTCAATGCGCATGGCTTAAATCCCTCTCTCGATGGACGATCGATAGCGGGCGGCGCGTCATGGTGCAATGCGGCGAATGGTGCTGGGTGCGAATGGAACGCCCAATTGCCGAAAGGCCGGGTTGTCATTCCCAGACGAAAGCGACCTTCTTCAGCGCCTTTTGCTCGAAGATCTCGACGCCCTCGGCGACATCGCGGCCACCGGCGCCGGCATAGAAGGCAAGCGCGTTCTGGTTGTCCTCCAGCGCCCACACGACCATGCCTTTCAGCCCGTGATCGGCCAGCCGCGCCTTGTCCGCCGAAAACAGGCGGCTGCCGAGCCCGATGCCCTGATATTCCGGGCGCAGGTACAATTCGTAGATTTCGCCCTGCTGGCGCAGTTCACGGGCGCGGTTCTTGCCGATCGTCGCATAGCCGGCGATCTTGCCGCCGATTTCGACGACCAGAACGGTGGCGGCGCGGCGAATCGCATTCGCCCACCAGTCGGCGCCACGGCGGTTGATCATCGATGTCAGGGTCCGGTGCGGAATGATGCCGGAATAGGCGCCGCGCCAGGCCTCCAGATGCACCTCGGCGATGGCACTGGCATCGCGCGGGTCGGCTTTCCGGATGTCGATCGTCAGCGTATTCATGATTTGTTAACCATAAACCCGCATCGCCCGATTGCAAGGGTCCGGGCCGCCAGCCGGCTGCTTTCTCACAGGCGATCACCGCCCTGGTGAGGGGCCTTCAAGACTTCTGTGGAAAGGCTCAAATCTCGACGAGATGGTCGTCGAGCTCGTTGCTGTCGCCCGCAGTGACCGGGAAATGCTCGGCCAGCACCGCACCCACCAACTCGATCGCCTTGACGAAGCCGTCGGCAAGCCGGTCGTCGCCGGCATGCGCGGTAAGGTCGCGCACGACGCCGTCCCAGACATGCTGGCCGACCTTGGCGTCGATACCCGAATCGGCAACCACCTCGGCATAGCGCTCGGCGATCGAGACGAAGACCAGCACGCCGGTGCGCGCCGTGGTGCGGTGGACGTTGCGGGCGAGGAACTGCTTGATCGCGTTGGCGTGCGCCGCCTGGTAGCGCAGCCGCCTCGGCACCAGGTGGATGCGCATACCAGGCAGCGCCCACAACAAGGCCAGCACGCAGGCAAGCGCCAGGAGCTGGGCGAGGACGAAATGCGGCAGCCGGATCGACAGCCACCAGGCCTCCAGACCGTAGCCGACCGCCAGGCTGACGAACAGCATGCACACGGTCGCCATGAAGGCGGCCGGGAAGAAATAGCCGTCGCTGGCATGCGCCACGACACAGTAGATTTCGCCGTCGGTTTTCTCCTCGGCGGCGTGGATCGCGGTTGCGATGCGCTCATGATCCTGCGGGCTGATTGGTCGTGTTGCCATGATCTGTCTCACCAGCTTCCTGAAGAACCGCCACCACCCGACGAGCCGCCGCCACCGGAAAATCCGCCACCGCCGCTTGACCCCGAAGACCAGCCGCTGCCCGACGACGAACCGGTTGTCCAGCCAGTGCCCGAGTACCCGCTCGGCCCGCGGCCATAACGAAACGTCATGCCCAGCCATTTGTACACGCCCGGCGACAGTTTCGTGCCGAACATCGGCGGCAGGAACGCCATCGCCATCCCGCCGAAGAACATCGTCGCCCACAGGATCAGGAACACGGCAAAGATCGGATCGATGGACGTGCCGTCATCGGCGGGATTGCGCTTGCCCCGCGCTTCCAGTTCTTCGGGATTGCCCTCCAGCACCATGACCATGTCATCGACGGCTTTGCTGATGCCGCCGGAGAAGTCCCCGGCGCGGAAGGCCGGCACCATGTCATTTTCGATGATCAGCTTGGTGTGCAGGTCGGTCAGCGTGCCTTCCAGCCCATAACCGACCTCGATGCGCATCTTGCGGTCGTTCGGGGCAACCAGCAGCAGCACGCCATTGTTCTCGCCCGCCTGGCCAAGTTTCCAGAAGCGGAACAGCCGGTTGGCGTAAGGCTCGATCTCCTCGCCATCGAGGCTGGGAATCGTCGCGACGACGATCTGGTCGGAGCCTTTCGTCTCGAAATCGGCGAGTTTTTGGGTCAGCGCCGCCCTGGTCGCGGCGTCGATGATGCCGGCATTGTCGACGACACGGCCGGTCAGCGCCGGCAGGTCGGCCGCGTAGGCCATGACGCAGGAGAACAGCACGACCGCAGCAATCAGGACGGCCGAGGCGAGGCGGTCGCGTTTCGACAGGCTGATGCTGGATACCATCATGCCATCACCAGCTTCCCGACGAGCCGCCGCCGCCGGACGAACCGCCGCCGCCGGAAAAGCCTCCACCGCTGCTTGACCCCGAAGACCAGCCGCCGCCGGAACTCCCCGACGACCAGCCGCCACTGGAGGATCGCCGGCTTGGCTCGAAGGTCATGCCAAGCCAGCGGTAGCGGCCGGGGCCAAGCTTCTGGCCGAAGATCGGCGGCAGCACGGAAGCCGCAATGCTGCCGAAGAAGATGATCGCCCAGATGCTGATGAAGACGGCGAAGAACAGGTCGTCGGAATCGAAAGGCGCTTGCTGGTTGCGCTCGCCGCGCGCCTCCAGCTCCGCCGGATTGCCTTCCAGCACCATGACCATGTCGTCGACGGCCTTGCTGATACCGCCCGAGAAGTCCCCGGCGCGGAAGGCCGGCACCATGTCATTCTCGATGATCAGCTTGGTGTGCAGGTCGGTCAGCGTGCCTTCCAGCCCATAGCCGACCTCGATGCGCATCTTGCGGTCGTTCGGGGCCACCAGCAGCAGGACGCCATTGTTTTCCTTCGCCTGGCCGAGCTTCCAGAAGCGGAACAGCCGGTTGGCGTAAGGCTCGATCTCCTCGCCATCGAGGCTGGGGATCGTCGCGACGACGATCTGGTCGGAGCCTTTTGTCTCGAAATCGGCGAGTTTTTGGGTCAGCGCCGCCTTGGTCGCGGCGTCGATGATGCCGGCATTGTCGACGACACGGCCGGTCAGCGCCGGGAGATCGGCCGCGAGGGCGGTGAAGGGGAGGAAGAGGAGGCTTAGAAGAGCGAAAAGGAACCCTAGGCTTGCGTTCCGGAGCGCCCCCCTCTGCCCTGCCGGGCATCTCCCCCTCAAGTGGGGAGATTGGCCGCCATCTCCACTTTCACCAATTTTCAACGTCGCAAGATGGGCGTCAGCGCCGAAGCTGCCAATCTCCCCCCTTGAGGGGGAGATGTCCGGTAGGACAGAGGGGGGTGTTTGCACGCCAGCAGCCCGTCATTTCGCGGGATTTATTCCGATGACAGTGGACGTTCACCCGCCCTGCTTCGTGCCGAAATCGACCTTCGGCGGCTGCATCTTGTCTTCGGCGACGGTGAAATTGGCGAAGGGCTCGTTGCCGCGGAACCAGAAGGTCGCCCACAGCACCGAGGGGAACGTCCTCAGCGTCAGATTGTAGTCCCTGACCGCCTGGATGTAATCGCGCCGCGACACCGCGATGCGGTTCTCGGTGCCTTCGAGCTGCGCCTGCAGCGCCAGGAAGTTCTGATTGGCCTTGAGGTCGGGATAGGCCTCCGAGACCGCGATCAGCCGCGACAGCGCGCTGGTCAGCCCCGCCTGGGCATCCTGAAACTTCTTGAGGGCTTCGGGATCCTTCAGCGTTTCCGGTGTTACCGTGATCTGCGTTGCCTTGGCGCGCGCCTCGACCACCGCGTCGAGCGTATCCTTTTCATGCGAGGCATAGCCCTTGACCGTCTCGACCAGGTTGGGGATGAGGTCGGCGCGGCGCTGATACTGGTTCAGCACCTCGCTCCATGCCGCCCTGGCATTTTCTTCCGCCGTCGGGATGGTGTTATAGCCGCAGCCTGCAAGCAGCGGCAACACGATCGCCATCATCAGGAAGGCGGGCAGCGTGCGGAACGTGGACGGCAAGGCAAGGCGCTGGGCAAACATGATGGGGGTCCCTCGGTAGAAGTTGCACGCGAAGCATTACCACAATCAGCGCGCAAGAAAACCGCCCGCGCCGGCAGCCCCTCGCCTGGCACGCCCGGTGCCGCTGCAAGGCTCTGTGATTGGCCGTGCGAACGCGATAAGGTCCGGCAAAACGGGACATCATCATGGCGGAACGCCAGGACAGCGACAAGGAATCGCGCCGTATCCTCGAGCGCATTGCGCGCGAGACGGATCCGGCCGGCAACTCGTTTGTAGCGCGGGCAGCGAAAGGCATGCACGATCACGTCATCGCGGCCGATGCCGATCGTGCCGATCCGATCGAAGTCTGGGGCACCCGCTTTGGCCGCACGCTGGGCCTGCTGCTGGCGCTGGGCCTGATGGTCTGGCTCGTGCTTTACGTCATCCGGGGCAGTTAGGAATCAAACGACAATGAGCGCCGAACAAACCGACGCGCCGCGTGCGGTCATCGTCATTTCCAGCCATGTCGCGCGTGGCTCGGTCGGCAACCGTGCTGCCGTCTTTGCGCTGGAGACCCTGGGTTTCCCGGTCTGGGCGGTGCCGACCGTCATCTTGCCCTGGCATCCCGGCCATGGGCGCGCGACGCGCATCGTGCCGCCGCTCGACGAGTTCAAGGCTCTGATGGCCGATCTCGAGCGGGCGCCATGGCTGGGTGAGGTCGGCGCCGTGCTGTCCGGCTATCTCGGCGAGGCGGGCCAGGCCGAGGCCGTCGCCTCGCTGGTCGCCGCGGTCAAGGCAAGGACGCCCGGCGCCGTCTATATCTGCGATCCGGTGATGGGTGATTCGGGCGGCCTCTATGTGCCCGAACCGACCGCCATCGCCATGCGCGACCGGCTGATGCCGATCGCCGACATAGCCACCCCTAACCGCTACGAACTGGAATGGATGGCCGGCGCCGCGTTGCCAGACATGAAATCGGTGATCGCGGCGGCGCTGCACGCCGGACCATCGACCATGCTGGTCACCTCGGCGCCGTCGATGATGACGGGCGGCACCGGCAACCTCCTGCTCGATAACAGCCAGGCGCTGCTCGCCGAACATCGCCTGATCGACAAGCCGCCGAATGGCCTGGGCGATCTGACGGCGGCCGTTTACCTGGCACGCATCCTGTCCGGCCAGCCACCGATCAAGGCGCTGCAATCGACGACGGCGGCGGTCTACGAGATCCTGGCACGCACCGCCAAGCGCGGCGGCGACGAACTGCAGCTCGAAACCGATGCGCAGAGCCTGTCGCATCCGATGGCGATGGTCCAGCTTCGCCACCTCACACATCCAGGGCGGGGCCGCCGGGCGTGACATCGACTGAGGCCGTACTTGTCGGCGTCGATGGCTGCAAGGCCGGCTGGATCGCCGTCCGACGAACTTTTGGCATGGCACCGTCGGTCGGTGTCTTTGCAACCTTCACTGCCCTGCTCGCATCCCTTCCCGAAGACGCTGTCATCGCCGTCGACATGCCGATCGGCCTGCCCGGCTTTTCGGGCAAGGGCGGTCGCGGCCCCGAAGCGCTGGTGCGGCCGCTGCTCGGGGCACGCCAGTCCAGTGTCTTCTCGATCCCGTCCCGTGCCGCGCTCTATGCCGACACCAACGGCTTCACCACCATCGAAGCCTGGTATGCCGCGCACGTCAGGGCAAGCGCGGTGGCCCTGACCACATCCGATCCGCCGCGCGGCGTCTCGATCCAGGCGTTCGGCATTTTTGCCAAGATCCGCGAGATCGACGCCCTGCTGATCGCGCGGCCCGATTTGCGCGGCCGCGTGTTCGAATCCCATCCGGAAGTCGCTTTCTGCCGCTTGAACGGCGATCAAGCCATGCAACTGCCGAAGAAGATCAAGGGCAGCATCAATCCGGCCGGCATGGCGGAACGCAAGGCGCTGCTCTGCCGGCTCGGCTATGATAAGGGCTTTCTCGACCAGCCGCCGCCCCGCGGTGCCGCCGCTGATGACTTCCTCGACGCAGCCGCGATGACGCTGATCGCCGGTCGCATCGTCGGCGGCGAGGCGCGGCCGTTTCCCGACCCGCCGGGCCGCGACAGCTTTGGCATTCCCGTCGCCATCTGGGCGTGACGCTGTTGGCCACCGTTGCGCTCGATGCATGGCATTTCTAGCCAGCCCTCATAATTCTGCATTGCTCGCGACCGGCTTTTGCCGCTAGAGCCTCTCTAGACCGCAACGAGCTGCCGCATCCAACCCGGAAAGGCTCCAGACGCCGCCCATGTCCCATCTCCCTGAACATCTTCTCGCCGGCTATCGCAATTTCATGAATGGCCGCTATCTCACAGAGAGCGGGCGCTATCGCGATCTCGCTCGCGAAGGCCAGGCGCCGGAGACGATGATCGTCGCCTGCTGCGATTCGCGTTCGGCGCCCGAGGCGATCTTCGACGCTGGGCCGGGCGAACTCTTCGTTCTGCGCAATGTCGGCAATCTGGTGCCGCCCTATGCACCCGACGGCGAGTTCCATTCGACCTCGGCGGCGCTTGAATTCGCCGTACAGAGCCTCAAGGTCAAGAACATCGTCGTCATGGGCCATGGCCGCTGCGGCGGCATCCGGGCGGCGCTCGACAGCAATTCCGCGCCGCTGTCGCCGGGCGACTTCATCGGCAAGTGGATGAGCCTGATCGCGCCGGCGGCCGAAACCGTCTCCTCCAGCACCTTCATGACCGCCTCGGAGCGCCAGACCGCGCTGGAGCGCATCTCGATCCGCTATTCCATCGCCAACCTCAGAACCTTTCCCTGCGTCTCGATTCTCGAAGGCAAGGGACGGCTGTCGCTGCATGGGGCCTGGTTCGATATCTCGACCGGCGAACTCTGGACGATGAACAAGGAGACTGGCGATTTCGAACGGCCGGAACTGGGATGAACGCGGCGGCGCGCAAGCTGGTGAACATCAGGTCGGTCGCTTTTGCGGCGGCCGCACTGCTGCTGGCGATTATTGCCGCCCGCGCCGATGATCGTGCCCTCATCAGCCGCTGGTATTCGGCGCTGCTGGTCGCCGACCGCACGGAACTGTCCGACCTGCTCGCCGACGATGTCCGCATCAAGCTGGACGACCTCGGCATCGTGCAGAGCAAGCAGGAATTCATCGCTTCGATCGACGAATGGAAAGGTGCCGTTGCCGGTGCTGCGATCCGGCACCGGATCGAGAAAAGCGAAGGCGGCGTCACCACGGTGGTCGCCTGCTACGATTTCCCCAACAACGACATGCTGATGCAGGAAACTTTCGCGGTCACCGACAACCGCATCACCGCCAGTTCACAAGCGGCGATCGCCGAAAACTGCGACGGCTTTTGAGGGCGATATCGGCCAAATCCGCATATTGCGGGTCCGCCGGCCGCGCCCTACATCGGGTACGACCCACCTGCCTGCTTCACCAACGAAAGACTGTCCATGCCTTCCACGAAAGCCGTCGACCTCGCCGCCCATCCGCTGACCGCGTGGCAGGGGCCGCTCGGCCTGCCCGATTTCACGCGCATTGGCGACGGCGACTTCTCCCCGGTCTTCGACGCGGCGCTGAAGGCGCACGAGGCCGAGATCGAGGCGATCGCCGGCAACAAGGATGCGCCGACCGTCGAGAACACGCTTGCCGCGCTGGAACTCGGCGGCGAAGCGCTCGATCGTGTCTCGTCGATCTTCTGGTGCCGCGCCGGCGCCTACACCAACGAGACGATCCAGGCGCTGGAGCGCGACATCTCGCCGAAAATGTCCAGGCATTTCTCGGCGATTTCAATGAATGAGCGGCTGTTTGCCCGCATCGACGATCTCTACCAGCGCCGCGAGAGCCTGAAGCTCGACGCCGAGACCCTGCGGGTACTGGAAAAGACCTGGAAGGGCTTCGTCCGTTCCGGCGCCAAGCTCGACGCCGACGGCAAGAAGCGGCTGGCAAGCATCAGCGAGGAATTGTCCTCGCTCGGCACGGCTTTCGGCCAGAATGTTCTGGCCGACGAGCGCGACTGGGCGCTGTTCCTCGATGAAGCCGACCTTGCCGGCCTGCCGGACTTCGTGAAAAGTTCCATGGCCGAAGCGGCCGAGATACGCGGCCAGAAGGGCCGCTATGCCGTCACTCTGTCGCGCTCGATCTATGAGCCGTTCTCGACCTTCTCCGAACGCCGCGATCTGCGCGAGATCGCCTTCCGCGCCTTCACCATGCGCGGGCAGAATGGCGGCGCCACCGACAACACGAATGTGGTGCGCGACATGCTGCGCCTGCGGGCCGAAAAGGCAAAGCTGCTCGGCTACGCCTCTTTCGCCGCGCTGAAGCTCGACGACACCATGGCCAAGACGCCGAAGGCCGTGCACGCGCTGCTCGATCCGGTGTGGGAGAAGGCGCTTGAGAAGGCAGCAAGCGACCAGATCGAATTGCAGCGCCTGGCCACCGCAGCCGGCAGCAACGAAAAATTCGCTGCCTGGGACTGGCGCTTCTACCAGGAGAAGCTGCGCGCGGAGAAATTCGCCTTCGACGAGGCGGAACTGAAACCTTATCTGCAGCTCGACCGGATCATCGACGCTTGCTTCGACGTGGCGACACGGCTGTTCGGCATCACCTTCGAAGAGAAAAAGGACATCGCGGCCTGGCATCCGGACGCCCGCGTCTTCGTGGTGAAGAATGCCGACGGCAGCGAGCGCGGCCTTTTCCTGGCCGACTATTTCGCCCGGCCGTCAAAGCGATCCGGCGCCTGGATGAGCGCGTTGCAATCCGGCTACAGGCTCGGCCACGGTGCGAGCCCGGTCATCTACAACATCATGAACTTCGCCAAGCCGCCGGTGGGCGAGCCGGCTCTGCTGTCGGTCGACGAGGCCAAAACGCTGTTCCACGAGTTCGGCCATGCTTTGCACGGCATGCTGACCGACGTCACCTGGCCCTCGGTTTCGGGCACTTCGGTCAGCCGCGATTTCGTCGAACTGCCTTCGCAGCTCTACGAGCACTGGCTGACCGTGCCGGCAGTGCTGGAAAAGCACGCGCTGCACGTCAAGACCGGCAAGCCGATGCCCAAGGCGCTGCTCGACAAGATGCTGGCCGCGCGCACCTTCGGCGCCGGCTTCGCCACGGTCGAATTCACCGCCTCCGCCTTGATGGACATGGCCTATCACGCGCGGGCGGAGGCGCCTGAAGCGCCGCTTCGTTTCGAAGCCGAAACGCTTGCAGAACTGCATATGCCGGACACCATAGCCATGCGTCACCGCACCCCGCATTTCGGCCATGTCTTTTCCGGCGAAGGCTATTCGGCCGGCTACTATTCCTACATGTGGTCGGAAGTGCTCGATGCCGATGCTTTTGCCGCCTTCGAGGAAACCGGCGACCCCTTCAACCCGGCACTCGCCGAGCGGCTGCGCAAGAACATCTACGCGGCCGGCGGGTCGAAGGATCCGGAAGAACTCTACACCGCCTTCCGCGGCAAGATGCCGTCGCCGGAAGCGATGATGGCCAAGCGCGGGTTGGTGTGATTAGCCAATCTCCCCCCTCGTGGGGGAGATTGGCAGCTTCCAAGGATCCGTCACCCTCGGCCACACCGGCCTTGTCAGCTTCTTGTAATCGGTCACCGCCGGATTGCTGGGATACGAACTCGGCGCCGAGACATAGATGATCTCGGCGGCGATCGGCTCGAAGCCGGCGTAGAAATGATTGGTCGACTTGATCAGCAGCATGTCCTTGGCTAGCGGATCGACGCCGATGTTGGAAAAGATATCCGGCTCGAAAGTCTGCGTGCGGTTGGTGTTGAGGATGATGTCGACCTCGGTGCCTTCGAGGCGGACCAGCGCCGTCGGCCCAAGCGTCACCCGGCTTGGCCCGAAACTCTGCCAGCCCTCCGCAACCGCCTTCAGCACGCGCACGCGCGCATCGATCGGCTCGCCGGCTTGCGGCCCGGCCTTGCCGCCGAAGCGCAGGTCGATGACTGCGCCCTCGCCTGCCGCCAGGCAGAAGGTGACCGCAATCGGATCCCAGATGGTCGCGACGGCGAACCTGTCCAGGCCACGCGCCAGCATCTGGCGCAGCACGAAGGTGCCGTCGCCGGGCACACCGCCGCCGGGATTGTCCCAGATATCGGCGATGACCACCGGCTTGCCCGGATTTTCTGTGCGCACGGCCAGCGCCCGATCGATGCCGTCGGCAGCACTCAGCATCGTCATCGCCGTCTTTTCGCGCAGCGCGTAGAGTTCCCGCCCGAGCCGTTCCGCCAGCGCGTCGCCCTTGGCCTTGTCATTGTCGGTGACGACCAGGATGCGCGTGCCCATCTCGGGCACATCGGCCGCCATGAAGCCGTGGATGACGGAGACCGACAGCACGCCGTCCTTGCCGTGCAGCGCCTTGATGCGATCGACGAAGGACCGCATCGGCTCGCGGCTGGTCGGCAGCACCTGGATCATGCGGCAGTCGAAGGTCGAAATCACAGGGTTGATCTCACCGCGCACTGCTGCCAGGCCAAGCTCGACGACATGTTCGCCGCGCTCGTAGAAATCGGTGTGCGGAAATTCGAGGAAATAGGCGAGAATGTCGGAGGCCGCGACGCGCTTCGGTGTCAGATGGCTGTGCGGATCGAGTTCCACGGCGATCACCACCTCCGGCCCGACCATTGCGCGAACCCGTTCGAGCAGATCGCCTTCGCAATCGTCATAGCCTTGCGCCACCATGGCGCCATGCAGGCCGAGGATGACAGCATCGACCGGCAGCGCCGCCTTGAGCTGGCCCAGAATCTCGTCGCGCAGAGCCTCATAGGTCTGCCGCTGCACCAGGCCGCCCGGCTCCGCCCAGGTGGCGGTGCCTTCGATGACGTCGAGGCCTTCGGCCACCGCACGCCGGCGTAGCGCCACCATCGGCGAGGAGCACAGCGTCGGCGTTTCCGGATGCTTGCCTGGCCCGGCATAGAAGGCCATCTCGAACGAAGCCCTATCGGTCGGCACCGGCGAGAAGGTGTTGGTTTCCGTCGCCAGCGAGGCGGTGAAAATGCGCATGAAAGCTCCGTCCGTGAATAGGCGCTATTTGACCGCCCCGAGCGCCAGGCCCCTGACGAGGTAGCGCTGCAGCCAGATGAACAGGATGGCCACCGGCAAGGTCGCCAGCAGCGTCGCGGCCATGACGTGATGCCATTCGATGGTGTAGCGGCCGGCGACCAGCGAAAACACCTGGATCGGCAGCGTGTAGCTTTCCTGGCTGCGCAGCATGGTGAGCGCCACGACGAACTCGTTCCAGGCGTTGATGAAGGTGAAGATCGCCGTCACCGCGATCGCCGGCAGGCAGAGCGGCAGGAACACCTTGCGCAAGGTCAGCCAGCGGCCGGCGCCCTCCATCCAGGCGGCTTCCTCGAGATCGCGCGGGATGGTGTCGAAATAGCTCTGCAGCATCCACACCGTGAAGGCGACGTTGAAGGCCATGTAGATGAAGCCGAGCGCCGTCGTGCTCTCGACCAGGCCCCAGGCCGCCATCAGCCGGAACAGGCCGAGCACCAGCACGATCGGCGAGATCATCTGCGAAATCAGCAGGAACTGGCGCAAGGCGCCGTAGCCGGCAAAGCGGAAGCGCGACATCGCATAGGCCGCCGGAACCGAGATCAGGATGGCGCCGACGGTGGCGATCACAGACACGTAGAGCGAATTGAGCAACGCCTGGCCGAAGCCGGTCGCCACCCACATGTCGGAAAAATTCGACCAGCGGAATTCGCTCGGCCACCAGGTCGGCGACAGCACTTCCTGTCTCGGCTTGACTGCGGTCAGGAACATCACCGCGAAGGGAAAGAGCGTCACCACGATCAGCGGCGCCAGCAGCAGCCAGGCGATGATCGAACGCTTGAGCTTGCTCGTCATGCGCGTTGCTCCCGCATCGCCAGCCGCACATAGATCATGGTGAAGACCAGCAAGATGGCGAACATCACCAGCGACACCGCCGATGCTTCGCCCAGCTTGCCGATGCGGAAGGCCAGCTTGTAGAGATGGGTGACCAGGATATCGGTCGAGTTGGCCGGACCGCCCTGCGTCATCACCCAGATGATCGGGAAGGAATTGAAGACGTAGATGGTGTTGAGCACGATGGCGATGTTGATGAACGGTTTCAGGAGCGGAAAGGTGATTTCGCGGAACTGCTGCAGCGGCGTCGCCCCTTCAAGCGCCGCCGCCTCGTAGAGATCGTCCGGGATCGACGACAGCCCGCCGAGGAAGATCGTCGTCGTGAACGGCACCGTCACCAGGATGCCGATCAGCACTTGCATCGGAAAGGCGGTTTCGGCACTCGCCAGCCACTGGATGTTGTGATCGATGAGGCCGAGGCCGATCAGCGCCGAATTGAGCATGCCGCTTTCGCCGCTCAGCGCCCAGCGCCAGACCACCGCGGTCATGGTCAGCGACACCGCCCAGGGCAGCATGATGATGACGCGGGCAATGCCGCGGCCATAGAAATCGGTGTTGAGGATCATCGCCACCGGGATCGACAAGAGAAGCGCGCCGCCGACCACCATCACCGTCCATTGGCCGGTGCGCCAAAGCGCGGCCGTGAAATCGGGATCGGCAGCGAGTGCCGCGAAATTGGCGAAGTCGTTGAAGTCACGAAGCTGGCCGAAGCGGCTGACGTCATGCGTCGAGATCTGGATCAGGTCCCAGACCGGCCAGAAGATGACCACCGCCGCCAGAAACAGGCTGGGCAAGGTCAGGAGATAGGGCAAGAAACGATTTTGCATCGGCTGGCTTTGTACCGCGTTGCGGGGAGATTGGATTTCGCTGGCTTGACAGATTGACTTGGTCCGGCCTCGTTCTTCTCAGGGCACCGCTTCAGGATTCCTTGCAACCGTCGGCGCTGCCCTCACCTGCTCGTCCGTTCTCCGCAGCAGTTGCGGAAGGGCCCCTTTCCTCTCCCCCGTCGATCGGGGGAGAGGTGTCGAGCGAAGCTCGACGGAGTGGGGGTCGACCCCTTGGGCGCAAGGCGAGACTTGCGCCTGGTGCTCTTCCTATATCCGTTCGCGGTGGCTGCCAGGTGGTTCCCCCACTCCGTCTCGGCTTCGCCGAGCCACCTCTCCCCCCTCCGGTGGGAGAGGAAAGGAGCCTGGCTGGGCGGCGTTGACATCGACGAACTATCTTTCTGCTCGAGGCTGCAAGATGTGGCGCGCCCCGCCTGAATCTGGGGCGCGCCACGGGCGCAGGGAGATACGCCCTATTCCTTCAGCACTGCCCCCCTACTTCTTCAGCACCGCATTGGCCTTGGCCGCCGCGTCCTTCAGGCCTGCCTCGGGGTCGCCGCCGAGATAGATCTTCTGCATGGCGTCCGACGTGATCTGGGCGACCTCTTCCCAGCCCGGGATGACCGGCGCGAAGCGGGCGTCGGGCAGCAGAGCGGTGAACGCGGCCAGATCGGCATTGTTGACGTAGTAGTCCATCTTGGCCTCTTCCTTGTTCACCGGCAGGAAGCCTTCGCCCTGTGTGAACTTGGCACGCTGCTCCGTGGTGAACAGGAAATCGAGCAGCTTCCAGGCCTCGTCCTTGTTCTTGGAGTTCTTGAACATGATGATGGAATCGGTGACGCCATAGGTGCCGCGCGCGCCGGTCGGTCCGGCGGGAATGGCCGCAACGCCGTATTTCAGGTTCGGCGCCTCGTCCTTGATCTGGTTGGACAGGAAGGGTGCGGTGATCATCATGCCGACCTTGCCCTGCTTGAACAGGTTCTGCACGTCCTCGCGGTTGTTGGAGGTGACGCCGGGTTCGGTCAGGCCTTCGTCGATCATCGACTTGTAAAGCTTGGCGGCTTCAAGCGCGCCGGGCGTGCTCAGGCCCGAAGTGCCGTCCTTGTTGAGGATTTCCGTGCCGTAGGACCACATCGCATAGTAGTAATAGACGTCGGTCTCGATCTCCTTGCCCTGCAGGCCGAAGCCGAACGTGCCGGACCCCAGAGCCTTGATCTTGCGCGCATCTTCCTGCAGCTCGGTCCAGTTTGCCGGTGGCTTGGCGATGCCGGCCTTCTCGAACAGCTCCTTGTTGTAGTACATGGCGCGCGCCGAGGCAGCGATCGGCAGGCCGTAGGTCTTGCCATCCATGATCGAGGGCGACAGGAAGGTGTCGATGAAGCGGTCCTTGAAGTCGGGCTTGATGTAGCCGTCGAGCGGCTCGGCGACATCCTGCTGGACGAAGTCGATCAGCCAGCGCGTGCCGATGATCGACAGATCGGCATTGGTGCCGGCGGTGATGTCGGTGGTCAGCTTCTGCAGCAGCACATCCCACGGCACCACTTCGAACTTGACCGTGATGCCGGGGTTCGCCGCCTCGAATTCCTTCTTGACGCTGTCGAAATATGGGCCAGTCTTGGCGCTGTACTCGGCCACGGTGACCCGCACCTCGCCCGCATCCGCCTGCGCCGCAATTGCCAGCATGCTCATTCCGGCCATCAGGCCGACAGTCCATTTTGCAAGACTCATTTGAACTCTCCCATTTTGATTTTTGCGCCTGCGCGCCTCTTCGTTACCCAAGCAGAAGATTTATGTTACTTTCCTACATTATCGTGGATTTGAAGGCTTGCAAGCAGATTATTCTGTTGCTTAATTACATTTTGTGGACTAGGCCTGATCCGACCTGTCGAAGATCCCGGAGGATGACGCACGGTGGTTTCGCAAACGGAACTCGAAGGCAGGGCCGAATTCGAGGGCAAGACTGTCGTTGTGACGGGTGCGGGCGGCGGCCTCGGCACGGCCATCGTGGCGCTGATGGCGCAAAGGGGCGCCAGGGTCGTAGGCTGCGACCAGTCGAGCGAGGCGTTGAAGAGCCCGTTTTTTGCCGCCCGCCACGTCTTCGATCTTCTCGACAAGGCGTCGATAGCCACAGCGATCGCCGCCATCCTCGACCGGGACGGTGTGCCCGACATTCTCATCAACAATGCCGGCTGGACGCGCGCCGAGACGCTCCCCGCGCTCAACCCCGACAGGATTGAGCAGGAACTCGACCTCAACCTGACCGGCGTGATGAATTTCGCCGATCCGCTGGTCAAGGCGATGGCCAGCCGTGGCTCCGGCAGCGTCGTCTTCATCTCCTCGGTCAACGCCATCGCGCATTTCGGCAATCCCGCCTATGCCGCGGCCAAGGCCGGCATCAACGCCTATGCCAAGGCGATCGCCGTCGAGCTCGGCCGCAGCGGCCTGCGCGCCAATGTCGTCTGCCCCGGATCGATCCGCACCGCCGCCTGGGACCACCGCCTTGCCAAGGATCCCGAAATCCTCGGCAAATTGCAGCGGCTCTATCCGCTCGGTCGCATCGTCAACGCTGCGGAAGTGGCGGAAGCCGTCGCTTTCCTTGCGTCCGATCGCGCATCGGGAGTAACAGGCGTGGTGATGCCCGTGGACGCGGGACTGACCGCCGGTTGCCTGCCCTTCATCGACGACATATTGGGAGCGTGAGCATGACCGACGTCGAGTTCCGCGACCTGTCGAAATCCTTCGGGCAGCACAAGATCCTCGAGAACATCAGCCTCGATATCAAGAGCGGCGAGTTCGTCGTCCTGGTCGGCCCGTCCGGCTGCGGCAAGTCGACCTTGCTGCGCATGCTCGCCGGCCTGGAGACGATCACTTCCGGCGATCTGTTGATCGGCGGCGTGCGCGCCAACGCGCTGCCGCCGCAGCAGCGCAACATCGCCATGGTGTTCCAGTCCTATGCGCTGTTTCCGCATCTGAAGGCATCGGACAATATCGGTTTCGGCCCGAAGATACGCGGCGAGACGCGCACGGTAATCGATGAGAAGGTCAAGAAGGCGTCCGGGGTCCTCAATCTCTTCTCCTATCTCGACCGCTATCCCCGCCAGCTGTCGGGCGGCCAGCGCCAGCGCGTCGCCATGGGCCGCGCCATCGTGCGCGAACCGTCTGTGTTCCTGTTTGACGAACCCCTGTCCAATCTCGACGCACAATTGCGCGTGCAGATGCGCGTCGAGATCAAGGCTCTGCACCAGCGGCTGAAATCGACGATCGTCTACGTCACCCACGACCAGATCGAGGCTATGACCATGGCCGACCGCATCGTCGTGATGGATCGCGGCAGGATCCAGCAGGTCGGGGCGCCGCTGGAGCTTTATGACAGGCCGGCCAACAAGTTCGTCGCCTCCTTCCTCGGCTCGCCGTCGATGAGTTTCGTCTCGGGTTCGCTCAAGACGACGCTTGAGAAAACCTGGTTCGAATCGGCCGGTGGCGGGCGGCTGGCGCTTGCCGGCAAACAGGTGCCGGCGGACAGCGCGGTGGAGGCCGGCATCCGGCCCGAGCATTTTGTCATCGGCGAGGCTGTCGACGCGATGGCGATCAGGGTGGATGTCGTTGAGCCCACCGGCTCCGAAACACATGTCTATGGCGCTATCGGTGCTGATACGGTACGCGCCGTGTTCCGTGACAGGGTGCCGGTCAGGCCGGGAGACCTGCTGCCGGTCTCGGTCGATCCCGGCAACATCCATCTGTTCGACAAGGCGACGGGCCTGCCTCTATGAAAATATCAGCATGAAGACGCCGGCCGACATCATCACGCGCCTGCAGCTGATGTCGCAGGACGGAACGAAGTCGGATCGCAAGCTGGCCGGCTTCGTGCTGGCAGACCTCGACTTCGTTTCCAAGGCGGCGATTTCGGAAATTGCCGCGCGCGTCGGTGTCAGCGAGCCGACGGTGACGCGGTTCTGCCGCAACCTCGGCTGCGAGGGCCTGCGCGACTTCAAATTCTATCTGGCGCAAGCCATCGCCATCGGCGGCCAGTATCTGTCGCCGGAGCCGTTGAGCCGCGATGCCCGCGAACAGCGCATCGCTTCCGCCATCACCGAAGCGGCGATATCGGCCATCCAGCGCGCCAGCGAAAACCTCGACATGACGACGCTGGTCGCCGTCGCCGCACGCATCGCGGTTTCCGGCAATGTGCTGTGCATCGGCTCCGGTGGCATTTCGTCGATGATGGCGACCGAAATGCAGAACCGGCTGTTCAGGCTTGGCGTGTCGGTGCTGGCGCAAATCGACGGACAGTTGCAACGCATGTACGCCGCCGTCGCCACCCCCGACACCACGCTGATCGCCTTCTCCGTCTCCGGCTATGCACGATCGGTCATCGATGCGGTGCAGGTCGCCCAGCAATATGGCGCCACGACGATCGCCATCACCCCGCCGGACTCCGCGCTCGCCAAGGTCGCCGACACGGTCATCCATTTCCAGTCGCTGGAAGACGGCAATATCTACAAGCCGACATCGTCGCGCTATGCGCTGCTGTCGATCGTCGACATGATCGTCACCTCGGTCGCCGAGACGCGCGGACCAAGGGTTCTGGAAAATCTGCGCCGCATCAAGCAGAGCGTCAACACGTTGAAAGTTGACGATCCGCGTTTGCCGCTGGGGGATTGACCCTCCGGCAAGGACATCAGGCCTGATGGCCGAGCGCCTCGATGCTTTTCGCCAACGTCTCCGGATCGCCTTCAATGCGCACGGTCTTCAGCCGCGCCGTGCCGCCGGCGACAACCGAGACGGCGGACCCCGGCACGCCAATCGCCTTGGCAATCAGCTTTTCGAGCGCATGATTGGCGGCGCCGTTTTCCGGCACGGCGCGGACGCGCGCTTTCAGATGGCTTCGCTCGTCCGCCGTGGTCTCGATGCCTTCGAGCCTGTCCAGCGCAGCCTTCGGCGTCAGCCGGACAAACACGTCGACACCATCATCGCGCAGGCGAAACGGCGCGCTCATACGATCATCGGGCTCACAGGACCAGAGGCGCCACACTGGTCAATATGAACTGCCGCAGGAAGAACAGGATCAGAAGCAGGATGATCGGCGAGATGTCGATGCCGCCAAGGTCCGGCATGAAACGGCGGATCGGCCGCAACGCCGGTTCGGTCAGCCGATAGAGCATGTTGCCGATGGAACCGACGAACTGATTGCGCGAGTTGACGACGTTGAAGGCGTAAAGCCAGGAAAAGATCGCCGATGCGATGATGATCCACCAGTAGAGGTCGAGCGCCATGACGATTGTCTGAATGAGGGCGAGCATGCCGGTCTCCAATTGTTGCCGACATGTAGCCATTGCACGCGAAACCGGCAAGGGCCGCCTGCCACGGTGCGCCGGTACGGCTGCCAGCCACTGGATTTCGGCAAACCTCCGCCTTGACAGGAAACCGCAGCGCCCGATAAATGCGCCCATCCGCTGGACGGGGCTGTAGCTCAGCTGGGAGAGCGCGTCGTTCGCAATGACGAGGTCAGGAGTTCGATCCTCCTCAGCTCCACCAGCGGATTAATTCCTCGCTCTCCGCGCCATATGCACTCCGCGACGCTCGTCCGGGCTTGCCTCCACGGCTGGCATTTGCCGTGCCGGCGCGCCTAAAAGGCCGCGCGCCGCGCCGCCTGTTTTCGCAATCTCCGGCAAGACTTTTGTCAATTGGACTTATGGCGGAAGCGCTCGTCGATTGTTTCCGTTTTTTTTGCAAACCGCCCCACTAAATTGACGTTACCAAATCAGTTTTTTCTGTGCGTTGTGGCCAAGGCGTTTCGGCGGGGGCGACCGGAGACGCTATATGGATTTCGAGTTGAAATGAAAAACCCGCCCGCGGAAGCAAAGACGTGTCAATTCGCGAGAATCTCGCTGCAAATCTTAGACGGCTGAGCAAGGACCATGCCTCCGTAAGTGCGGTATGCCGTGAGCTGCACATCAATCGCACGCAGTTCGAACGCTACCTGCAAGGGCAGACCGTTCCCAACAAGGCCACCGCCAAGCTGATATGCGATTACTTTCGGATCGACGAGGCCGAACTGTACCAGGATCCCGGCGCACCCGAGCCCGCGATGCGTGGCCTGCCGCCGGTTTCCGAGAGCCTGTTCAACCAGATGATCCGCCCTCCCAGTCCTTCGATCGCGGGCGGCACCTATTTCACCTATTTCTCGATCCCGGGCCGCCTCGACCTCCTGATGCGCTCGGTGACCTTCGTGCGGCGCGAAGCCGAACTGGTCACCTTCCGAAGGGTCACCGGATGGTCGGAGCGCCAGGGATCGACCTGGGCACGAGCGCGCGGCAATCACTATGGCGTGGCGATCTCGCGGCTGAACTGGATCTATTTCAGCGGCATCAATCGCCGACAGACCGGAGAGCCGTCGCTGATCTCCGTGCAATGGGCTCCCATCTCCGAACCGGTGCTGATGGGCAAGGCCATGCTTCTGACGGAGGCCGGCCCGGCATTCGTGTCCGTCATCATGCGGCGCGACATTGCCAATATCCAGGCAAGGGATGCCATCAGCATGGCGCATGTCATCAGCCTCGACGATGCGGGCGTCGACCAACTGGTTGTCAGCCTGACCCGGGACGGGTTGGGCTAATCCCTCGGATCGCCGTGTCTTACGCCAAATAAGAATAAGCGTACGCCGATAAAGCGTATGCCAACGATTGTCTACTCTGTATCTGAATAAAATCGATATTTTACACTTTAATGCCAGGAAAGATAATCCACACGTCCGTCTTCGGCTCGTGGTTTTACTATAATTTTAACAAACCATTAACTCTTCCGACCTTACCTTTCTTCACGCGGATCCCATTCTGGGGGTCTTTCAACGGATCCCAAATGGGGGTCAGGAAAGGGATAAAAATGGCCAAGAAAGTGACTAACGCTCCGAAGCTGACGATTGCCGCCGGCACGCAGACCGTCTTCTTTTCGCAGGGTATGCACTACAACAAGCGCTGAAGCCGTTCTGCGCCGACGAGCGGTTCGCTTGTCGGCGCCTCGGCTCCGCAGATGGCATCCAGCTTCATGAAAATGCGCTCTTCGAAAACGCTCGTTTTCTACCCCGGACCGAACAAGGTCACGGCATGCAACTTCCTGACCAGAAGCGTCTTCGAATGCAGCCCTGAGATGGTCGGCCTTCTCGCATCGTGGGACAAATGGGCATCGACGGCGGACATTGCCCGCGCCCATGGGTGGTCGAAGTCCGAGTTGAAGGCTGTCGTTCCGCAGTTGCTCGATTTTTCCGCCCTGGTCACCGCCGGATCGCCTCTCGCCGAGCAGGAGGAACAATTTTCAGGACAATGGAGTTGGGGGCTTCCGACGGCGCTGATGCATTTCTGCGTCCAGGACAGCGAATACATGACCATCGAGCAGGCGGAAGAGCGGCAGATAGAACGCGCCGGCCATACGCCGCAGCCGGACCTCCTGCTCAAGAATTCCGCCGGCGCTATCCAGCTGCCGAATGCACTGGAAGACAACGAACTTCTTAGCTTGATGGCGCGGCGCCGCACCAACCGCACGGCGGCTCAGCCCACCATCACAGCCAAACAGCTTTCCGATTGCCTGTTCGCAGGGCTCGGCATCATCGGCGAGACCGCCAATTGCGTTGGCACCCTGCCGCTTGGCATGACCCCTTCCGGCGGCGCGCGGAATCCCTATGAGGCCTATGTGGTCGCGCTCGGCGTCGATGGCCTCGAGCCCGGTGTCTATCATTATTCCGCCGCCGATCACGACCTTGGCAGGATTTCCGCGAACCATCTGCCGAAGATCTCCGAACTGGTCGGCGGACAGGAGTGGGCTGATAGCATGCCGTGCCTGATCCTGCTTTGCGCCAGGCTCGATCGCACGATGTGGAAATATGAGGACGCCAACGCCTATCGTGTCGTGCTGATCGAGGCCGGCCATATCGGCCAGAATATCATGCTGGCGGCGACCAATCATGGCCTGTCGGCATGTCCGACAGCCGCGCTCAATCATTCCGCCATCAAGCGGCTGCTTGGTCTCGACAGTCTCACCGACGCACCGATCTATGCCTTGACCCTCTCGACCCCGGAAAGAGACCCGTCCACCGCGAGCCAATCCATCAATTAGTCGACCAACAATGTGCAGTCCGGCCAGTAACGCGTTCCCCAGGGTATAACCAGAGACAGGAGCAGCACGTGCCAAATCAATCCTTACGCCAGTCGGAAATCGATAGTCTTCAATATATTTCGTCGATGACCAATGAGCTCGTGCAAATGGCCGAATCAAGCCGTTTTCCGATGATCTCCTATCTGCTGGGCATGGCCTATGCGGAGGCCTTCGACGTTCTTCGCGGCGCACGGCCGGCCAGGCATGCGCAGCTCAGCGGCAACCCGCTGCACCCCAAGGCGCAGGCAAAAGACAATCGTGCCGCCCAGCCACGGAGAGCGTAGCGACATGCAATCGTCAGCCGCATGCGCGGTGGCCGGCTCGACCTCCCGGCCAAACCGCTGGGAGACGCTGTGCGCGTTGCAAAGCCTGCTGCCGCTGCTGAAGAAAGCCGCGACGGATCTGCACCGCGCCGACATGGTCTACTGGTTCGAGCAGGCCGATGCCGAGGTCGCCAACATCATCAGGGGCCACCCCTCCGATGCAACCGCGATCCCGACCCTGATTGCATCCTGCCCGCAGGACCGGCATCCGGTCGCTCAGGCTTGATGCAAGTCGCCCGCCCAAACGCCACGCGCTTAGTGGTTCAGCGCCGCTGAACCGCTCTGATCACCAGCTTTCAGGCAATTCCAGACCGGAGCCTATTGCGCGCCTGGAATGCCAAGGGGGACCTGCACATGAACATGATAGCCAACATCAGAAGCGTCGATGCCAGGGAAAGCATTTTCAGTCGGCTCGACGTCTTGATCGCCAGGCGACCGCCATCGCCTGACGCCGCGCGGATCGAGGCCCGCCAACTCGTCTCGATGGCGATTGCCGACAGCTGCCAGGCCGACAGTCTCTGGGGTACAGTGGACGCCTTCCACGCCCATTTCGACTTCATGATGCAGACCATCGAGATCAACGGAGCCGATGACCCGAGCCTCGGGCTGTTGCGCACGAAATGCCGTTTCTATCTCGAACAGGTCGAGGCCCTGAGCCTGTCGCTGGCCTACTGACAGGCCGCTTCGATCAAATTCGGTCCTAGTTGCGCAGGCTGAACACGAACGGCGCTGTACGGCTCAGACGCGAACCGAGTTCCGGCGGCGGTGCCGGCACCGTGGCGCCTTGCAGCACGGCGAGCGCCGCACGGTCCAGATCCGCATCCCCTGAGGAACGAGAGAGCCTGGCAGACCGGACCCGGCCGGACGAGTCGACCGTGAAGGCGACATACGGCCTGCCTTCCACGCCTCGGGCCTTGGCAGAACTGGGATAGCGCGTGTGCCGCTTGATCCAGGCGCCCAGACGGGAGTCCCATTTGCTGGAGTCGCCGGAGCGCGACGTCGATTCCGCTGCCTTCGGCGCGGCGGTCCTGGCCGCGGGCCGTGCGTCGGCGCTGGCGACGGTTGCCGTCTTCGGCGGAGCCGCCTTCTCCTTCTTAAGCCGCGGCTTGGGCTTCTCGACAGGTTTTTTCGCCTTGGCCTCGACCGGTTTCTTGTCTTTGACAATTTCGACCGGTTTCGGCTGCGGCAAGGGAATGACGACGTCTGGCGTGACAGCCTCGACAACATCCGGGATGACCTCATCCGGCGGCGGCTGATCGGCCTGTTCAGCCGTTTCGGTCCGGTTGGGTTCGGCCTCGTCGGGCGCGACCGCTTCCGGTGGCTCGACAACCGGCTTCGCCTTTTCGACCGGTTCTTCAGGTGTCGGCTCGATCGTCGGTGTCGGTTCGGTCTGATCTGGCGTCACCGCGTCCAGCGCGGCGACCTGTTCTTGTACGGCCGGCATCACCACCATCGGCGCCATCTCGATCACCTGGGCCGGTGGCGGACCGCCGTCCGCTTCGGTGACCATGGTGAGATTCTGCACTGCATAGGCGACCGCGACATGGGCTCCGAGGACCAGCGCGGCAGCACCGGCCCACAAGCCAAGGTCGCGCCAGCCGAAGCGCGACATCTGGACCGAGGGCACGGCGACCGCTTGCGTCATGGCGCCGCCGCACGGGTGGCTGTGGGCGCGGGGGCATTGGACGCGGGAGCCGTCTCCAGGCCGACCAGCGCGATCTTCAGATAGCCGGCACCGCGCAACAGGTTCATCGCCTCCATCAGGTCGCCATAGGCGACCGCCTTGTCGGCGCGCAGGAAGATGCGCGTCTGCTTGTCGCCCTTGGTCTTGGCGTCCAGCGTCGCGGCGAAAGCCGGGCGTGGCACGCCGTCATTGCCGATCGCCAGCGTCAGATCGTCCTTCAGCGTCAGGAACAGCGGTGTCTCGGGCCTCGGCGCGGGCGTTGCGGTCGAACCCGGCAGGTCGACATTGACATCCACCGTGGCCAGCGGTGCCGCGACCATGAAGATAATCAACAACACCAGGATGACATCGATGAACGGGGTGACGTTGATCTCGTGGCTTTCCTCGAGATCGTCATCCATGGTCTGTCGGATTCTGCTTCCCATGGCGCTACTCCGCCGCCAGTGGCGCGGCCGGCGCGACGGTGCGGAAGTCGAGGTCGCGGCTGACCAGTCGTTCGACCCCTGCCGAGGCATCGGCGAGGATCTGCCGATAGCCGGCTATCGAGCGGGCGAAGACGTTGTAGATGACGACGGCCGGTATGGCCGCGACCAGGCCCATCGCGGTGGCCAGCAGCGCTTCGGCGATGCCCGGCGCGACCACGGCGAGATTGGTGGTCTGCGCCTGCGAGATGCCGATGAAGGCGTTCATGATGCCCCAGACCGTGCCGAACAGGCCGACGAAGGGCGCGGTCGAGCCGATCGTCGCCAGCACGCCGGTGCCGCGTGACATGCGCCGCGCCGCCGCCGCCTCGATGCGCGACAGGCGCGACGTAACCCGTTCCTTGAGGCCATCGCCTGAGACATGATCGAGGGCGCCGGCTGAGAGTGCGGTCTCCTCCTCGGCCGCCCGCACCAGCAGCGCGCCCGGGCCGCCGCTGCGGTCGAGGGTACTGCCGGCCTGCTTCAGCGTGGCGGCCTCGCCGATCGCCCGCACGGCGCGACGGATGCGCAGCTTGCCGCCGAAAAGCTCCAGCGACTTGGCCAGCCATATCGTCCAGGTGACGAGGGAGGCAAAGGCCAGCCCGATCATCACCGCCTTGACGACGATATCGGCCGCCATGAACATGCCCCATGGCGACAGGTCATGCGGCAAGGTCAATTCCATCGCCGTCGAAGGTCCGGCCTCGGCTGGCGCGGCTGTGTTCGGCTGGGTGCCTGGCTGCGAAGGCGCCATCGTGGCCGGCGGAGCGACTGCCGGTGCGGCGGGCGCCGGCGCAATCGGCGCTGGGGCCGTGGGAGCAGCCGGGGTGGGGGCATCAATCGCCGGCGCGGCACCGGCCGGTTGCTCCTGGGCCATCGCGCTGCCGGCCGACAGGATGACGGATGCGACCAACGCCGCCAACAAACCAGTTCTCGACAACAGCTTCTTCCTTGTTCTCACAGCGGCCAGCCGCCTTCTATTTCCCGCCGCCGCACCAGATCTCGTCACTGCACATAGCCGACGGGCTGGCCGGTGACGGGGTGCGCGAACACGCCCATCTCCACGCCGAAAATGCCTTTCAGAACATCGCTGCGCATGATCTCGCCGGGTGTGCCGCGCGTCAGCAGCTTGCCGTCCTTGAGCGCGATCAGTTCGTCGCAGTAGCGCGCCGCCATGTTGGGATCGTGCAGCACGACGACGACGCAGAGGTCGCGTTTGCGGCTGAGTTCCTTGACCAGCCCGAGCACCTCGACCTGATGGGCGATGTCGAGTGCCGAGATCGGCTCGTCGAGCAGCATGACGCCGGCGTTCTGCGCCACCAGCATGGCGAGCCAGGCGCGCTGGCGCTCGCCGCCCGACAATTCGTCCACCAGCCGATCCGCGAACCCGTCCATGTCGGTCAGGGCCAGCGCCTCGTCGACATGCTGCCTGTCCTGCGCGCGGAAGCGGCCAAGCGCGCCATGCCAGGGATAGCGTCCCAACGTCGCCAGTTCGCGCACGGTCAGGCCGGTCGCCGCCGGTGTCGTCTGCGGCAGATAGGCAAGCGCGCGGGCAAATTCGCGGGCGCCCCATTGCGGCAACGGACGCCTGGCGAAAGTGATGGCGCCTGAACTCGCCGGCTGTTGGCGCGCCATGAGCTTGATCAGCGTCGACTTGCCCGAACCATTGTGGCCGATCAGCCCGTAGACGCGCGAGCGCTGCAGTTCGAGCGAGACCGGACCGAGCAGCGTCCGCTCGCCGACGGCAAAGCGCACCGCGTCGATATGGAAGGCAGTCTGGGCATCAATTCCAGCCATGCTCATGGCTTTTCTCCAGTGCGGCCGCCCGCATTTCCAGATTCCGGCTTTCGACGGCTCATGCCCGGTTGACTATGAAACATGACCTTACTAGTCAACATTGAAGATGACTGCAACGATCAACAAATCGTCGCGACCGGCAATATCGACATGAAATTTGGAAAAGGGGGCGCAGGATGATCTCGGGACGTGGACTGATTTGGCAGGACCGGATGGCGCGGAAGCGCCTGCTGATCGCAGCGGTGTCGGTGCCGGCCCTGCTTGGCTGCGGCCATGCCCTGGCCCAGGAGACGGTCACCACCACCCTGGACCCGATCAACGTCCAGGAACGTGTCGAAAGCGCCTTCGGGCCGGTCAAGGGCTACGTGGCCACCAAGGGCTCCACCGGCACCAAGACCGACACGCCGCTGATCGAGACGCCCCAGTCGATATCGGTGATCACCAAGGACCAGATGGAAGCACAGGCGATTGACAACCTCGGCGGCGTTCTGCGCTACACGCCCGGCGCCACCGGCGATCTCTACGGCACCGACAATCGCGGCCTCGGCCTGCAGTTGCGCGGCATTTCGAACGCCAACGGCGTCTTCTACAGGGACGGGCTGCAGCTCAAGGAGAGCAATTTCATCCTGTTCACCGCACTCGATTCCTATGGCGCGGAACGCTACGAGGTGCTGCGCGGACCAGCGTCGGTGCTCTACGGCCAGGCTAGCCCCGGCGGCATCATCAACTATGTCAGCAAGCGGCCGACCGAGGAAAACCTGCGCGAGATCGAACTCGGTGGCGGCAGCTTCAATCGCTATGAAGGCAAGTTCGATTTCAGCGGTGCCGTGAACGCCGACAAGTCGCTGCTGTTTCGCCTCACCGGTGCCGCTCACATGGGCGACACGCAGACCGATTTCGTCAAGGACGACCGCATCTTCATCGCCCCGGCGATCACCTGGCAGCCCGATGCCGACACCAGCCTGACCATCCTCGCCAACTATCAGCGCGACCGCTCGGGATGGGCGATGCAGTACCTGCCTGCCTACGGCACGGTCATACCGGGCAAGGACGGCAAGTACCTGCCGAACAGCATGTTCGTCGGCGAACCCGGCTTCGACTCCTACAACAACGACCAGGCCTCGATCGGCTACGAATTCGATCACCGTTTCAACGAAACCTGGCAGGTGCGACAGCATGCCCGCTACGTCCACCTCACCCACACCGAGGAGGGCGTCTTTGGTGGCGGACTGACGGACTCGAACGGCCTGGAACCTTCAAGCGGCGACTACTACCGTTATGCAGATGCCGGCGGCACCAAACTCAGCGGCGTCACCATCGACAACCAGGCACAAGCCGATTTCGACACCGGGCCGCTTGCCCACACGCTGCTCGTCGGCCTCGACTACAAACGCTACACTTACCGCGACTATGCCTCGGAAGGGACCGTCGAGGACGGTTTCAACATCTTCGATCCGGTTTACGGGTACCCGATCACCGATCTGACGCCCTACACCGATACCGACACCACCCAGCAGCAGGTCGGTCTCTATGCCCAGGACCAGGTCAAGTTCGGCAACTGGCGGCTGACCCTTGGCGGCCGCCAGGATTGGTCGGACGCCAAGGTCTACGACAATCTGGCCGGCGGCTACATTCCCGAGCAGAAGGACAACGCCTTCACCAGCCGCGCCGGCCTGGTCTATCTCGCAGACAACGGGCTTGCGCCCTATGTCAGCTACTCCGAATCGTTCCAGCCCGTGGCCGGCGCCGACAGCGACGGCAATCTGTTCGTGCCCGAGACCAGCAGGCAATACGAGATCGGGCTGAAATACCAGCCGACCGGCTGGAACTCCTTCATTACGGCATCGGTTTTCGACCTGACCCGACAGAATGTCGTGCGTTCCGGTAATGAGGGCTCGCCCAACGATCTGTTCCAGACCGGTGAGATCCGTTCGCGCGGCGTGGAATTCGAGGCCGTTGCCAGCCTCGATTCCGGCTTCGACCTGAGAGCGGCCTACACCTATCTCGACACGAAGATCACCAGGGCGACCGCTGTCGAAGATGTCAACGGCGTCTGGGTCAGCAACGAGGGCAACACGCCCTTCGGCGTGCCGGCCCATTCCGCATCGCTTTGGGCCAATTACACCTTCATGGGCGGCAAGCTCGAAGGTCTCGGCCTCGGCGCCGGTGTCCGCTATGTCGGCTCGACCTATGGCGACGACGCCAACAGCTTCAAGGTTCCGTCGGTCGTGCTCGCCGACGCGGCGGTGCATTACGCCTGGCAGAACGCCACGCTCAGCCTCAATGCCAGCAATCTGTTCGACAAACGCTACGTCGCCTCCTGCTTCTCCTCGGGCTTCGGCTGCTTCTACGGCGAGGGCCGCAGGATCAACGGTTCGGTGAAATACACATGGTAGAAGCAATGTGGCGGGCCGGCCCAAAATGGCGGCGCTGACACGGCGCCAGTATCTTGCCGGCCTCGCCGCGACCGGTCTCGCTTTGCCGGGCGGCACGGCACGCGCGGCACCTGCCCGCGTCGTCTGCCTGGAATGGACATCGGCCGAAATGGTGGTCTCGCTCGGCGTGTCGCCGCTCGCCGTCGGCGACACCAGGGGTTATGGCGACTGGGTCCAGGGCCCGGCGCTGCCGCAGGCCACCATCGACCTGGGGTCGCGCAGCGAGCCCAATCTCGAACTGCTTCGGGAATTGCGGCCCGACCTGATCGTCGGCGCCTATGGCTATGGCTTGGACGAGAACAGCTTCACCAGATTGGCGCCGACCTTCAATGTGCCGTTCTACAGCGGCAAGGCTCCACCTTACGCGCAGGCGCAGCAGGTGACGCTGCAGCTTGGCAACATGCTTGGCCGTGGGACGGAAGCAGAAAACCTTGTCGGGCGCATCGAAGCCTCGATCGCCCAAGCGCGTGCCAGGCTGGAGCGGGCGGTGCAAAAACCGGTCTGCGTCGTCAGCATGTTCGACGATCGCCATGTCCGCGTCTACGGCGCCGGCAGCCTGCTGCAGGACGTCCTCGACCGGCTCGGCCTCGTCAATGCCTGGACCGGCGCCACCAATGAATGGGGTTTTTCGACGGTCGGCATCGAGGAACTGGTCGCCGTCGGCGAGGCGCAACTGATCTCGCTCGATCCGATCCCGCCGCACGTCAGGATCAGGATCGCCCGCAACTCGCTCTGGGCCAACCTGCCCTGCGTCCGGAACGGCCAAGTGCGGACCATTCCGCCGGTCTGGCCGTTCGGCGGTCTCACTGCTGCCGCGCGTTTCGCCGAATTCGTGGCAGCAGCATGATCGCTCAGGCAATGTCCCTGCCGCGACAGCGCGACGGCATCGGCGCGCTCATCCTGCTAGTTGCCGTGCCCGCGGGGCTGGCGCTGGTGCTGAGCGTCATCGATCTCATCCACCTTCTGCCGGCGCACCTGTGGTGGCAGGCGCTCACCGCCCCCGACACATCCGATCCAGTGCAGTTGCTGTATCGCTATGCTTTCCTGCCACGTGTCGCCGTCAGCGTGCTGGCCGGCGCGGCGCTCGGTCTCGCCGGTGTCGTCATGCAGCATGTGCTGCGCAACCCGCTGGCCGAGCCGACCACGATCGGCACCAATGCCGGAGCAAGCCTCGCTTTGGCGGCCGCCACCCTCTACGCACCATGGCTGCTGGAAGGCGGCCGTGAAGGGGTGGCGCTGGCTGGCGGCGCTCTCGCCACATCAGCCGTTTTCGCACTGGCGCGCGGGCGCAGCTTTTCGCCAGTGTCGATCATCATCGCCGGCCTCGTCGTCAGCCTCACTTTCGGTTCGGCCGGCGCGCTGCTGATGGCGCTCAACCGCGAATACACCGAGGAGCTGTTCATCTGGCAGAGCGGCTCGCTGGTGCAGAATGGCGATGCGGCCGTCGTTGCTCTGGCGCCGTGGCTGCTGGCCGGCATCTGCGCCGCGTTCCTGCTCTGGCGACCGCTACGCCTGCTCGATCTCAGCGACGACGGCGCGGCATCGCTCGGCACCCGCCCGGCCGTCATCCGCCTTGCCGGCATGGCTGTCGCCGTCTCGCTTGGCGCGCTGGTCGTCGCCGAGGTCGGCGTCATCGGGTTCGTAGCGCTCGCTGCCCCGGCGCTGGCGCGGCTGGCCGGAGCGCGCACGCTTGGCCGCCGCCTGGTCTGGTCGCCGCTGGTCGGCGGCGCCCTGCTCTGGCTCACCGACCGCCTGGTGCAGCATCTGCCGTTCGCCGGCGAAATCCCCGCCGGCACCGCGACCGCTTTGCTCGGCGCGCCGCTGCTGCTGTTCCTGTTGCCGCGAATGCGAACCACCCCCGAAAGGCAGGCCGATATGATGTCGTCCGTACGCCTGCCGACAAACGGCCTGCCGTTGATCGCCGGCCTGCTGGCGCTCATCCTCGCGGTTGTCGTCGCAATGGGCTTTGGCCGTGGCGCAGGCGGTTGGCACTGGATCGCATCCGAGGATTTGACCGAGCTGCTTGCCCTGCGCGCGCCTCGCGTCGTCGTAGCCCTGTCGGCGGGCGTCCTGCTCGCGGTCGCCGGCACGCTGATGCAGCGCATGACCGGCAACCCGATGGCAGCACCCGAAGTGCTCGGCATTTCCGGCGGCGCCTCTTTCGGCGTGCTGGCGCTGCTGTTGCTCAGCGACGGCTTCGACCGCGCGGCAATGCTCGGCGCCGCACTCGCGGGCGCCTTGCTGGCGCTGACGATCGTCGTGCTGGTCGGGCGGCGCAATGCACTGTCGCCGTCGCGGCTGCTGCTTGCCGGCGTCGCCGTGGCGACGGTCGCGTCGGCCTTCGCCGCGCTGCTTCTGGCCAGCGGCGATCCGCGCACGGGCTTCCTGCTCGCCTGGCTATCGGGATCGACCTATCGCGCAACGCCCAATGATGCCTTCACTGCCGCTGCGGTCGCGGTCGCCGTCCTCGCGCTGGCGCCGCTGACGGCGCGCTGGCTCGATATAGTGCCGCTCGGCGAAACTGCCGCGCGTGGCCTTGGCCTGCGGCTTGGACGGGTTCGCGCCATTCTGCTGGCACTTACCGCGCTGGCCACCGCAACCGCGACATTGGTCATCGGCCCGCTGAGCTTCGTCGGCCTGATGGCGCCGCATCTCGCGCGCATGCTCGGCTTCCGCCGTGCCGTGCCGCAGCTTCTGGCCTCGGCCATGACAGGCGGGCTGATCCTCGTTGCCGCCGACTGGGCCGGCCGGACGCTGATCTTTCCCTGGCAGGTGCCGGCCGGGCTCATCGCCGCCTTCGTCGGCGGCCCCTATTTCATGGCGCTGATGTGGAAAGGCAGGCAATGAAGTCGGCCCTGGCATATTGCCGGCCCTGCCCTGCCGATTGTAAGCAGCGCCCATCGATGGCGGCCGGTGCCCTCGCCGCGTCCATCAAGACAGCTTGCGGTTCACCTCGATGATCAGACGTTTCCTGTCCTATTACGCGCCCTGGAAGGGGCTGTTCGCGCTCGACTTCTCCTGCGCGGTGCTGGCCGGCCTGCTCGAACTTGGCTTTCCCATGGCGGTCCGCACCTTCGTCGACCAGCTCCTGCCACGGCAGGACTGGACGCTGATCATCATCGCCTCGGCCGGGCTGCTGGTAATCTATCTGCTCAACACGGTGCTGATGGCGGTCGTCACCTATTGGGGCCACATGCTTGGCATCAACATCGAGACCGAGATGCGGCGCAAGAGCTTCGATCATCTGCAGAAACTGTCGTTCCGCTTCTACGACAACCACAAGACCGGCCATCTCGTCGGTCGCGTCACCAAGGATCTCGAGGAGATCGGCGAGATCGCGCATCATGGCCCCGAGGACCTGTTCATCGCCATCATGACGTTCGCCGGCGCCTTCGTGCTGATGTTCACGGTCAACATGCATCTGGCGCTGATCACGGCGGTGATCGTGCCTCTGATCGCCTGGGTGACGATGCGCTACGGCGACCGCATGGAGCGCAACTGGCAGGCGCTCTACCGGCGTGTCGGCGATTTCAACGTCCGCATCGAGGAGAATGTCGGCGGCATGCGCGTCGTCCAGGCCTTCGCCAACGAGGAGCATGAGCGCACGCTGTTCGCACATGACAACCAGCGCTACCGCCAGACCAAGCTCGACGCCTACCGCATCATGTCGGCCAGCAATTCGCTGAACTACATGGGCATAAGGCTGATCCAGCTCGTGGTCATGATTGCCGGCAGCTACCTCGTCATTACGGGAGGCCTGAGCAATGGCGGCTTCGTCGGCTTCCTGCTTTTGGTCGGCGTCTTCGTGCGGCCGATCGAGAAGATCAATTCGGTGATCGAGACCTATCCAAAAGGCATTGCCGGCTTCCGCCGCTACACAGAGTTGCTCGACACCGAACCCGACATCGCCGACCGGCCCAGTGCCGTTACCGCCAGCGGCCTCAAGGGCTCCATCGAATATCGCGGTGTGAGCTTCGGCTATGGCGACGGCAAGCCGGTGCTCAGGGATATCGATCTCACCATCCGCGCCGGCGAAACCATCGCCTTCGTCGGGCCGTCAGGTGCCGGCAAGACCACCATATGCTCGCTGCTGCCGCGGTTCTACGAAGTCAGCGCCGGGCGGATCAGCATCGACGGCATCGATATCAGGGACATGACGCTCGCTTCGCTGCGCGGCCAGATCGGCATTGTCCAGCAGGATGTCTTCCTGTTCGGCGGCTCGATCCGCGAAAACATTGCCTATGGCCGTCTCGGCGCCTCCGACGACGCCATCGCCGATGCCGCGCGGCGGGCGCAGCTCGACGGCATGATATCAGGCCTGCCGGCCGGTTATGATACGATCATCGGCGAGCGCGGCGTAAAACTGTCCGGCGGCCAGAAGCAGCGGCTGGCGATTGCCCGTATGTTCTTGAAGAACCCGCCGATCCTGATCCTCGACGAGGCGACGTCGGCGCTCGACACCGAGACCGAGCGCGAAATCCAGAAGTCGCTGGCCGAACTTGCCGAGGGCCGAACCACGCTGGTCATCGCACACCGGCTGGCAACGATCCGCGGCGCCGACCGCATCGTCGTCGTCTCGGAGTCGGGCGTCGTCGAGCAGGGGTCGCACAGCGAACTGATCCGTGCCGGCGGCATCTATCGACGCCTGCACGACGCCCAGCATCTGGTGTCATCGCGTTGATCCACTATGGTAGCGGCCAAGCAGGGAGCCCCCGGATGATCAAGGCAACGCCCTTCGACTTTCCCTTTGACGGCAGGCTGGTGGCCGAAAACACCGCGCTGATCGTCATCGACCTGCAGCAGGATTTCCTGTCGACGACGGGCTACTTCGCCAGGCAGGGCTATGACCCGTCGCCTCTGAGGGCGATCCTGCCGACGGTGAGCCGGCTGATCGCGGCCGCGCGCAGGGCCGGCGTCAGGGTCATCCATACCAGGCAGGGCTATAGGGCCGACATGGCCGATATGACGCCTTACGAAAAATGGCGCCGCAAGCGCTCCGGTCTCGACGGCACCGATATCCTGCTGCGCTCGGGCACGGGGTTCCAGATCGTTCCGGAGATCGACGTGGCACCGCACGACATCATCGTCGACAAGACCTGCAACAGCGCCTTCACCTATACGGATTTCGAGCTTGTGCTCCGCGCGCAAGGCATCACGCATCTCATGTTTTCCGGATGCACGACGGATGTCTGCGTCCACACCACGCTGCGCGAAGCCTGCGACCGCAAGTTTCAATGCCTGACGATTTCCGACGCCTGCGCCAGCGGCGACAAACAAGCCCACGAGGCCGCGCTTCATATGGTGACGGTCGAAGATGGCGTCTTCGGCGCGCTGGCGGATTCGGGCGCTGTCATTGAAGGCCTGTCGCGGCTTGGCGACAGGCCCGAGGCAACAAAAGGCTGAAGGACTTCAGCCCGTTGCGCGCGTCTCCAATCCTGCACGAGACGCATATGCTCCAGGCTGGAATGCCTCGTGTTCGCGACGCGCCAGCGAATTGCGCAGCAGGGCGATCGTTTCCCGGCCGAGCGTTGCGATCTCGCGTGGCGTGTCGACGCCGACAATCATGAATTCATCGATCCCGAGGGCTGCATAGGCAAGCAGCGACAGGGCGGCCTGGGCTGGCGGCCCGGCAACATCGACCGCCTTGTGGCCGGAGGCGGAAGCACCCTGGTGAATCCCGACCGGAAGCGCGAAGCGCAGCTTGCCGGCCCGGCCATGTTCGGCGGCGGAGCGACGCACCCGCTCCATCAATTGCCGGATCTCGTCGATCGAGCCCGGCGCCAGTTCAAAGACATCGGCATGCCGGCCGGCCACCTTGAGCGCCGTTCCGGACTGCCCGCCCATGCGGATGACCAGGTCGGCGCCGTGCGGTCCCTTGCGCGGCACGTAGCCGCCCTTGATGCTGTAGAACGTTCCTTCGTGGTCGAAGGGCCGGTCGTTCGACCACAGCCGCTTCAGCAGCACCAGATATTCGTCTATTCGCTGCCAGATGACGGTGTGCCCGACCGGCCGTGTTTCGGCGTCGGCATCGCTCAGCGGCTCGCTGATCATTCTCAGCGCCAGGCGTCCGCCGCTTTGCCTGTCGATCGACGCCAGTTGTCGGGCCGCCACAGTCGGTTCGACCACGCCCGCCCAATGGGTGAGCACGACTTCCAGCGACGAGGTGCGATCGAGCACCTGGGCCGCAAGATCCATGTTGGTCAGCAGTCCGGCCGAATCGTCGACGACGATCTTGCGGAAGCCGCCGTCCTCGATCAGCCCGAGCTTGGTCGCGGTCTCGGCAAAGTCGTAGAAAAAGGGAACCGCGGCATCGGCGGTCTTGCCGGGAATATGCGTGAACTCGATCGGCATTGCCATGTCCTCCGTGGTGTCGGGCGCGCGAAAGCACGCCGAGGATTCGGTTCATTCAACTCCAATTGCCTGTAAGTGGTGGGGCAGCTAACCCCGGTCGATCTGACGACTCAGGGAATAAGACCCAGAACAACGGCCCCGGTGAACACGAACGCAAGGGCAAAGACGAGATAGGCGAAAGCCCCGGCATAGGCCGGGCGGAAGGTCTGGGCATTGGCCGCCCGCTGACCACTGCGATCCGTCTGGGCGTTCTGGATATAGGACATATCGACCTCCGTCTCGTCTGTTAATCTATAAAACTTGTAGACTTTGTCGATTGCTATTTTTCGGTCAAATCTAGAATAATTTTCTCTTAGGTGACGGGAAGTTGGTAGCCACTTGCTTACAGGGGCACTCGGGCGGCCGATCCGTATGGCGCGTCCGTTTTCGGGTCTGCGTCCGAATGGACCTATGGCCTTGCCCTCGCGGCACTCAATTCGTGGATTGGCCGCCCGGCGCCGGCGCGGTAGCATCACCCAACCAGCAAAGCGAAATCGTCACATAAGGGGCAAAAAAAATGGGCACAAGACTGGCCGGCAAGGTCGCCATCATTTCGGGCGGCGCGACGGGAATGGGTGGAGCAGCCTCGGAGTTGTTCGCCGCCGAAGGCGCCAAGGTGGCGATCATCGACCGCAACGGCGAGGCGGCCGCCGCAACCGCAGCGACAATCAGGGCACGCGGCCATGTCGCCGAGCATTTTGTCGCCGACGTCTCCGACGAGGCACAGGTCGAAGCCGCCGTGAAGGGTGCTATCGAAAAACTCGGGCCCATCACCGTGCTGTTCAACCACGCCGGCACCATCGTGATAAAGCCCTTCCTGGAGACCACGGTGCAGGAATGGGATTGGCTGCATGCCGTCAATGTGCGCTCGATGTTCCTGATGACGCGCGCCGTTTTGCCCGGCATGATTGCGGCGGGCGGCGGCTCGATCGTCTGCACCTCGTCGATCTCGGCGGTGGCGGCTACTCCCAACGAAGTGCTCTACGACACCACCAAGGGCGCTTGCCACATGTTCGCCCGCGCCATCGCCGTCGAGTTCCGCGACCGCAACATCCGCTGCAACGCCGTCTGCCCGGGCTTCATCCGCACGCCGCACGGCCTGCGCGAGGTTGCCGACCTCGGCAGGCTCGGCGTCGATGTCTCGGACGCAGCGCTGGCCGCGCAGCAGGGCCGCATCGGCGAGCCGGAAGAGGTGGCGAGGGCGGCGCTTTACCTGGCCAGCGACGAGTCGAGCTTCGTCAACGGCACGCATCTGTTCGTCGACAACGGTTTTACCGCGATGTGAGGCGACGCCTGGCGCCCTTCCTCTCCCCCGTCGATCGGGTGAGAGGTGTCGAGCGCAGCTCGACGGAGTGGGGGTCGACGGAGTGGGGGCGACCCTTGGGCGCGGTGCAGGAAGATTCTTGCGCCTAGTGGCCTTCCAATGTCCGTCGCGACGGTTGCCGGGTGGTTCCCCCACTCCGTCGCGGCTTCGCAGCGCCACCTCTCCCCCCTCCGGAGGGAGAGGAAATGGCACCAAGCCCTGCTTGCTAACGCTCCTCCCTGCGAAATGGCTTGAGCAGCGCCGACGGCGCCACCGCGTTGCGCGACATCACAGCCATGGCGACGATGGTGAAGATGAACGGCAGCATCAGGAACGCCTCGTAGGGGATGTGTCCGAGCCCGCTCGCCTGCATGCGCAGCTGCAAGGCATCGACGAAGGCGAACAGAAGTGCCGCACCCGCCGAGCGCCATGGATCCCAGCGGCCGAAGACGACCAGCGCGATCGCCACCCAGCCGCGCCCGGAGACGACGCCGAAGGTGAAGGCGTTGAACTGCGCCATCGACAGGAAGGCGCCGGCCAGCCCCATCAGCGCGCCGCCGAGGACAACCGCCTGGAAGCGTGTGGCGATGACGCTGACACCGGCCGAATCCGCGGCACGCGGATTTTCACCGACCATGCGCACCGACAGGCCCCATGGCGTGCGGTAGAGTATGAAAGCGGCCAACGGAATGGCCAGGATCGCCATGTAGACCAGCGCGAACTGGTTGAACACCGCCGGCCCGAGCACCGGAATGTCGGAGAGGAGGGGGATCGGCAGCGTCTGAAAACCATTGATGTTGGGCGGCACAGACTGCTGGCCGAAGATCAGCCGGTAGAGGAAATAGGCAAGGCCCGACGAGAACAGCGTCACGCCGATGCCGCAGACATGCTGGCTGAGGCCGAGCACCACCGTGAACAACGCATGCAGCGCACCCATCAGCATGCCGGTCAGCACCGCCGCCAGCACGCCGAGCCACAGGCTGCCGCTGAGGCTGGCAGCGGTGAAGCCTGTCATCGCCGACAAAAGCATGATGCCTTCGATGCCGAGATTGAGCACGCCGGCCCGTTCCGAGAACATTTCGCCCAGCGTTGCAAAAGCCAGCGGCGTGGCGATACGAATGATCGCGGCCAGAAAACCGACCTGGAAGATCTGTTCGAACACCGCGCTCATCGGGCAACCCCGACGCGGCGGATGCGATAGGCGGTGAACAGCAGCGCCACCAGCATGGCGAGCAGTGCAGTGCCCTGGATGACATCGCTGAGGAAGGCCGGCACGCCGGTCGCCCGCGACATCGCCTCGGCGCCGGTCATCACGGCGGCAAGGAAGATCGCCGCCGGCACGACGCCAAGCGGGTTGAGCCGCGCCAGCATGGCAACGACGATGCCGGAATAGCCGTAGCCCGGCGAGATGTCGCTCATCACCTGGAAATGCACGCCGCCGACCTCGCCGACGCCGGCCAGTCCGGCCAGCGCGCCGGACAGCAGCGCTGTCGAGATCAGCACGCGCTCGACATGGATGCCGCCATATCTGGCCGCTTCCGGGTTTTCGCCGGTGACCCTTATCCTGAAGCCGAGCGTGGTGCGCACGATCAGGAACCAGATCAGCGGTGCCGCCAGCAGCGCCACGATAACGCCGAGATGCAGCCTTGTACCTTCGATCAGCACAGGGAAATTGGCCGAATCCTCTATCGGCGGCGAGATCGGATAGCCGCTGAAGGAGTCCTTCCACGGTCCTTCGATCAGCGCCATCAGCGCGTAGTAGATGACCGAGTTGAGCAGCAGCGAACTGACGACATCGTCGACCTTGAATTTTACCCTGAGGGTCGCCGGCACCAGCGCGACCGCGGCCCCGGCCGCAGCGCCTGCGACCGCCATCAACACCATGGCGAGCGGTCCCGGCATCGGGATGGCGCCGACAAAGCAGCTGGCCACCGCGCCGGCCAGCAATTGACCCTCGGCGCCGATGTTCCAGAATTTTGCCCGGAAGGCGACCGCCACCGCCAGTCCGGTGAAGATCATCGGCGCGGCGCGCACCATCGTTTCGGTGATCGCATAGCTGTCGCCCAGCGAGGCCGTGAACATCACGCCATACGCATCGAGCACGCCGGCGCCGGCCAGCGCGATCAGGCCACTGCACAGGACAAGCGTCGCGCCGATAGCCAGCAGCGGCAAAGCGAGGTTGAACCAGGCCGGCGTAGAGGTGCGGACTTCCAGGCGAAACATCAGCTGTGCCCCTCCGCCCCGGTCATCATCAGGCCGAGCTGTGCGATCGTTGCATCGGCGCTGTCGAGCGTGCCGACAATGCGGCCCTCATACATCACCGCGATGCGATCGCAGAGCACCAGCAGCTCTTCCAGATCCTCGCCGATGACGATGATGCCGCAGCCCTTGGCCCGCATGTCGAGGAACTTTTCGTGGATGAAACGCGCCGCGCCGATATCGAGCCCGCGCGTCGGTTGCGAGACGATCAGAACCTTCGGGTCGAAGGCCAGTTCGCGTGCCAAGAGCGCCTTCTGCAGATTGCCGCCGGACAGCGCTCCCGCGCGGGTCATCGGCCCGGGGCACCTTATATCATAGGCCTTGATCTGCTCTTCCGCGAAGGCGCGGATCGTATCCGGCTTGAGCAGGCCCTTGCTGCTGAACGCGGCGGTGCCGATGCGCGGCAACACCATCGAATCCGCGAGCGGCAGGTTGGTAACCAGCCCCGTCGTCATACGGTCTTCCGGGATGCGGCCAAGACCGAGCGCCTGCACTTCGCGCGGCGAAAAGCGTGAGACTTTCTGGCCGGCGATCGTCATCCGGCCGGCGTCAGGTACGCGCACGCCGGAGATGACCTCCGCCAGCGCGCGCTGGCCATTGCCCGACACGCCGGCAATGCCGAGGATCTCGCCTGCACGCACGGCAAGCGACACGTCGCGCAGCGCCGTACCCGAATGACGCGAGGTGGAAATGCCGTCGAGGGTCAGCACCGCAGCACCGGGCGTCGACTGTCCCCGCGCCGGCGGCACGATCTCATGGCCGCACATCAGTTGCGCCATTGCGGACGATGTCGTGTTGGCGGGATCGTCGACGCGGCCGGCGACGCGCCCATGCCGCAGCACTGTGCAGCGATGCGTCAGTGCCCGCACCTCGTTGAGCTTGTGCGAAATGAAAATGATGCCGAGCCCTTGCGCCGCCATCGACCGCAACGCCGAAAACAGCCCGTCGACCTCGCTCGGCGCCAGCACCGCCGTCGGCTCGTCGAGGATCAAGAGCCTGGCGCCGCGAAACAGTGCCTTGACGATTTCGAGCCGCTGCTGCTCGCCGACCGACAGCGCCGAGACCGGAAGATCGGGATCAAGCGTCAGCCCATGCTGGCGGCCGATCTCGGCCAGCCGCGCCAGCCCGCCGGCGCGGTCGATCCGCCCTGTCTTGCCGGGAATGCCTATCAGCAGGTTCTCCAGCACCGTCAGCCTTGGCGCCAGATGAAAATGCTGGTGCACCATGCCGATGCCGGCGGCTAGCGCATCGGCGGAACTTGTGATCCGCACCGGCCTGCCCTGGATGAGAATCTCGCCGGCGTCGGGCGCATAGGCGCCGAACAGCACGTTCATCAGCGTCGTCTTGCCGGCGCCGTTCTCGCCCAGCAGCCCGAGGATCTCGCCCGGCGCGACGCTAAGGTCGACAGCCTCGTTCGCCTTGACGGCGCCGAAGTGTTTGGTGATGCCGCGCATTTCGATGAGGGGGGCGGACAAGGGGGCTCCTGAACGTACGGGCTTTGCGATTCAGCTTTGATTGAGAGGAATGCGCTGCACCCCCCTCTGGCCTGCCGGCCATCTCCCCCTCAAGGGGGAGATTGGATGTCATATCGGCTTTCGCCAATTTTCTTGAAAGAACAGCGCGTCGCCGAAACTGCTAATCTCCCCCCTTGAGGGGAGATGTCCGGCAGGGCAGAGGGGGGCGCCTAGCGCCAGCCCCTCAAACCAGAACTCAATCCGAAACCGGCGTGTTCTCGTCCACGTCGACGCGGAAATTGCCTTCGAGTATCTCGGCTTTCTTCTTTTCGACCAGCTCCTTCACGTCCGCCGGCAGCGTCTTGTCGAACTTGTGGTAAGGCGCCAGATGCGAGCCGCCCTTGGCCATGCGCGAGAAGTCGCCATAGTCCTGCGCGGTGAAGACGCCGGCCTTGACCAGCTTGATCGCCTGTTCGACCGTCGGATACATGTCCCAGACCGGGCCGGTGATGACCGTATCCGGGCCGAGACTCGATTGGTCGGACATGTTGGAGATGGCAAGGATCTTCTTGTCGACCGCCGCTTCGATGACACCGAAGCGCTCGGCATAGATGACGTCGACACCGGCGTCGATCTGCGCGACCGCCGCTTCCTTGGCCTTGGGCGGATCGAAGAAAGAGCCGATGAAGGCGACCTTCTTCTTGATGTTCGGGTTGACCTCCTTGGCGCCGGCGAAGAAGGCGTTGACCAGCCGGTTCACTTCCGGAATGCCCATCGCCGCGACGGCGCCGATCGTGCCCGACTTCGACATCTTGCCGGCGATCATACCGGAGAGATAGGCGGGCTCGTGGATCCAGTTGTCGAACACGCCAAAATTCGGTTCCGCCGGCCCGGCACCGGAGCCGAACAGCCAGGCGGTCTTCGGGAACTGCTTGGCGGTGCGGCGCGATTCACGCTCGGCGGCGAAGGCATCACCCAGCACCAGCTGGTAGCCGCCTTGCGCGTATTCGCGCATGACGCGGCTGAAATCGGCGGTCTGCACCTTCTCCGACCATTTGTATTCGATGCCGAGTTCCTTCTCGGCTTTCTGCAGGGCGACATGGATCTGGTTGTCCCATGGCTCCTCGATCGGCGTGGCGAAGATCGCCGCCACCTTCAGTTTCTTGTCCTTGCCGAAGGCAGCGCCCGGCAGCATTGCCGCAGCCAGGCCAAGCGCGCCCAACTCCAGCACATTGCGTCGCGAAAGCCCTTCGCGTGCGGATTGAAATCTGTTCTTTCGGTTTTCCATTGTATTCCCCTCTGTTCGACAGCCGTGTCGAGCCGGCTGTTCTAAAAATCAGACGAGGAACTATGGAACGGGTCCGGACTTTTGTCCACGTGGTCAAATTTAACCGCACCGGATTCTCGAAGTTAGCCGGAGAGACTTGCCGATCAGACCCGTTCCAGCGCGATCGCGATGCCCTGGCCGACGCCGATGCACATGGTGGCAAGCGCATACCGGCCGCCGCGCTCGCGAAGCTCCAGCGCCGCCGTGCCGGATATGCGGGCGCCCGACATGCCCAAGGGATGGCCGAGCGCGATGGCGCCGCCATTCGGGTTGACGTGTTCGGCGTCCTCGGCAATGCCGAGCTGGCGCAGCACGGCGATGCCTTGCGAGGCAAAGGCTTCGTTGAGCTCGATGACGTCGAACTGTTTTGGTGTCAGGCCAAGCCGCGCGCAGAGTTTTTGCGTCGCCGGCACCGGGCCGATGCCCATGATGCGCGGCGCCACGCCGGCGGCAGCCCCGCCGAGGATGCGGGCGATCGGCGTCAGCCCATACTTTTTCACCGCCGCCTCGGAGGCAACGATCAGTGCCGCCGCGCCGTCATTGACGCCGGAAGCATTGCCGGCCGTCACCGTGCCGCCCTGCCGGAACGGCGTCGGCAGCTTGGCCAGCGCCTCGACCGTTGAGCCCGCGCGGGGGTGTTCATCCTTGCTGACAATGAGCGCATCGCCCTTGCGCTGCAGGATGGTCACTGGGGTGATCTCCTTCGCCAATCTTCCATTGGCTTGTGCGGCGACGGCCTTGTTCTGGCTGCGCACTGCGAAGGCGTCCTGGTCGGCCCGCGACACCGAAAAATCCTCGGCGACGTTCTCGCCGGTTTCCGGCATGGAATCGACGCCATACTGCTTCTTCATCAGCGGGTTGACGAAGCGCCAGCCGATGGTGGTGTCGTAAATCTCGGCATTGCGCGAGAACGCCGTGTCGGCCTTGGGCATGACGAAGGGTGCCCGGCTCATCGATTCGACGCCGCCCGCGATCATCAGCTCCGCCTCGCCGGCCTTGATGGCTCGGGCGGCAATGGTCAGCGCATCCATGCCGGAGCCGCACAGGCGATTGACGGTCGAGCCCGGGACCTCCTTTGGCAGCCCGGCCAGCAGCAGCGCCATGCGCGCTACGTTGCGATTGTCCTCGCCGGCCTGGTTGGCGCAGCCATAGACGACATCGTCGATCGCCTGCCAGTCGATGCCCGGATTGCGCTCGGCCAGCGCCCTCAGCGGGATGGCGCCTAGATCGTCCGATCGTACCGAAGACAGCGAACCGCCGAAGCGGCCGATCGGCGTGCGGATGTAGTCGCAGATATAGGCCTCGGCCATGTCATGCAGCCTTTGCTTTTCCGGTTCCCTCATGCGCCGCCTTGGTGCGGGCCTGCAGGTCGCGCAATGTCTTCAATTCGAGTTCGCTTGGCGCCGGTGTTTCGTCAAGCGCCTCCGCGAACTTTACCACCCAGCCACAGCTCTCCTGCACCTGCTGGCGGGTGACGCCCGGATGCAACGACACGACGGTGAATTCCTTGGTCACCGGATCCGGCTTCCAGATGGCGAGATCGGTGATCAGCAAGGTCGGACCTGATGTGTCGATGCCAAGCCGCTTGCGATGGTCGCCGCCCTCGCCATGGCCGAAGGAGGTGAAGAAGTCGATCTTCTCGACCATGCCGCGCTTGGTCTGCGCCATTGTGATGTAGATCTGCTTCGACGAGGTCGCGATCTCCGGCGCGCCGCCGCCGCCGGGCAGCCTGGTCTTGGGATGGAAATAGTCGCCGATGACCGTGGTGTTGATGTTGCCGAACTTGTCGATCTGCGCCGCCCCCAAAAAACCGATCGAGATGCGGCCGCCCTGCAGCCAGTAGCGGAACATCTCCGGCACCGCGACGGTGGTGACGGCGGTCTCGCACAATTCGCCATCGCCGATCGACAGCGGCAGCACGTCGGGCGCGGTGCCGATCGTGCCGCTCTCGTAGATCAGCGTGATGTCAGGCGCATGCGTTAGCCGCGCCACATTGCAGGCCGCGGACGGTGCGCCGATGCCGACGAAGCAGACATCGTCATTCCTGAGCGCCCTGCTGGCGGCGATCGTCATCATCTCGTTGGGGGTGAAACCCAATGGATTGTCGCTCATGCCGCTTTCCTCAAATGCTCGACCCGGGCCGCGAAATCGCCGGCGCTCTTCTCGATGACATTGGCCTGCATCCACGCCTGGAATTTGTCACGGTCGGCGGCGATCTCGTCCCATTCGAGATAGGCGGCATTGTCACGCGCATAATAGCCATGTGCGTAGGACGGGTGCGAGCCGCCTGGCACGACGGATATCGCCGCGATCGTCCAGCGCGGCAGCACGGTCAGATTGGGGTGCAGATCGTCGAAATTATCGACCACTTCCTCCACCGTCACCACCGCTCGCTTGGCCGCCAGCACCGCTTCCTTCTGGATGCCGATGATGCCTTCGACCAGCACATTGCCTTGTCTGTCGGCCTTCTGCGCATGGATGAAGGTGACGTCAGGCCTGATCGAAGGAACAGCCGCCAGCACCTCGCCGGTGAACGGACAGGTGACAGACTTGATGTTCGGATTGACCGCCGCGAGGCCAGCACCGCGATAGCCGCGAAACACCGCGCAGGGCAGACCGGCCGCGCCCGCCTCATAGGCATTGGCCATGCCGGCATGGCTGTGCTCCTCGATCTCGATCGATCTGGGGAAACCGTTCTCGATGGCGTCGCGGGCGCGCCGCAGCAGGCCGACGCCGGGATTGCCGACATAGGAGAAGACGATTTTCTTCGCCATGCCCATACCGATCATCTGGTCGTAGATCAGGTCCGGCGTCATGCGGACCAGGGTCAGGTCGCGAAAACCCTGACGGATCGCCTCATGCGCCGCCGCCGTCGGGATCAGATGGGTGAAACCCTCGAAGGCGACCGTGTCATCATCGTTCAAATTCTCCGCAACAGCCTGTTTGAGCGGCAGGAACTTGACCATCGCATCGGCTCCGGGTTCAAAAAGTTCGCATTGCGAACATATGTTTTATATGCGATACTTTCTACGCTGGGGGAGGGCGAGGAGTCAATCCTGGCGTCGATGCCGTTCCCGCGGAGTTGAGATGGACGAAGAAGCCGCTTCCCGTGATCATGTCGGCTCGCTCGAGCGCGGCCTTGCCGTCATGGAGATCCTGGCTCGGCATCCCTCGGGCATGACGCTGACCGAAATGGCCGAGGAAGCGGGCCTGACCCGCGCCGGCGCCCGCCGCTTTCTGCTGACGCTCACCGCCACCGGCTATGCAACGCAAGCCGGCCGCGTGTTCTCGCTGTCGCCACGCTTGCTGACGATCGCCCGCACCTGGCTCGGCGGCGCCTCGCTCTGGGCCTTCGCCGCACCCATCATGCGCGCGGTCGCCGCACAGCTGAACGAGGCCTGTTCGGCGGCGATCCTGTCGGGTGCCGATGTCGTCTATGTCGCCCGTATTCCCGGCCGCCGCATCCTCAGCGTGTCGCTCGATGTCGGCACCAGGCTGCCGGCCTATTGCACCTCGATGGGACGCATCCTGCTTGCCGGTCTGACGCCTCAGGAATTGGACGCATTCCTCGGCCAGGCGACGATCGAGAGACGGACGCCGAAGACGATCACCGACAGGTGTTTGTTAGCCAACGCCATCGGCAAGGCGAAAGCGGACGGCTTTGCCATCGTCGACGAGGAACTGGAACTCGGCCTGCGCTCGATCGCCGTGCCGATCCGCGACCGCGCAGAACGCACGGTCGCGGCCATCAACGTCTCGACGCAATCGGCGCGGTTCTCCGTCGCGGAGATGGAGCGGGAGATTCTGCCGGCGCTGCTGGAGGCCAGGCAGCGGATTGAAGATTTTTTTGTGGTTTAAGAGGCCTTCTCCAACAACCTTCACCGTCGGCGGGACAGCGCCCCCCTCTGCCCTGCCGGGCATCTCCCCCTCTTGGGGGGAGATCGGACGTCACGCCGGCTTTCGCCAATCTCCAACGACGCAGGAATGGGCGAAGCCACCAATCTGCCAATCTCCCCCCTTGAGGGGGAGATGTCCGGCAGGACTGAGGGGGGCGCGAAGGATCGCGGCGTTTTGCAATTCGCCGCCGCCCCGCCGACCCTCAATGCTTGATGCGATCCCGCATGGCATACCACAGCATGCCCAGCACATAGAGCGGACCGCGCAGCGCCGTGCCGCCGGGGAATGGCATCGGGGTGAGCGTCGAGAACAGATCGAGCCGCGAGGCGTCGCCGGCGATCGCCTCGGCCAGGAGCTTGCCCGACAGCGTCGACAGGATGACGCCCTTGCCGGAATAGCCATGCGCGAAATAGACCTCGCCATAGTGCCCGACATGCGGCAGCCTGGATGTCGTCACCGACACCAGCCCGCCCCAGGCGTGATCGATGCGGCAGCCCTGAAGTTGCGGGAAGGTGGCTTCCATATGCGGCCGCACGAAGCCGGCGATATCGGCCGGCGGTGACGGCGTGTAGCGCTCGCCGCCGCCGAACAGCAGCCGGCCGTCCGCCGACATCCGGTAATAGTTGACGACGAAGCGTGTGTCGGACACCGCGACATTGGCCGGGATGACATTGCGCTTGCCCTCCAGCGGCTCGGTGGCGACGATGTAGTTGCCAACCGGCATGATGCGGCTGTTGACGCGCGGCTCCAGCCCATCGAGCAGAGCGTCACCGGCCAGCACGACATGTTTTGCACGCACCGATCCCTTTGCCGTCGAGATCCGGATCGAAGGCTCACGCTCCAGCTTCACCGCCACCGAATTCTCATGGATGACGACGCCGGCAGCAATCGCCGCGCGGGCAAGGCCGAGCGTGTAGTTCAGCGGATGCATGTGGCCGCCGAGCGGCTCATACATCGCGCCATGATAGGGTGTGTCGACCTTGGCTCGGGCTTCCGCCGCCGACAGGATTTCGGCGTGCGGGAACTTCATCACCGTAGCCAGGCACTCGACCTCTTCCTCGAGATCCTTGAGGTCGGAACCGTTGACCGCGCCGACCAGATGGCCGGTCAGCCTGAGATCGCAATCGATGGCATGGCGCTCGATGATGTCGAGCACCAGCCCACGCGCCTCGAACGCAAGATCGAACAGCACCTTTGCCCGCTCCGGCCCGTAGAGCTTGACCAGGCCCTTGGCGCCCTTGCGCAGGCCGGGGATCATCTGGCCGCCATTGCGGCCCGACGCCCCCCAACCGATCTTGCCGCCTTCGAGCAGCACCACCTTCAACCCGCGCTCGGCGGCGTGAAGGGCGGCCGACAGGCCGGTGCAGCCGCCGCCGACGACAACCAGGTCGGTGTCGACGTCGCCGACCAGCGCCGGATGGTCCGGCGCCGGATTGGCGGTGGCGACATAATAGGATTTTGCGATATCGAGGCCCGAATTGAAGCCCGTTGAACTGGAAGCCATGATCACACCTTCAGCAGAAGGTGGTCGCGTTCCCAGCTCGTCACCACGCCCTGGAACAGGTCGAGCTCGACGCTCTTTACGCGCAGATAAGTCTGGAAGAAATCCTCGCCGAGCAGTTCCCGCACCGGGCCGCAAGCCTCGAAACGATCGAGCGCCTCCTCCATCGTCTTCGGCAGCGTGCTCTTGATCTTGTAGGCATTGCCCGACGCCTCGGGCGAGCGCGCCAGTTTCTGCTCGACGCCGAGATAGCCGGCAAGCAGCGAGCCGGCGATCGCCAGGTAAGGATTGGAATCCGCGCCCGGAAGCCGGTTCTCCACCCGCCGCGCGGCGCGGCCGCCGGCCGGCACGCGCAGGCCGCAGGAGCGGTTGTCATGCGACCATTCGATGTTGGCCGGCGCGCTGTGGTTCGGCCTGATGCGGCGGAACGAGTTCACGTTGGGCGCGAACAGCGGCATGATTTCGGGGACATATTTCTGCAGGCCGCCGATGAAGTGGCCAAACATTGCGGTGTCGGCATCGTCGCTGCCGGCAAACAAAGTCCTGCCGGCCTCGTCGATGACCGACATGTGCAGATGCATGGAGCTGCCGGCCTGTGCGGCGATCGGCTTGGCCATGAAGGTGGCGTGCATGCCGCTTTGCTGCGCGGCCTGGCGCGTCAGCCGCTTGAACAGCAGCACCTTGTCGGCCAGCGGCAGCGCATCGCCATGCAGGAAGTTGATCTCCAACTGCGCGGTTCCCGACTCATGGATCAGCGTGTCGAGCGGCAGGCCGGCCGCCGCCGCATAATCGTAAATGCGGCGGATCACCGGCTCGAACTCCTCGAGCCCGGCCATATCGTAGGGATGCTGCACGGTCTCGGCGCGGCCATTGGCGCCGACCGGGGCGGTCAGCGGACGGTCCGGATCCGGATTGGGCGCGGTGAGATAGAATTCCACCTCGGGCGCCACCACCGCCCGCCAGCCGCGCTTGGCGTAGAGGTCGAGCACGGCCCTGAGCACATGGCGCGGCGAGGCCATCCAGGGCCGGCCGTCCATATGGAAGGCATCGGCAAAGACATAGGCCTTGCCGGGAGCGGCACCCGGCGCCAGGCAGAGCGTCGATACATCAGGCACCATGCGCATGTCCGGATCCGAATAGGCAAAACCCTCGTCGATCGAGCCGGAATAGCGGCCGTCGATGCTGACCAGGAAAGCGCTGCTCGGCAGATAGAGCGCGCGGTCTTCAAGCGCCTGGAGGAATTTGGCCGTCGGCAAGGCCTTGCCGCGCAGGACGCCGTTCATGTCGGGCACCAGGCACTCGACTTCGTTGATGCCGTGCCGGGCCAGCCAGGCCTTGGCATCGTTGCCGCTGGAGAGCGAGATGTTCGTGTTGTTGTCAGGCATTTTCGTTCAAATCCGTATCAGAGAGAGTATGGCTTGCGCGGCCGCATCCGTTCCGGGTTTCAGCGCCATTTGGGCTGCATTGTCCTTGAGGCGGGCGCGCATGGCATCGTCGGCCAGCAGGCCGAGAATGGCTTTCTCCAACACTCCTTCGGTCCAGCCGTCACGGCCGATATGGTCGCCGGTGCCGGTCTCTTCGGCGCGTTGCGCGTTGTCGTGTCCATCCCAGCAATAGGGCATGATCAGCGACGGCACGCCGAAGCGCAGCGCTTCGCAAAAACTGTTGTTGCCGCCGTGATGGATGAACAGATCCGACTTCGCCACCACCGAGGGCTGCGGAAACCAGGCGTCGAGATAGACATTGTCCGGCACCGCGCGGTAAGCGTCGCGCAGGCCGCCGGCATTGACGATGAAGCGCGCCGGCAGCCTGTCGAACACCACCAGCATGCGCTCGATCAGGCCGACATCCATGGCACCCAGGCTGCCGAAGCTGACATAGACCAGCGGCCCGCCATTGCGCGGGAACACCGGCACCTCGAACGGCCCTTCAGAACGCACGCAGCCCTCGAGATAGACGAAGCGCGCGGGGTCGAGCGGCTCGGCACGCTCGCGGCGCACGATCGTCGGCGTCAGCAGCAGGTTGAGATCGGGCGACGTCTCGAGGAACTGACCCTTCGGCAGCGGCCCCAGTCCGGCATCCGCCCGGAAGCGGTTGAAGCGGTCATGCGCCGGCGCGCAAGCCGCCAGATACCTGGCCTCGAACGCCGCGCGTTGCGGGTCGTCCACGCCAAGCCCCGACAGATAGGGCGGCACATTGGCGTCCGGCAGCTCGGTCTCGGCGCAGGAGACGACGCGCACCCACGGACAGCCGGCGGCGGCGATCGCCGGGAACATGATGACATTGTCGAGCACCACGGCATCCGGCTTGAGCCGTGCCAGCAATTGGCGCAGCGGCGCCTCGGCATTGACCGCGGTGTCGACGATGGCCTGCCAGGTCGGAGCGACATAGGTCTCAAGCTGGTCGATCGGGCTCAGCCTGAAATGCGGCAGGTGCCGGCGCACGAAAGCCTGCCAGTAGCTCTGACGTTGGCTCTCGCTCAGCGGCTCGTCGGTTGGCAACTGGTATTCCTGGAAACCATAGTCGGCAAAGACGCCGGAGAAACCGGCATGGCAGATGAAGACGGGCCGGGCGCCTTTCGCACGCAGCGCCTGCGCGATGCCGACGCAATTCAACGCCGCGCCGAAGCTTGCTTCGGGAAACAGCGCGATGGTCGGGCTGGCTTTACGCGTCAATTAATCCTCGTCATTCCGGCCGGCTGATCGTGCCGAACAGCGCGGGAGCCCCGCGGCTGGCCGCTTGCGGTCGCTGGTTGCGGGAGAGCCGCAGATGAATGCGAAGCAGATCGGCAGCCACCTCATACTGCAGGCTTTCAAGATGGTCGAGTATGACAAGGTGTTCGCGCAGCGATTGCCGCAATCGGAAGACGTTGACGCCGGCATAGATGCCCGGCAGCCGGCGCAGCCTGAGGTGATCGGCGAGCGCGTCGGCGATGAAGCGGTTGGCGCTGCCCTCGGCGAGCATGCCGTGAAAATCGATGTCCAATCGCTGGAACTCGCGTGTGTCGAAGGCGGCGTCCGGCAGCGTCACCAGCGCTTCCATAGCCTGGCGCAACGTCGCCGCCCGCGCGCCGTCCAGCCTGAAGCCGGGCGTCAGGATGGCCGCGGGCTCGAGCAGCAAGCGGAACTCGTAGCTGTCGCCTTGCGCTTCCGGATCGTCGGGCGTGCGCCGAAACAGCCAGGACTGGCCAGGCGCACGATCCAGCAGATTCTCTTCGGTCAGTTTGTTCAACGCTTTTAATACCGTCTTGCGCTCGGCACTGTAGCGCCGCATCAATCCCGCGACGGTCACCGTCTGGTCCAGTCGCCGCGCCGAGCGGTCGCGCAGGATCGCCTCGGCCAACTCGTCCTCCTCGGCAGCGGGCAATTCCGTGGCGACCGAAGCCTGCGCGGTGAGGTCGATGGCCAGATGATAACCGGACTCCGCCTCCCAGCGCACGACGCCCCGTTCCGCGAGCAGGCCGAGTGCCGCCCGCACCGGCGTGCGCGAGACATTGCACAGCGACGCGATCTGCTGCTCGGGCAAGCGTGCACCGGGCTCGAAGCCGCGCTGGCGCGCCACATCCAGGATGCGCTGCGCCAGATCAAGATGGTTGGTGCGGGGTCGTCTGGCTGCGGCTTGCATGGCTGGTCCAGCGGAAAACGAGATGACCGCATTGATTTGACCGATCGCCCGAACGGACGCAATCGGCCAGTTTCCTCGGTCGTTTGACAAATTATGGATTGACGTACTTTTTTCTGCAATAGTACTGTCAGCACAATCGGCGAGAAAAAGACCGAGGGAACAGGATCGAGGCAGCGGCAAGGGTCGCAAGCGTTGGTCCGGCGAATGAAATTCGACGATCAACCGAATGGGAGTCTGTCATGACCGCTACCAGCCTGCGGCGCCGTGCGCTGAAAACATCTTCGATCGCACTTGGCCTGGCCTTGGCGCTGTCCGCGCCGGCGACGGCTGCCGACCTCGTCATTTCCAACTGGGACGGCTACATGGCACCCGACGCCATGGCCGCCTTCAAGACCGCAACCGGCGTTTCGGGCGAAGTGGTGGTGCATGCCACCAATGAAGAGATCATGGGCAAGCTGATCGCCGCCGGCGGCAAGGGCTATGACGTGGTCTTTGTCTCCTCACCCTTCGCCGAGGTGCTGAACAAGCTCGGCCTGACCGAGCCGATCGACCACGCCAAGATCCCCAACCTCGCCAACCTCTATCCGGAAGCAGCCAAGCTGCCGCACGATGTCGGCAATGCCTTCTCGGTGCCCTACACCTGGGGCACCACCGGCCTCTGCTATCGCTCGGATCTGATGAAGGTCGCACCGGCCAGCTGGAGCGACCTGCTCGCGCCCTCCGACGAATTGAAGGGCAAGACCACCATGCTGGCGACCGACCGCTGGCTGCTGGCCGCCGGCCAGCTCGACAAGGGCTATTCGGTCAACGAAACCGACCCGGCCAAGATGGCCGAGGTCAAGGATCTGCTGATCTCGGCCAAGAAGACCCTGCTCGCCTATGACGACACCACCTTCTATTCCAAGCTGGTGTCCGGCGAGGCACTGATGGTGCAGGCCTGGGACGGCTGGTGCAATTACGGCATCGCCGAAAAGCCGGAGATCAAATACGTCATTCCCAAGGAAGGTTCGGACCTCTGGGTCGACACGATGGTGGTGATGAAGGCCTCCGCCAACAAGGACGCCGCCTTCCAGTTCATCAACTTCATGCTCGACGCCAAGAACCACGCCTGGGCGGCGCAGAACATCGACTACAAGGTGCCGAACAAGCCGGCCATGGAGAGCCTGCCGGCCGATTTTCTGGCAAAATTCCCCAACATGGCGATGCCGGTGGCCGATCTCGTCAAATTCGAGCAGTTGCGTGACGTCGGCGACGCCCAGCGCGACTATTCGAAGATCGTCAGCGAGATCAAGGCTGCGCAGTAAGCGGCGGCACATCAGAGACCACGGCCGACGGCGGGTTTCCGCCGTCGGCCGCTGAATGCGGTACCCAATCGTGTCCTCAACCAGACTTCGTTCCTCCTTGCTGATGGCCCCGGCGCTGGCCTGGCTCGCGGCCTTGATGGTGGTGCCGTGCGCGCTGGTACTGGCGCTCGCCTTCTTCCGGCGTGGCATCTATGGCGGCATCGAATACACCTTCACGCTGGAGAATTTCGGCCTGGTCTTCGACCCGCTCTATGCCGGCATCTTCCTCAATTCGGCGCGCATCGCCGGCACCGCGACCCTGATCGCGGTGGTGATCGGCTATGCTGCCGCCTACGCGATATCGGCGGCACCGCGCCGGTGGCAGCCAGTGTTCCTGTTCTTCGCCGTGCTGCCGTTCTGGTCCAACTATCTGATCCGCACCTATGCCTGGATCGTGCTGCTCAACCGCGAAGGCCTGATTACCCAGCTGCTGCGCTGGTTCGGCTACACCGGCGAGCCGCCGTCGATGCTCTACACCGAAGGCGCCGTCATCGCCGGCCTGGTCTATAACTACCTGCCCTTCGTCATTCTCGCCTGCTACGCGCCGCTGTCGCGACTCAACCCGGAACTCGCCGAGGCCTCGCGTGATCTCGGCGCTTCGGCAGCCACCACGTTCCGTCGTGTCATCCTGCCGCTGACCGTACCGGGCATCGCCGCCGGCGCGGTCTTCGTCTTCGTGCTGTCGATCGGTAATTTCGTCACGCCCGCGCTGCTCGGCGGCGGCCGCTTCCAGATGATCGGCAACCTCGTCTACGACCAGTTCCTGACCGCCAACGACTGGCCTTTCGGGGCGGCACTGGCGATGGCGCTGATTGCCATCATGCTTCTGGTACTGATGGCGCAAGCGCTGGCCGCCAATCGCGCCTCGGGTCACGTCACGCAAGCCGGCGGAGACACCGATGGCTGAGCGCTCCCCTGCCACGCGGCGCACGCTCTGGCTCGTGCTCAGCCTGGTCTTCGCTTTCCTCTACATCCCGATCGCCGTGCTGGTGGCGCTGTCCTTCAACGAAGGCGGGTTGCCGACGGCATGGTCGGGATTCTCCCTGAAATGGTATGTCTCGCTGGCCTCGAATTCGGCGATCCTGTCCGCGGCCCTCAACACGCTGATCGTGGCGCTGGTCTCGACCGCGATCGCCACTCTGCTCGGCACGCTGCTGGCGATCGGCATCGAGATGCGCCGGCAATACGGCAAGGCCCTCGAAGCGCTGATTTTCGCACCGATGATCATTCCCGACATCGTGCTGGCGATCGCGCTGCTCTCGTTCTTCTCCATGCTCAATCTAACCATGGGCCTGCACACCATCATCCTCGCCCATGTCGTCTTCAACCTCGCCTTCGTCTGCTCGGTGGTGCGCGCGCGGCTGAAGAGTTTCGACTGGTCGATCGTCGAGGCCTCCGCCGATCTCGGCGCCTCCGCGCTCACCACCTTCCGGCGGGTGACATTGCCGGTCATCGCGCCGGCGGTGATTGCAGGGGCGCTGCTCGCCTTCACGCTCTCGGTCGACGAGTTCATCATCGCCTTCTTCACCGCTGGCGCCGGCCGCGCCTCGACGACGCTGCCGATGCAGATCTACGCCATGATCCGCTTCGGCATCACGCCGGAGATCAACGCGCTGGCGACCATCGTCATGGCGGTCTCGATCACCGCGCTGACCCTGTCGCAGCGGCTCAACCGTGGGATCATCGGCCAATGAGCGAACCCCGCACTCTGCTGGCCATCGATCATGTGTCGAAGAATTTCGGCAGGGTGATGGCCGTCGACGGCATCTCGCTCGACATCCGCGAGAACGAGTTCTTCGCTTTGCTCGGCCCGTCCGGCTGCGGCAAGACCACGCTCTTGCGCATGCTGGCCGGTTTCGAGACGCCCAATGACGGGCGCATCCTGCTCGACGGACGTGACATCGCCAAAACCCCGCCCAACAAGCGGCCGGTCAATCTGATGTTCCAATCCTATGCGCTGTTTCCGCATATGAGCGTTCGCGCCAATGTCTCCTACGGCCTGGAGATGGAACGTTTGCCAACAGCTGAAATCCGCTCCCGCGTCGATGCCATCCTGGCGACGACCGAGCTCGTCCCCTTCGCCGACCGCAAGCCGGAGCAATTGTCGGGCGGCCAGAAGCAGCGCGTCGCGCTTGCCCGCGCGCTGGTCAAGCGGCCTCGCCTGCTGCTGCTCGACGAGCCGCTCGGCGCGCTCGACAAGAAGCTGCGCGGCGCCATGCAGCTGGAATTGAAGCGCCTGCAGCACGAGGTCGGCATCACCTTCGTCATCGTCACCCATGACCAGGAGGAATCGCTCGTCATGGCCGACCGCATGGCGGTGCTGAAAGACGGCAGATTGCTGCAATGCGACACGCCGCACGCGATCTACGAACACCCCGCCGATCGCTTCGTCGCCGACTTCATCGGCGTGATGAATTTCGTGCCGGGCCAAGCCGCCGTCGATGGCGTTGTAGCCACGAATGGCGCACGCATATCAGGCAAGGTTCCGGCAACGCTCTCGCCCGGCGCATCCGCTGTCGCTTCGGTGCGCCCTGAGCGCATCCGGCTATTCCCATCGGCGGAAACCGCCAACCGCATCACCGGCACGGTCGAGGCGCTGGCCTATCAGGGGCTGGACCTGCAGCTGCATGTCCGCACGCCCCTGTCGCCAAAGCCGTTCCTGGTGCGCGTCACCGCAGATGCCGCCGACCGCCGGCCGGTCTCGTCGGGCGACCAGGTCGAACTCGGCTGGGATGCCGCCGATGTCAGAATTTTCGCAGAATGACAGGAGAAGCCTGATGGCGCAGAAGACGATCGCGTTTTTTCCAGAAGCCGCCTACGGCCCGGCGCTCAATTCCGTCGGTATCGCCCAGGCAGTCGAAGCGCGCGGCCACAAGGCGGTGTTCCTGTCCGACCCCGGCTTCGTCGATGTCTACAAGGGCTACGGCTTCGAGGCGCATCCGGTGAACCTGTCGGAGCCGATGCCGCCCGAGCAGATGGCGAAATTCTGGGAGGATTTCATCAACGGCCATATCCCGAACTTCCGCAAATCGCCCTACGACCAGGTCGACAACTACGTCAAGGATTGCTGGACGGCGATCGTCGACAGCGCCAAATGGGCGCAGAAGGATCTGCCGCGCGTTCTCTCAGCCATCAAGCCGGATGTGATCTGCGTCGACAACGTCATCCTGTTCCCGGCCATCAAGCAGTACGGCAAGCCGTGGGTGCGCGTCATCTCCTGCTCGGAAAACGAGATCGAGGACGAGGACATCCCGCCCCATCTCTCCGGCTGCGGCGAGAACGACCATGCCGGCCACCAGCGCTACCGCGACCACTTCAATGCGGTGATCAAGCCGATCCATGACGACTTCAACGGCTTTCTCACCGCCAACCACGAGGCGCCCTATCCGATCGGCCAGTTCTTCGAAGCCTCGCCCTATTTGAACCTGCTGCTCTACCCCGAAGCGGCAAAATTCAAGCGCCGCCATCCGCTCGACCCGGCAAAATTCCAGTACCTCGAAGGCTGCGTGCGGCACGAAAAGCCGTACACGGTGCCGACCTTCTCCAGGAACAATGACGGGCCGCTGCTCTACGTCTCCTTCGGCAGCCTGGGCGCCGGCGATGTCGATCTGCTGAAGCGCATCATCGCGACATTGGGCAAGACGCGCTACAGGGCTCTGGTCAATGTCGGCGGCTACAAGGACCAGTACACGGACGTGCCCGGTAACGTCATTGTCGACAGCTGGTTTCCGCAGCCCTCGGTGATCCCGCAGGTCGATGCCGTCATCCACCATGGCGGCAACAACTCGTTCACCGAGTGCCTCTATTTCGGCAAACCGGCCATCATCATGCCCTATGTCTGGGATGGCCACGACAACGCCACCCGCGTCGAGGAAACCGGCCACGGCTTCGGCATGCCGCGCTACGACTGGACCGATGCCGAGCTGGTTGCCAAGATCGAGACCTGCCTGACCGACCCGGCGATGAAAGCCAAGCTGGCGAAGACATCGGCGCAGATGCACGCGCAGAATGGGCCGGAGAAAGCGGCCGGGTTGTTGGAGACGCTGCTGTGATTGAGATGCGGAGCCCAGGCGCCCCCCTCTGGCCTGCCGGCCATCTCCCCCTCAAGGGGGGAGATTGGATTTCGCGGCGGCTTTCGCCAATTTTCAACGCTGAAGAAGAGACACAGAAGCCAAAGTTGCCAATCTCCCCCCTTGAGGGGGAGATGTCCGGCAGGACAGAGGGGGGCCTCGTAGAGCGAAAACGGGGCGGGATTGAGCGCCCAAATGATGGAGCACGCTCATGACCTCCTCCGCCCCACACCTCCACCAGGCCACCACCCGAACCGACCTCGTCGACTGGGGCGTCCAACCTGACGCGCTGGACGGCGCTTCGCGCTCCACCGGCAGGCTCGTGCACAAAGGGCCAAACAACCAGCCGGAATCCGGCATCTGGGTCTGCACGCCAGGCCGCTGGCGCCTCAGTATCCCGCGCGACGAATTGTGCCATTTCGTCGCCGGCCGCGCGACCTACCGGTCGGATGTCGGTGAGGTGATAGAAGTCTCCACCGGCACCGTGGTCATGTTCCCTGCCGGCTGGAGAGGCGAATGCACCGTGCATGAGACGATGCGCAACGTCTACATGCTGGCGTGACCACGGAGCTTGATGACATGTCGACACCGCACTGGCCGAAGGCTTCGGCCGTGGAATTGGAAGACTGGGGCGCGGGCAGCAACACGCTCGCCGGTTCGCCGCGCGCTTCGGGCAAGATCCTGGCGCAGAACCCGGACGGATCGAGCGAATGCGGCCTGTGGGCGTGCACGCCGGGCACGCGCAAGGTCACCTTTGGCGCCGACGAATTCTGCCACTTCCTGTCGGGACGCGGCAGCTATGTCCATGGCGACGGCGAGGAGATCGCGGTCGAGGCCGGCACGCTGGTATTCTTCCCCGCCGGCTGGACCGGCATCTCCATCATCACGCAAACGCTGACCAAGGCCTTCATGTGCCGCTGAGCACCCATTTCCAAGGAATCGATATGACAACCCCCATCATGAAATCCCCGCTTACCATTACCGACCTCGTCGACTGGGGCGTCATCCCGACCATGATCGAGGGCCAATCCCATACCTCGGGCAAGCTGCTGTACAAGGGGCCGGAAGGCCGCTCCGAATGCGGGCTTTGGGTCTGCACTCCGGGCAAATGGCACTGCCATGTCACCCGCGACGAGTTCTGCCATTTCCTCGAAGGGCGCTGCACCTATGTGCATGAATCCGGCGAGGTCATCGAGATCGAGCCGGATACGGCAGCGTTCTTCCCGCAGGACTGGAAGGGCGTCTGCACCGTCCATGAGACAATCAAGAAGGTCTACATGATCCGCTGAGCCTTCTCGATAATTCTGCCCTGCCGGACACCTGACGCGGCTTTCTGCGCTTCCGGTGCTCACGGACTAAATGTCCGCTGCGCTCCGGTTCTCGAAAGCCACGCCATCTGCCTCGGCAGGACGAATTCTCAAAAAGGCTCCGTAAATGGAGAAGGACAAAATGGATTTCTCTCCTGACCGGCCAACCTTCTTCGTCAATCCGGACTACCGGTCGATGGCCGGCGCGGCAAAACCGGTGATCGATCCGGCGACGCTGGAAACCGTCGGCGCTATCTCTGCTGCGACAGACGGCGAGATCGATACCGCACTCACGGCCGCGACGAAGGCGCAGGCCGCCTGGAAGAAGCTCGATGCCAAGAGCCGGGCCAAGCATCTGCATGCCGTCGCCAACGCCATCGAGGCGGCGGACTTCACGCGTTGCGCCGAGCTGATGGTGCGCGAGATGGGCAAACCCTACCCCGAAGCGATCGGCGAGATCGCCAATTGCGCGCCGATCTTCCGCTACTATGCCGAGATGGCGCGCGACGATGCCGGCAAGATCGCCGGCACGACGCAGGCCGGTTCGTTCCAGTATGCGCGCTACGAACCTTACGGCGTCTCCGTACACATCATGCCCTACAATTTCCCGATCCTGCTGATGTGCTGGACGGTCGCCGCATCGCTCGCCGCCGGCAATGCCTGCATCATCAAGCCGGCCGAGGCGACGACGCTCTCGACGCTGGACTACATGACCGTGTTCCGCTCGCTGCCAGAGGGGCTGGTCTCCTGCCTGCCCGGCGGAGCGGCCACAGCGCAGGCGCTGATCGCCTCCGACCGCACCCATGCCGTTGCCTTCACCGGCTCGGTCGCCGCAGGCAAGGCGGTGGCGGTAGCCTGCGCCGAACGCATGAAGCCGTGCGTCATCGAGGCCGGCGGCAGCGACCCGCTGATCATAAGCGAGCATGCCCCGCTCGAGATCGCGGCGGCCGGCAGCGTCACCGCCGCCTTCCACCTCACCGGCCAGGTCTGCACTTCGGCCGAGCGCTTCTTCGTCGTCGATTCCGTGCATGACCGCTTCGTCGCGCTGTTCGCCGAAAGGACGCGGGCGCTGCGCATCGGCAACGGCATGGACAAGACCGAGATCGGCCCGCTGGTCAGCGAAAGCGCGCGGACCAAAGTGATGCGCCTTGTGGATGACGCCATTGCCCATGGCGCCAAGGCGGTGACCGGCGGGCGCATCCCGCCGGCGCACAACATCGGCTGGTTCTACGAACCGACCATCCTGACCGGCGTCACCCCTGATATGGCGATCGTGCGCGAAGAGTGTTTTGGACCCGTCGCCGCCATCTGCCGGGTCAGGGATTTCGACGAGGCGATCCGGCTTGCCAATGACAGCCCGTTCGGGCTCGGCGCTTCGGTGTTCACATCGAATCTGGCCGAAGCCCACGAGGCGGCTGAACGGCTCGAAGCCGGCATGGTCTGGGTCAACAACCCGCTGATCGACAACGATGCCCTGCCGTTCGGCGGCTGGAAGGCCTCGGGCCTTGGCCGCGAGCTCGGACGCCAGGGGCTCGACGCCTTCCGCCGCTCCAAAATGGTGATCATCGACCACAAGCCTGCGATCCAGGACTGGTGGTATCCCTATCCCGACAGCTGGTTCCGCGAAACCGGCGGCCGCAAGCACGTCTGAGTGTTTCGAGCCTGGCTATCCCTGGACGCCAGCTCGGTGGCTATCCCTGGATAGCCAGCCCGACCATGAGCGGGAAAAGGCAATGCCGCCGAGTGAAACCCGGCGGCATCTTCTTTGACTGACCACTACCGTTTCGGCGGCGGTTCGTTACGGCGTCGTTTCCGTCTGCATCGCGGCAGCCGTCTGGTCGATCTTGCCGGCAAGGACGTCTTGAGCCCAGGACGTGACCGCGGCGTCGACGGGCTTGTTGGCCATATCCGCCAATGCCGCGTCGAGCGATGCATCATCGGTGCCGACCGCGGCCGCAGCAGCAGCAGCGTTGTCGGCAGCGACCTCGGCCTGCAGAGCAGCTATCTTCCCAGGCAGGGCCGCCTGATCTTCGGGCGACATCGCGGCAATCTGATCGGGTGTCAGGGACGTCAGCGCATCCAGCTTAGCCTGTGCTGCGTCGGCGGCGGCCTGAGCGACCTTGGCTTTGGCGGACTGCGTCACGAATGCCTGAAGGGCGGCGAATTTCTTGCTCTTCGAGTTCATATAGGCATTGATGTTGCGCTTCAGCGAGCTCACCCGGCCAAGCTTGGCGTGGATGTTCTTGCCTTTGGGCACGGACGAGACCTTGGTGGTCTTGTCGACCGTGGTGTCGTCCGCTTTGGCCACCTGGCCGGGGGCCGACGACGACTTGCCGTGCGAAGCGCCGCTCTTGCCATTGCCGCCGCCGTTGCCATTGCTACCGCCGTTGCCGTGCCCGTTGCCTCCGGCATTGCCACCGCCACCGCCGTGCCCATTGCCGGCGAGCGCCGGAGATGCCAGGAGCGCCAATGCGGCAAGCGCCGCCAGCAGAGTTTTCCGGTTTGTCATGGTAATCTCCTCGGGAATCGTCGCCCTGGCCCGACCGCTAAGCGACCGTCCTATGAGGAATTGCTAATAGTGCAGAGTAAACTTTAGACAAATGCTGTCTCAATACGCGATCTGGCACCCGGCCAGAAACTTAACCGACTGATATCAAACACAAATTCACGCTCTTGGACGGCCATGGCACTGAAGTCCCATGCCGGCAGGACTATAGTCCTGCGGGCAAGCAGCGGCATGGGTGAAAGTCTTTGCGTGGTATATCGGACAAGCTTTGAAAACAGGGGAGTTGATAGCGAAAGCAAAAGGCTCAGCCGATACTTTCACCGCCGTCGATTACCAGCGCCTGGCCGGTCATGAAGGATGAACGGTCGGAGACAAGGAACAGGATCGCTTCGGCGATCTCATCGGCGCTGGCCCAGCGGCCCATCGGGATCTTGGTGCGGACATAGGTTTCGATCGCCCCGCGTCCGCCCATCTGGGCGATGAACGGTTCGTTGAACGGCGTGTCGACCCAGCCCGGACAGAGCGCGTTAATGCGGACATTGTGACGGGCATAGTCGAGCGACATCTGCCGTGTCATCGCCACCACCGCATGTTTGGAGGTTGCGTAGGCGATCATCTCGCGGTCGTAGAACACGCCCGAATTGGAGGCGGTGTTGAGGATGACCCCGCCGCCCTGCGCGATCATCGAGGGCATGACCTGTCTCGCCGCCAGGAACTGCGCCCGCACATTGACCCGCCACGAGGCATCCATGCCGCCGACCTCCACTTCGGTCAGCGTGCCGCCGATCTGGATGCCGGCGTGATTGTGCAGGATGTCGATGCGCCCATGCCTGTCGAGCGTGCCGGCAATGAGCTGTTCGACCGCCGCATCATCAGCGACATCGGTCGTGATCGCCTCGGCTTGGCCACCGACCGCGCGGATGTCCGAAGCCGTTGCTTCGCCGGCGGCCTGATCCCTGTCGGCGATGACGACCACCGCGCCTTCCCTGCCCATGATCATGGCGCCGGCGCGCCCGATGCCGGAGCCGGCGCCTGTCACCACGGCGATGCGGTCTTTGAGGATCATGATGCGGCTTTCAGTTCGACGGCTTGCGCTGGCGCAACTGCCATTGGGCAAGCACCACGAGCAGCACGGAAGCGACGAGCACGATCGTCGCGATGGCGTTGATCTCCGGCGTCACGCCGCGCCGGATCGACGCGAAGACATAGATCGGCAGCGTCGTCTGCGCGCCGGCGACGAAGAAGGCGATGATGAAATCGTCGAAGGAGAAGGTGAAGGCGAGCAGGAAGCCGGCAACGACCGCCGGCATGACCTGCGGCAGCACGATCGAGCGGAACGTCGTCAACGGCGTCGCGTAGAGATCGCTCGACGCCTCGACCAGATTGCGGTCGAGGCTGCCGAGCCGCGTGCCGACGATCATCGTCACCAGCGCCATCGAGAACAGCCCGTGCGCCGCGATGATCGAACCGTAGCCGAGCGCCAGCCGCGGCGGCTGGTCGTCCGGCCAGATCGAGGCGAGGAACGGATTGACCACGGTGAACAATTGGACGAGCGCGACCAGAGTCGAAATGCCGATCACGACGCCCGGAACGACGATCGCGGCGCCCAGAAGTGCGTCGAAGACCGCGCGGGTCCGCACGCCGACGCGCGCCAGGCCGAGTGCCGCCGCGGTGCCGCACAGCGCCGCCAGCAAGGCGCTGGTGGTGGCGATGAACAGGCTGTTCTTCAGCGCTTCGACCAGGAACGGGTTCGCCAGTGCCTTGCCGTACCATTGCACCGAAAAGCCGGTGAACTCGCTGGCATGGTGGCCGGCGTTGAAGGAAAACAGCACCACCAGCGCGATCGGCAGATAGAGGAAAGCGAACACCGCAATGACGAAAGCCCGCATCAGATCAGATCCACCCGGCGCGCGCCCGAAACTCGGGTCGAAATGCGGTTTGCGGCAATCAGCACCTCCACCGAGACCAGCACCAGCGTGATGGCGATGGCCGATCCGAACGGCCAGTTGCGCGATTGCAGGAACAGGTCGACCAGCGCATTGCCGATGAAGAACACCTTGCCGCCGCCAAGCAGCGTCGGGATCAGATATTCGCCGAGCAGCAGGATCATGACCAGCGAGAAGCCGGTCATCACGCCCGGCAACGACAGTTTCAGGGTCACGCCCAGGAAAGTCGATAGTGGCGTGGCGCCGAGATCGGCGGAGGCTTCCAGCAGCCTGCGGTCAAGCCGTTCGAGGCTGACATAGATCGGCAGGATCATCAACGGCAGGTAGCCATAGACGATGCCGAGCAGCACCGCGCCCGGCGTGTTGATCAGCCTGACATCCTCGATGCCGACAAAGGCGAGCAGCGCCGGAATGCCGCGCCCGCCCAGAATGTACATCCAGGCATAGGTCCGCATCAGCAGGCTGGTCCAGAACGGAATGACGACCAGCGCCAGCAGGATCAGCCGCCAGCGCTGCGGCGCGCGCAAGGCGAGATAGTAGGCAACGGGATAAGCGACGAGAAGGCAGGCGAGCGCTCCCACCGGCGCCAGCACCATGGTGTTCCAGAAGGCGGTCGCCCGCGCCGGAAGATTGGCATATTGCGCCAGCGTAAAGGCGGCCTGATAGCCGCCTTCCGGTGCGCGTTCGCCGACGCTGAACACGGCGATGGCGATGAACGGCAGCACCAGGAACACCACCAGCCACGCGGTCGCCGGACCGAGCAGCATGGCGGTCAGAAAATTCCTGCGAAGACGGCTGCCGTGCATGGAAAGATTGCCCCGGTGCCGGCGGGCATAAACCCGCCGGTCAAATTATCTGAGTCGAATTTGAGGCCGTCGCTCAGGCCGACTTGAAGCGCGCCATCAATTCGGCGCGGCCCGGATCGGTCAACGTTGCCGCCGCGCCGAATTCCAGCGGCGTCAACAGGTCGGCTGCCGGATAGAGGATCGGGTTGTCGAGCACCTCCTTGGGCAGCAGCTTGTTGACGCGCGCATCGGTCGACGGCGCACCATTGGCCAAATGCTCCTTCACCGCCACCTGCGGATTCATCAGGTAGTTGAGCAGCGCGTAACCGGCGGGCTTGTTCGGCGCGTCTTTCGGAATGGCATAGAAATCGGTCCAGATCTCGCCGCCTTCCTTGCCCAGCACATAGGCGATCTCGGGAATGTCGCGATGCAGCTGCGCGCCGTCATTCGTCCAGCACATGGTCATCCACGCGTCGCCGGCGCGCATCCCCGGCTGGTAGTCGGAGGAGACCGCGAACAGATGCGGCTTGACCTTCAGCAGCAGCTCCTCCGCCTTGGCCAGTTCGTCCTGCTTGAGCGAATTGAACGAGTAGCCGTAATATTTCAGCGCATTGCCGATCGTGGTCAGCTGGTAGTCATGCACCATGGTGCGGCTGTCGCCTTCCGCCATGGCGGTGTCCCAGAACTCCTTCCAGCTCGTCATCGGCTTGGTCAGCTTCTTGGTGTTGACGGCAAAGCCGGTGGTGCCCCAGTTCTTCGGCACGGCGTAGATCGTCCCATCGATCGTGCCCTCCGAGGTGAAGCGCGGATCCTCTTGCGAGCCGTCGAAATTCGGCAGCTTCGCCATCTCCAGCGGCTCGATGATGCCGAGCTTCTTGTAGGTCGAGATCGTGTAATTGGTCGGCACGAACAGGCTCCAGCCCGAGGCCCCGGCCTGCAGCTTGGCCAGCATCTCCTCATTGGAGCCGAACACGTTGACCTCGACGGCAACGCCGGTGTCCTTCTTGAAGTTCTCGAAGGTCGCCGGGTCGTGATAGTTCGGCCAGGTGGCGATCGACATGCGGTCGCCAAGGCTTTCGGCGGCAAAGGCTGGTGTCGGCATGATGCCGATCTCGCGCGCCATCACCGCCGTGGCAATGCCAAGGCCGGTGAGGCCGAGGAAGTCGCGGCGGCCGATCGAGCCGCGCTTCAAACGCATCAGCTGGTCGACGAAATTCTCAGGGCTTATCGGCAGTCCGTCACGATATGATTTCGACATGTTTATCTACCCTCTGGTTGGCCCCGTTGTTCTTGGTCTCCGCAAACGCCAGCGGCGTTCCGGAGGCAAAGCCGATGGCGACGGGTTCACCCGGCTTGAAGAGGTTGCCGTGACCGATCAGGTGATCGGCTTTGGCCAGCAGCGTTCCGATGCCCTTGACCTCGATCGCGTATTCCGCCGTCGAGCCCAGGAATATCCGGTTGCGGACGATGCCCTTGAATGGGCCGCTTGCCTGGGCGCCGAGACTGAGCGATTCAGGACGCAGGCTGACCGAAACGACCTCGCCCTGCTGCAAAGCGGTCCGTTTGCGCGCCGCAATGACGGTGCCGTCGGCAAGCGCCACCTCCACCAGATCGCCCGAATGCCCGGCGACAGTACCGCTCAAGAGATTGGTCTTGCCGACGAAATCGGCAACAAACAGGTCGGCCGGTTCGTCATAGATCTCGCTCGGCTGCCCGAGCTGGACGATGCGACCGCCATTCATGACGCAGACGAAATCGCTCATCGACAGCGCTTCCTCCTGGTCGTGCGTGACCAGCACGAAGGTGATGCCGATCTCGCGCTGCAGGTTCTGCAGCTCGATCTGCATGTCGGTGCGCAGCTTCTTGTCGAGCGCCGCCAGCGGCTCATCGAGCAAGAGCACCGCCGGCTTGTTGACCAGGGCGCGGGCAAGCGCCACACGCTGCTGCTGGCCGCCCGACAGTTCGTGGATCTTGCGGCGGCCATAGCCGGCGAGCCGCACCATTTCGAGCGCCTCGCCCGCCCTTGAGGCGATCTCGCGCGAAGACAGCCTTGGCCGCGCCTGGCGCAGCCCATAGGCGACATTGTCCTCGACATCGAGATGCGGAAACAGCGCGTATTGCTGGAACACCATGTTGACCGGCCGCCGGTAGGGCGGCGTGCCGGCCATGTCCTGGCCGCGAATGAACACCTGGCCTTCGCTCGGCTGTTCGAAGCCGCCGATCATGCGCAGGCAGGTGGTCTTGCCGCAGCCGGAGGGACCGAGCAGCGCGACAAAGGCGGAGGGCGGGACAGCGAGATCGATGCCGCTGACCGCGGTCACCGCGCCATAGCGCTTGGTGACGCCGCGAAATTCGATGTCGGGCACTGCGGTCAAGGCTGATGGCTCCAGCAACAGGGCAATATCGGAACGCTACCAGAGCCAATGGCGGCTAGTATATACCTCTCAGGTGGTATATCTGATCTATTTTCTCGTTTAAGGGGGTATGCATTGTCCCGCAGCGACGAATACAGCCGGCTCGCCACGCTCGTCGCGACGACGCGGGAGACCAGCGGCGATCTCTTTGGCCAGGCGCTGGTCGAGTGGCTGCGGCAGCACGTTAGATTCGACCACTGCGTGATCTTCGGCTATCGCGGCGCCTCGCGCCCGCCGCTGCTGTTCGAGACCTTCTCGCCCACCGAGAGCCATGTGTTCGTCGCGCTCTATCAGGAAGGGCCGTATCTGCTCGATCCGTTCCATCACGCTGCGGTCGAGCGCAAGGAAGGGTTCTGGCGCATGCGCGAGCTGGCGCCGGACCGTTTCTATGCCAGCGAGTATTTCCGCTCCTATTACAGCCAGACCAGGCTGGCCGAGGAGGTCGGCTTCTTCGTGCCGCTGCCGGGCAAGGATGCGCTGGTGTTGTCGCTGATGCGGCTGCGCGCTTCAGGCCCTTTCGGCACCGCCGATGCCAGATTGCTGCGCGACATGGCTCCCGCGGTGATCAGCTTCATCAGGTTGCGCTGGCCTGCTCTTCCGGCCGACGAAACGGCGGAAGCGAAGCAGGACGAGACGGCCGCTATGGTCAACGAATTCGACCGCGCCCATATCTGGCAGAGCCTGTCGCTGACGCCGCGCGAAAAGCATGTCGTCGACCTGGTGTTGCAGGGGCATTCGACGGAGTCGATCGCCCGCGCCATGCGCATCGTGCCGGGAACCGTGAAAGTCCATCGCCGCAACATCTACCGCAAGCTCAAGATCAAGTCGCAGGCCGGCCTGTTCGCGCGCTTCGTCGAGATCATCGATGCACGGATCCGGTAGGCTCTCTAACCGCCGGCTTCCCACGACCCGGTCTCGGCCATCCGCTTCAGCAACGGCGCCGGCTTGAACACATCCTTGCCCGTCCGTTGATGCCAGTATTCGAGCCGCTCGATGATCCTGGCCGGACCTTCAAGGCCAACCCAGAACATCGGTCCGCCCTTGCCGATGGGAAAGCCGTAGCCATTGACCCAGACGACATCGATGTCGGACGCACGGGCCGCTATGCCTTCCTCCAGGATCTTGGCGCCCTCGTTGATCAGGGGGTAAAGCGTGCGCTCTACGATTTCCTCCGCACTGATCGCACGCGGTGCGATACCCTTCTCGGCGGCCTTGTCGCGGATCAGCGCTTCAACCTCGGGATCCGGCACTGGCGTGCGCGCGCCAGCCTCATAGAGGTAAAAACCCCGGCCGGTCTTCTGGCCGAAACGTCCTTGTTCGCACAGCGTGTCGGCGATCACGGCTTTCTGGCCGCGTGCCTTGCGGTTGCGCCAGCCAATATCGAGACCGGCGAGATCGCCCATTTGGAACGGCCCCATCGGCCAGCCGAAATCGGTGAACACCTGGTCGATCTGGCTGGGCGTTGCGCCTTCCAGAAGAAGCGCTTCCGATTCCGAGCCCCGCGCGGCAAGCATGCGGTTGCCGACGAAGCCGTGGCAGACGCCGACCACGACGGCCACCTTGCCGATCCGCCTCGCCAGGTCGACTGATGTCGCCAGCGCATCGGGCGCGGTCTTCTCGGCGCGCACGATCTCCAAGAGCTTCATGACATTGGCCGGCGAAAAGAAATGCAGGCCGAGCACATCCTGCGGCCGCGAGGTCGAGGCAGCGATTTCGTTGATGTCGAGATAGGAGGTGTTGGTGGCCAGGATCGCGCCGGGCTTCGCCACGGCTTCGAGCTTGCCGAACACTTCCTTCTTGACCGCCATGTCCTCGAACACCGCCTCGACGATCAGGTCGCAATCGGCGAGATCGGCATAGTCGGTGGAGCCCTTGAACTGGGCGAGCCGCTCCCGCTTGGCGTCGTCGCTGAGCGAACCGCGCGTGACGGAAACCGAGTAGTTCCTGTCGATGGTCGCCAAGCCACGCTGCAATGCCTCACGGCTGGTTTCCAGCAAGGTCACGGGATATCCGCCATTGGCGAAGGCCATGGCAATGCCGCCGCCCATCGTACCGGCACCGATGACGCCGACGCGGGCGATCCTGCGCTTGACGACGTCTTTTCCTGGAAGCTTTGTCGCCTCACGTTCGGCGAAGAACAGATGGCGCTGCGCCCGCGATTGGTCGCTGGCGACCAGCTTGACGAACAGCGCACGCTCTGCCGCCAGTGCCGCATCGAACGGCAGCGTGACGGCATTGCGCACCGACTGCGCACAAGCGATCGGCGCCTCGAGGCCGCGCGCTTTCCTGGCAAGATCCGCAGCCCCGGCGTCGAACGCCGCGAGATCAGTCTGCTTGAGACCATCATTGCGATCGCGCACCGGCGTGAAGGGACCACCCTTGCGGGCGATTTCCCCAGCGAAGTTCACGGCATGCGTGGTCAGATCGCCTTCGAAGACGGCATCGACGAGACCGGCGGCGTGCGCCTCGGTCGCGCCGATCGGCGCACCTGAGACGATCATCTTCAACGCCTTCACCGCGCCGACAAGGCGCGGCAGCCGTACCGTGCCACCGCCACCCGGCAGCAGGCCGAGTTTGACTTCCGGCAGGCCGAGCTTGGCGCCGGCATCGGCAACACGGAAATGGCAGCCCAGCGCCAGCTCCAGCCCGCCGCCGAGCGCGGTGCCGTGGATGGCTGCGACCGTCGGCTTGGCGATGGTTTCCAGCGTCGCCACGATGGCGCGCAGTTCGGGCTGCTGCATCGGCTTGCCGAACTCGGTGATGTCGGCGCCGGCGACAAACGTCCGGCCGGCGCATGCAATGACTATGGCGGCAACCGACGCATCGTCGCGCAATTCGACCAGCGCCTGCATCAGCGGTTCGCGGACATGGAAGCTCAGCGCGTTGACCGGCGGATTGTCGATGGTGACGACGGCAACGTCGCCGTCGCGGCTGACCTTCACAAAATCGGACACGCAAACCTCCCAGCATTATTCAGCGGCCGTGGCCACGCGAACGGGATTTACAGCGCCATAACGTCGAAGGGAACCGGATGTCGGCCTGGCACAATGATTACAGGCCTTGAAGGTGTCTGGGACGACGAAGGCGGAGGCTACCGCAGCGCCTTCTGCCCGCCCGCCGCCGTGATCACCCCGACGATGATCAGCCCCGTCAGCAGCAACCGCACCCCGGCGCTCACCCCAAACGTGTTGAGCATGGTCAAAAGCAGCACCAGGAACAAAGCCGCGCCCCAGACGCCGGGGACATTGGCCTTGCCGCCGGCGACCGACGTGCCGCCGATGACGACGACGGCGATCGAGGCCAGCAGATATTCGTTGCCGATGTCGACATTGGCGCCGCGGAAATAGCCGGCGAGCAGCGCGCCGTCGATGCCGCCGAGCGCGCCCGACAGCGTGTAGGTGAGGAAGCGGATGCGGCCGACATTGACACCGGCCAGCCACGCCGCGCGAATGTTCTGGCCGATCGCCAGCACCGAGCGGCCATAGATCATACGCTGCAGCGCGATGGCCGCGCCGACGGTGAACAATACCGTGAGGATCGCCAGCACCGGAATGCCCAGCACCTGCCAGTTGGCAAAATCGGCGAAGCCCGGCGGCGGCTTGATCTGCAGCCCGCGGCCATAGCTGATGTCGATCGACTGGATGATGAAGCTGGCCGATAGCGTGGCGATGATCGGCGGGATGCGCAGCGCCCAGATCAGCAGGTAGTTGGCGGCGCCAATCGCCGCCCCGCAGGCAAGTGCCGCCAAAAGCCCGACCGCGATCATGGAATCGTTGCCGTCCATCACCTTCATCGCGACGGCGCTGGCAAGGCCGATATTGGCCGGCAGCGACAGGTCGACATTGCCTGGTCCCAGCGTGATGACGAACATCTGGCCGACGCCGACAATGACGGTGAATACCGCCAGCGAAAGGGCTGCCGTCACCATGCCACCCCCGCCATAACCGCCGGTGAAGGCGATCGTCGCCAGCCACACCAGCAAGGCGCCAATGAACGACCAGATCCAGGGTTTGGTAAGCAGCGATCTCACCGATGTCATCGCTCACCTCTCCTTGCGGCTGATCAGCACGCGCGCCGCCAGCACGATGATCAGGATGGCGCCGTTGGCGGCCACCTGCCAGTCCGGCGGGATGTGCATGAAGGTGAGCAGCGGCGAGGCGGCCAGCGCCAGCGTCAGCGCGCCGATCACCGCACCGATCGGCGACACCCGGCCGCCGACGAATTCGCCGCCGCCGAGGATGACGCCGGCGATCGCCAGCAGCGTGTAGCCATTGCCGATATTGGCGTCGGCCGAGGTGGTGATACCGATCAGCGCCATGCCGGACAGCACGCCGAACAGGCCGGCGAGCGCAAACAGCACAATCTTGGTTCGGAGCAGCGACCAGCCGGCGCGACCGAGCGCCGCCGGATTGCCGCCCGAGCCGCGCAAGATCACGCCGTAGGAGGTGCGCATAAGGCCGAAATGGACGATGAGGCCGATCAGCAGCGCCGCAATGATCGGGAACGGCACAAAAGGCGGCTTGAACGCCATCAGCCCGAGCAGCCAGTCCGGCGCCTTGCCGCCCGGCTTGGGCAGCACGAGAATGGCCAGCCCCTGCCAGACGAAGCTCATGCCGAGCGTCACCACGATCGACGGCAAATTGCGCAGATGGATCAGCGCCCCGAGCAGCGCATAGATGCCGATCGAGCCGAGCAGTATGGCGACGCCGATCAGCGGAGCGTCCTTCAGCCAGGTCGCGGTGACGCAGCCGACGAAACCGACGAAGGTGCCGATCGACAGGTCGAGTTCGTTGCCCGCGATGACGAACATCTGCGCGATCGTCGCCAGCGCGATCGGGATCGCCAGGTTCAGCATCAGGCTGAAGCCGAAATAGCTGATGGCGCGCGGGTTGAGCCAGGCGATGGCGATGAGCACCAACGCCAGCGACAGCGCCGGCAGCAATCCGCGCAGCAGGCGCGCGCGTGCCGCGCTGCCGCGCGCCGCGGACGCCTTGAGACCGTTTTCGAGTGTCGCCGCCGTCATCTCAGGCCGCATCGCCGAAGGAGGACTGGATGATCTTCTCTTCGGTCAACTCGTCGCGACGCAGATTGGCGACGATGCGGCCGTTCTTGAAGACATAGATGTGGTCGCAATTGTCGAGCTCTTCGGTTTCCGTGGTGTACCAGAGGAAGGTACGGCCGCGGGCAGCCTCCTCGCGCACGAGGTCGTAGACCTCCAGCTTGGTGCCGATGTCGACGCCGCGCATCGGGTCGTCCATCAGCACGATCTGTGCATCCGAGCCGAGCGCACGCGCAAACAGCGCCTTCTGCTGGTTGCCGCCCGATAGCGAGAAAATGTTGTTGTTCATATCAGGCGTACGGATGCCGATCTTCTTCTGCCAGAATGCAGCAAGCTCGGCCTCACGCTGCGGCGAGATCAGCAGCCCGCTGCGCAGCCGCGCCAGCGAGCGGATGCCGATATTCTCGGCGATTGACCATTCCGGAAAGATACCGTCCGACTGGCGGTCGCCGGCGACCAGCGCCACCGGCGCTGTCACCTCGATGCCGGCCCGGGCGCGCGTGGCGCCGCGGAAGATCGCCAGCAGCAGATCGGTCTGGCCGTGGCCCGCCAGCCCGGCAAGGCCGATGATCTCCCCAGCGCAGGCGACGAGGTCGGTGCCGTCCTTCTGCGCGGCGGGCCGCGCCCGGACCCTCAGCGGACTGGCGGCGGGCTTGGCGGCAGCGATTTGCGCCGCGATCTTCTGGCGCGCTTCCGCGCCGCCCATCGCCGTCACCAGCCGGTTACGGTCGAAGGCGGTGGCGGCGTCGGCGACAACCACCTTGCCGTCGCGCATCACCACGATGCGGTCGGCGTTGCGCAGCACCTCCCCCAGCACATGCGAGATCAGGATGCAGCTTTTGCCGCCGGCAACGAAGCGGCGCACGAAGGCCAGCAACTGGCCCGCCGTATGCGCGTCGAGCGACGATGTCGGCTCGTCGAGGATGACGAGGTCGAGACGATCCTGGGTGACGGTGAAGGCGCGCGCCACTTCGACCATCTGGCGACGGCCGATCGACAGGTCGCCGACAATGTCCGACGCCGAGATGCTATGACCCGGAAAGATCTCGTCGAGCTTGGCGGCGATCAGCTCGGCCGCCTTGCGCCGCCAGCCGAAGCCACGCAGCGAAGCGTGGTTGATGCGTGTGTTCTCGGCGACGCTGAGATTGGGGCACAGCGACAGTTCCTGAAACACGCAGCGTATGCCGAGCTGCTGCGCGCGCGACACCGAGTAGTTGTCCTCGGTGTCGCCATGCACGCCGATCTGCCCGCTGTCGGGCACCAGCGTGCCCGCCACCATGTGCATCAGCGTCGATTTGCCGGCGCCATTGTGGCCGACGAGCCCGACGCATTCGCCGGGTCCGACGTGAAAATCCACGCCACCCAGCGCGCGAACGGCGCCGAAATGCTTTTCGGCGCCGTTCAGTCTGATGATGTCAGCGTTACCCCTGGGCATGCTCAACGATACTCGCTTGGCGATACGGACGGCAACGCTTGGCCGACACTCACTTGATGTTGGCTTTGATGGCCGCGATCGCGTCTTCCTGCGTGTATTCGTGGCTGGCGACGCCGCCCTTGGGGATCTTTGGCAGCTCGGCCTCGAAATCGTCCTGCGTGAAGGCCAGATACGGCACCAGCAGGTCGTGCGGAATATCGGTGCGGCCGTCGAGCACCTGCTGCGCCACCCAGAAGGCGAGCGATGACACGCCGGGCGCGATCGATGCCGACCAGGTCTGGTAGCCGTCCTTGTCCTTCTGCTCCTTCCACCACTGCAACTCGTCCTGGCGGTTGCCCATGATGATGGTTGGGCGCGGCTTGCCGGCGGCGGCGAAGGCCTGTGCGGCGCCGTAACCGTCGCCGCCCTGATCGACGACGCCGACGATGTCGGGCAGCGACGGCAGGATGGTCGCCACCGCCTTTTGCGCCGTCGTCTGGTCCCAGTCGCCGGTCACCGAACCGACGATCTTGAACTCGGGATGGGCGGCGACGCCTTCGAGGATGCCGGCATGGATGGCATCATCGATCGAGGTGCCGGCAAGGCCGCGGATTTCAAGCAGATTGCCGCCCTTGGGCTGGAACTTGGCCATCTGCTCGACTTCCTGCTTGCCCATGTCCTTGAAGTCGACGACGACGCGGTAGGCGCAAGGCTCGGTCACGGTGCCATCGAAGGAGACGACGGTGATGCCGGCATCGCAGGCCTGCTTGATGGCGCCGTTGAGCGCATCCGGCGAGGCAGCGTTGATGACGATGGCGTCATAGCCCTGCAGGATCAGGTTCTGCACCTGCGCCGCTTGCGTCGGCACCTCCTTGTCGGCGGTGGTGAAGATGTCGGCCGCGCCGACCACCTTGTCGGCGACCGCCTTCTTGGTGACGATGCCATAGCTGTCGAGCATCGCCTGTCGCCAGGAATTGCCGGCATAATTGTTGGAAAAAGCAATCTTCTTGCCACTGGTGTCGGCCAGCGCCGTGCCCGAAGCGAGCATTGCCGCCAGAGCGCCCAGAACGAACAGTTTCTTCATGTCGTTATCCTCCCAGATGTGTTGACTGCTGTATTCCCACCGGCTTTGACCCGGCCTCACTCCCAACTCTGATTTGAGCACGGATTGTCGCGAGCTCAAAACAGTCTCAATCCCGGCACGCGCACCCTGAGCCGGTACAGCGACGTCGACGCGGCAATGTAGAGGCTTTGCAAATCGTCGTCGCCGAAGGTGAAATTCGCGCAATCTTCGGGCGTCCGGATGACGCCAAGAATGGTGCCCGACGCGTCGAAAATGTGGATGCCGCCGGGTCCGGTGCAGTAAAGATTGCCGCGGCTGTCGATCTTCATGCCGTCGGGCGCTCCCGGCCCGTCGCCCTCGGTTGCTGCCCACACCGCGCCGCCATTGAGGTCGCCATTGGCTTCGACGCCGAACACCCTGATGTGCCCGCGTTCGGTGTCGTTGATGAACAGCCGCGACTCGTCCAGCGAAAAGCACAGCCCGTTCGGCTGCCCGAAATCGTCGGCCAGCAATGTCAGCCGGGCGCCGTCGCCATCGATGCGGTAGACGCCCTGGAACGGCAGCTCCTGCGGGCGTGGCACGCCATAGAACTCCCTCCGGCCATAGCCCGGATCGGTGAAGTAGATCGATCCGCCGGTGGCAACGACGATATCGTTCGGGCTGTTGAGCTGCTTGCCCTGATGATGCGTGGCCAGCACGGTCACGCTGCCGTTGGGCTCGGCGCGGGTCACGCGGCTCGTTGCGTGCTCGCAGGTGACCAGCCGCCCCTGGCGGTCCAGCGTGTTGCCATTGGCCTTATGGCTCGGCTCGCGGAACAGCTCGATCTCGCCCTCGGCACTGCAGCGATACATCCGGCTTTCCGGAATGTCGGAGAAGACCAGCCATTTCTCATAGGGATGCCAGACCGGCCCTTCGAGGAAGCCGAAGCCGCTCGCCAGCGTTTCGATCGGCGCATCGCCGACGACATCGTCGAAACCGGAATGGCGCGCACGCGCCGGCACCGACATCATCGGCTCCCGGCGCGAACAGCCGTGCTACTCCGCATGGTGACGAATGGCATGAGCGCTTCCCGATACAGTCTTCTTGTTGGGGCAGAGCGTAGGCGCGGTCCCGACGAGCCGATACGGGTCAAAGCGCACGGGCGACTGTGCATTTGCACAGTCGCCCGTGCCTATCGAGCGTAGAATACCGGCGACGTCAGATCAGGGCCGGCGAACACTTCGCAAAAGCGCGGTCAAGGTTGCGCTCGCGCACGCCACCGCCACAAGCACGACCACGCCAGCAGCATTGGACTCCTGTTGTGTTCGAGCTGAGCCGTGCTGCACGGACAAAGGGCTGTGAACCAACCTCTTCAGATCGGACCGGCTGCCGTGGCGAACGGAATAGGCGCGCGTGAACTCGGCGCCGAGGAGGAAAATCTCCGACGAGTAGTAAACCCAGAGCAAAATCACGAGCAGTCCGCCGGCGGCGCCGTACGACGACGCAATCGCGCTGGTGCCGATATACCAGCCGATAAGCGATTTTCCCAATGTGAACAGGGCCGCGGTTCCGACAGCGCCGATTCCCACATCGCGCCATTCCAGGGTTCGATCGGGCAAAACCTTGTAAATGGCGGCAAACATCACGGCGATAAGCACAAACGAAACGACGCCGTTGATCCCGCTGAGTATGATCGTTCCGAACGGCAGATGGGCGTTGATGAAAGCGCCCAGTGCCGAAATCGCAGCGCTTGCGATGAGAGAGACCAGCAACAGGAACCCGAGTGCGGCCACCAACCCCAGACTGGCGGCCCGTGCCCTCACCAGACGCGACAGGGAATTGCCTTGCGGTTCGATCTTCCAGATTGTGTTCAACGACTGCTGCATTTCGCCGAAGACGCCAGAAGCGGCTACCAGCAAGGTGACCAGCCCTATGATCGCGGCCCAGGTGCCGTACAGCCTGCCGGATGCACTTTCCAGCGCAGTCTTGAGGAGATCGGCGCTTTCCGGTCCCATCAGCCCTGATATCTGCGCGGACAAGGCCAATTGTGCGGCATCGTGGCCGAAGACGAGACCAGCAATCGCAACCACGATCAGCAAGATCGGCGCCAGCGAGGTGGCGGCATAAAAGGCCATCGCCGCACCATGGCTGAGCGCATTGTCGTCGATGAAACCGACGACGCTTTCGCGCACCAGGTGCCATGAATCTGCAAATGAGGGTCGCACTTCGGATCCGCAGGCGTTGAGTTGGCGTTCACTAGCAATGCGCCGGACCTTCCGATGTTCCGGCTTGTGGCCGCCGCTGTTTCAGTGCTCCGCCAGCCAGGCGTCGAGCCGGTCCTGTTCGCGACGCAGTGCGTCGATGTTGATCAGGCCGCGCGCCATGGCGAGATAGATCGCCCGCGTCCGCGAGTTGAACACGGAAGCATCGCCGGTGCCGTCCTCCGCCGGCACGATGCCGAGCTTGTCGTAGCAGTGCTTGATGCGGCTCTGCGCACCACGGATCGACAGGCCGCGACGTGCCGCGATCGCCCGGTCGGTCAGGCCGAGCGCGATGTCGATCAGGCTTTCATATTCGCCGTCGGTGATGCCCTCGAACTTGTCCTGAACGCGATGCTGGATGCCGCGGATCTCGCGGTCGATGATGCAGTGGCCTTCGCGGAAAACCCCGCGCAGGGCGGACCGCATGCCTTCCTCCGTCGCCGATTTCAGCACATAGCCGTAGACAGAGCCGGGCGGGACGATGCGCGCCACGCCGCGCACATAGGCTTCGTCGGCGAAATTCGACCAGAACAGGATGTGCGTGCCGGCGCGGCGGTTCCAGATCGCCCTGGCAACTTCGATTCCCGTCGCCTTCGGCATCTGCAAATCGAGCACGACATGCAGTGGCTCGCGCTCAGTCGCCAGGTTGATGGCGTCCTCGCCGTCGCTCGCTTCGATCACCTCGACGTCACCGGGCCACAATTGCTCCACCGTCCGCCGCGCGAAGCTACGGTGCAGCCCGTCATTCTCGGCGATCATCACAAGCATCACATGGCCTCCGATACGGCGAGTTCGCCAGGCATTGTTGCAGCCGCCGCCAGTTCCCGTAATGGCTGGCGGTCGATCTCGACGACGACACGGGTGCCGCCGTTCTTGCGGCCGGCCTGGCCGATGCGCAGCCGCGCCCCGATAAGGGCTGCCCGCGTGTGCATATGGCCGATGCCGCCATACGCGGCCGGGTCAACGGCGCCGCAGCCCTGGCCGTCATCCGTCACGATCACCCGCAGCACGCTCGCGGTCGACGCCAGCAGCACGTCGATGCGGTGCGGCGCGGCATGGCGAACGGCATTGTTGATCGCTTCCTGCACGATCCGGTAGAGCGCGGTCCGCACTGGCTCCGACAGGCTGTCGGCGCCGCCGTCGCTGGTGTCGGCGATGCGCACGGCGATCGGCGGCTTGGCCCTGGCGACGCTGCGGTTGAGATGCGCCTCGACCGCATCGCGCAGGCCGAACAGTTCAAGCACGCTCGGCCGGATGTCGTCGACGATGTGGCGCAGTTCCGTCAGGCAGCCGGCGACCTCCTTCTCGAGATCGGCAAGCTGTGCTGCCCGCGCCACGCCCTGGCCGCGAAGTGCCGAGAGCTGGCGCGCGATGCGGGCGAGATCGGCAAGCGTCTGGTCGTGCAGGTCCATGGCCATGCGCCGGCGTTCGCGCTCCATGCCTTCGGTCAATTGCGAGGCGCCGACGCGCAGCAGCTCGACGCGATTTCGCGCCTCGCTCTCGGCCAGCATGGCGCGGCGCGCCTCCTCGGTCTGGATCAGCGCGAAGATGTAGGGCGCGATCAGGTCGGCGCATTGCTGCGCGACCGCGACGTCGGCAAGCGTGTAGCAGTCGACCTCGTGCCGGCTGATGTTGAGCGCGCCGATGATGCCGCCGCGCGCCCTGAGCGGCACGACGATGCGGCTGCGCAGCCTGGCGGCGAAGATCGGACCATCGATAGCGGTGGCGAAATGGAACCGCTCGTCGCTCAGCGCGTCGTCGGCGAGCAGATAGGGGACTTCGCCCCACAGCACCGAGCGGATCGGGCTGACTTCGGTCGGCAGCGGATGCTGGGCAAGCTCGCTCCAGCTGGTGTGGAAGCCGGCTTCGTAACAGGCGTGCCGGCGCCCATCATGCGACAGCACCGCCAGATCCATGTGGTCGTGCGGGATGAGCGAGCCGATCTCGATGGCTGTCGCGCGGAACGCCGTGCCGGGATCGATATGGCCGGCAAGCGCCCGCGATATCGCCAGCAGCCGGTCGATCAGGACCAGGGACACTTCCGCCATTGCTTTCACGATCCTCCCGTGCCGGGAAATAGTGGACGCATGCCGCCGCCGCTGTCAACGACGGTGCCTTTGGTCATAGGAATTTTTTCTTGACTCGGTGAGCTCAGCTATGGTACATTTTCGTCCATGGTGCTGATTTGCGCCGGTGACCCGCCGCACTGGCGGGTTTTTCATTTGCTGCTCCGTCAGCGCAGACGAAAGCTCCGAAGAAACCCGTTAGCCCTAGTTCGTTGCCCTGCCGTCGGCGCCGATCAACTTGCGGTGCAATGATTGTAAAGGGTTCGCGTCCTGGTCTAGGGAGGAGGCCAGGAGACCGAAACAGAATGCCAGTGACGCAAAACGTTGCTCCGGGCGCCCCGGGAATTCCGGCGCGCTGGACGTCAAGCGCCAAGAGCGGCGTCGGAACGTCGCTTTCGCCGGCCGGCCGGATCTGGTTCACGATCAGCCACGGCATGCTCAACGAAATCTACTATCCGCGCGTCGACAGTGCCTGCACCCGCGACCTCGGCCTCATCGTCACCGGCGCCGCCGGCTATTTCTCGGAAGAGAAGCGCGCTGCCACGCACAGCATCGAACCGTTCGAGGACGGCGTACCCGCCTACCGGCTGGTCAACACGGCGAACGACGGCGCCTGGCGGATCGAAAAGCGCATCCTCGCCGATCCGGCGCGCCCGGCGCTGCTGCAGGAAATCACCTTCACGGCGCTGAGGGGCGTCGCTGACGATTATCGCGTCTACGCGCTTCTGGCGCCGCATCTGGTCAATGCCGGCATGGGCAACACCGCCTGGGTCGGCGAGCACGAGGGAAAGCCCGTGCTGTTCGCCTCGGGGCGCGGCTCCTGCCTGGCGCTGGCCTCGTCGCTGCCCTGGCGGACCGGCTCGGCCGGCTATGTCGGTTTTTCCGACGGTTGGCAGCAACTGCACAACACAGGTGAGCTCGATGCTGCGTACCAGCGGGCCGAGGACGGCAATGTCGCGCTGACCGGCGAGATCGGCTTTTCCGCGGCCAGGACCAAGGCTTTGCTGGCGCTGGGATTTGGCGCGACGCCCGAGGAGGCCGCGGAACATGCTTTCGCCAGCCTGAAGCAGGGTTTTGAACCCGCGGCGAAATCCTACCTCCAGAACTGGCGCAACTGGCAAAAGGGCCTGCTGCCGCTCGACCGGCACGCGGTGCCCGGGATCAACTTCTATCGCGTCTCGACGGCGGTACTGGCGACGCACCGGTCGATCGCCACACCGGGCGCCGCGGTCGCCAGCCTGTCGATCCCGTGGGGCTTCGACAAGGGCGACGACGACCTCGGCGGCTACCATCTGGTCTGGCCGCGCGATCTGGTCGAGACGGCCGGCGGCTTTCTTGCTGCCGGCGACGCCGCCTCGGCGTTGCAAATCCTCGACTATCTCGGCTCCATCCAGCAGCCGGACGGCCACTGGCCGCAGAACGCCTGGCTCGACGGATCGGCCTATTGGCCCGGCATCCAGATGGACGAATGCGCCTTTCCGCTGCTGCTGGCCGAAGCTTTGCACCGCGCCGGCCATTTGCCGCACGCCAGGCTCGCAGTCTTTCTGCCGATGATCGAGCGCGCCGCCGGGTTCGTCGTGCGCAACGGGCCGGTCACCGGCGAGGACCGCTGGGAAGAGGATGCCGGCTACAGCCCGTTCACGCTCGCCGTCGAAATCGCCGCACTGCTTGCCGCAGCCGACCTGCTCGACGCCTGTGGCAAGCCGGACGGGGCGACCTATCTGCGCGAGACATCAGACGTCTGGAACGACCAGGTCGAGCGCTGGACCTACGTCACCGGCACGGCGATCTGCGGTCAAGTCGGCGTCGACGGCTACTATGTCCGCATCGCGCCGCCCGACAGCGCCTCGGCCGGTTCGCCGAAGGACGGCTATGTCCCGATCAAGAACCGGCCGCCCGGCGACACCGACCGGCCGGCCGAGCAAATCGTCAGTCCGGATGCGCTTGCACTTGTCCGCTTCGGTCTGCGGGCGGCCGACGACCCGCGCATGACAGACACGGTCAAGGTCATCGACGCGCAATTGCGCTGCGATCTGCCGCAAGGGCCGCTCTGGTACCGCTACAACGGCGACGGCTATGGCGAGCATGAAGATGGCGCACCTTTCGACGGCACCGGCCAGGGTCGCCCCTGGCCGCTGCTGGCCGGCGAACGCGCCCACTATGAGCTGGCGGCCGGGCGCAGGGAAAAGGCAGCCAGCCTGCTGGCAGCGCTGGAAGGCTCGGCCGGACCGGGCGGCCTGTTGCCGGAGCAGGTCTGGGACGGCGCCGATAGGCCGGAGCGCGAACTGCTGCACGGCCGCCCCTCGGGCAGCGCCATGCCGCTGGTCTGGGCGCATTCGGAGCATATCAAGCTGTTGCGCTCGCTGCGCGACGGCGCGGTCTTCGACATGCCCCCGCAAGGCGTCAAGCGCTATATCGAGGACAAGACCGTATCGCCGTTCAGAACATGGCGGTTCAACAACAAGATCCGCACGGTCCCGGCCGGCAAGACGCTGCGCTTCGAACTGTTGGCCCCGGCTACAGTCCATTGGAGCACCGACAACTGGGCGACCGCCCACGACAGCCAGACGGTAGAAAACGATTTCGGCATCCATCTTGCCGATCTGCCCGTCTCTGGCCTTCCCAAGGGAAGCACGCTGACCTTCACTTTTTTCTGGCCCGGGGCCGGCGATTGGGAGAATGTCGACTTCTCCGTCATCTCAGGCGACCAGGACAGCCAGCAGACCTTCCCTCGATAACCCCGCAAATCTCCTAGAAAACAGGGACGAAACCATGCAGATCGGAATGATGGGACTGGGCCGGATGGGCGCCAACATGGTCCGGCGCCTGATGCGCGACGGCCACGAATGCGTCGTCTACGACATCAACCCGGCCAGCGTCGCGGCCCTGGTGACCGACGGCGCGTCAGGGGCGGCCTCGATGGAAGAATTCATCGGCAAGCTGGCCAAGCCGCGCTGTGTGTGGCTGATGCTGCCGGCGGCGATCACCGGCAGGATCATCGACCAGGTGGCGGCCCTGATGGAGCCCGGCGACATCGTCATCGACGGCGGCAATTCCTATTATCACGACGCCGTCGACCAGGCCGCGAAACTGGCCGGCAAGGGCATCCATCTTGTCGATGTCGGCACCAGCGGCGGCGTCTGGGGCCTGGAGCGTGGCTACTGCCTGATGATCGGCGGTCCCGACGTGGCGGTGCAGCACCTCGATTCGATCTTCGCCACGCTGGCGCCGGGCGCCGATGCCGGCTCCAATCCGTCCAGGGATGCCGGGACCGCGCCCTTCGGCTACCTGCATTGCGGACCGAGCGGCGCCGGCCACTTCGTCAAGATGGTGCACAACGGCATCGAGTATGGCGTCATGGCCGCCTATGCCGAAGGCATGAACATCCTGAAATCGGCCAATGCAGGCAAGCGGCAACGGACGGCGGACGCCGAGACCAGCCCGCTGGAAAACCCGCAATACTATCAGTTCGACATCGACCTTCCCCAGGTGGCCGAGGTCTGGCGGCATGGCAGCGTTATCGGCTCCTGGCTGCTTGACCTGACGGCCGGCGCCTTGAAAAGCGATCCGGGCCTGGTGAATTTCGGCGGCCGCGTTTCGGATTCCGGCGAAGGCCGCTGGACGCTGAAGGCGGCCATCGACACCGGCGTGCCGGCTCCGGTGCTGTCCTCGGCGCTGTTCGACCGCTTCTCCTCGCAGGGCGAATCCGAATTCGCCGACAAGCTGCTCTCCGCCATGCGCTATGCCTTTGGCGGCCATGTCGAGAAGCCGAAGGCCGGCAAGTGAGGACAGCGGGGGAGACACGCGCATGAGCCAGGAACGGTCCGACACGCTGGTGCTCTTCGGGGCAACCGGCGACCTCGCCCACAAGAAGATATTTCCAGCCCTTTACCAGATGGTCGCCAAGGGCACGCTTACCGAACCGGTGATCGGCGTCGCCTTCGATGCCTGGGACCTCAAGCAACTGCAGGCGCGCGCGCGTGACGGCATCGTCAATGCGCTCGGCAAGATCGACGAAAAAGCGTTCGCCAAATTCGCCTCGCTGCTGCGCTACGTCAGCGGCGACTACCGTGACGGAGCGACGTTCGAGAAACTGAAGAGCGCGCTCGGCACCGCACAGCGACCGCTGCATTACATGGCGGTGCCGCCGACCATGTTCGAGACCGTCGTCCAGGGGCTGGAGCAGTCGGGCACGGCGCATGGCGCGCGGCTGATGGTGGAAAAGCCCTTCGGTCACGATCTGCAATCGGCGCGCTGGCTGAACCGGGTCCTGCATCTGGTGTTCGACGAGCAGTCGATCTTCCGCATCGACCACTACCTGGGCAAGGAAGCGATCCAGAACCTGCTCTATTTCCGCTTCGCCAATTCCCTCCTCGAGCCGATCTGGAACCGCAATTACGTCGAGAGCGTGCAGATCACCATGGCCGAGGATTTCGGCGTCGAGGGACGTGGCCGCTTCTATGACGATGTCGGCTGCATCAGGGACGTCATCGAGAACCATCTGCTCAACATCCTGTTGCTGCTTGCCATGGAGCCGCCTGTCGGCCGCTCCGCCGACGATCTGATCGACGAGAAGGTGCAGGTGCTGCGCGCGATCAGGACGCTGACCAAAGACGATGTCGTGCGCGGCCAGTTCACCGGCTATCTCACTGAACCCGGCGTGGCGCCGAACTCGCCCGTCGAGACCTTCGCGGCGGTGCGTTTCTTCGTCGACACCTGGCGCTGGCAGGACGTGCCGTTTTTCATCCGCGCCGGCAAGAACATGCCGGTGCATGTCACCGAAGTGGTGGTGCGGCTGAAGCGGCCGCCGCTCGATGTCTTCGATCCGATCAAGCCCGCCGACCAGAACTACGTCCGCTTCCGCATCGACCCACAGGTGGTGATCGCCATCGGAGCACAGCGCAAGGCGCCGGGCGACGACATGATCGGCGAGCAGGTCGAACTGACGGCGCTCGACGACTCGAAGGGCGACATGCCGCCCTATGAGCGCTTGATAGGCGACGCCATGAACGGCAACGGCCAGCTGTTCACCCGCCAGGACGCCAGCGAACTGGCCTGGCGCATCGTCGGCCCGGTGCTTGGCGACACCACGCCGCCGCACCTCTACGAGCCGCTGACATGGGGACCGGCGGACGTCATGGCCGGGTTCGGGCCACCCAATGGCTGGATCGATCCGGTGAAGTGAGAGGAACCACGCGATGGCCAAGGCAGTGAAGCAACCAGCATCGGGCACCGAGACGCCGGATACTGAAAAGATCGTGCTCACGATCGACATCGGCGGCTCGCACGTCAAGATCCTCACCAGCGCCGGCGGCGCGGAGCGCCGCGCCGATTCGGGGCCGGGGCTGACGCCGCAACAGATGATCGATACCGTGAAGAAGCTCGCCGAAGGCCTGTCCTACGACGTCGTCTCGATGGGCTATCCCGGTCCGGTCAACCACAACAGGCCGCTCGCCGACCCCGCCAATCTCGGCAAGGGCTGGGCTGGATTCGACTTTGCGGGCGCGTTCGGCAAACCGGTGAAAGTGGTCAATGACGCGCTGATGCAGGCCATCGGCAGCTACGAGGGCGGGCGCATGCTGTTCCTCGGGCTCGGCACCGGGCTCGGTGCGGCGATGATTGCCGACAACGTCGCCCAACCGATGGAACTCGCGCATCTGCCCTACAAGAAGGGCAAGAGCTTCGAGGATTATGTCGGCGAACGCGGCCTGGAAAAGCGCGGCAAGAAGAAATGGCGCAAATACGTCTTCGACGTCGTCGACCGGCTCCGTGCCGCCATGCAGCCTGACTATGTCGTCATTGGCGGCGGCAACGTCGACAAGCTCGATGAATTGCCCGCCGACTCCAGGCGCGGCGACAACACACGCGCCTTCGAAGGCGGGTTTCGTTTGTGGCGCGACAAGGCGCTGATAGTCTGATACTGTTATTGTTTAATATAGTTGTTCAAAATAACGTGTGACCTGCCATCAAGTCGTTGCAATACGCAGATTTGCCGACTAGGAATTCCGCGCTACAACAACGCCAATTCGTCCCGTGGACGCACGAAGGACGCCATAGCATTTTGATTTCGCGCATGATCCTTTCCGGAAGTCGAATCCGATTTTCAGGTCATTCGCTGTAGACGGAGAAATAGAGTGACCGACGATAGCAACAGTGCCCGTAAAGACATCGATCTGCTCGAGCTGACCGCCCACATCGTGTCCGCTTACGTCGAGAAGAACCGCTTGCCTGCCTCCGGCCTGGCCGACCTCATCGCCAGCGTCAGCGCCTCGATAAGCGGGCTCGGCAAGCCTGCGGTCCCGGTGGCTGCCCCGCTGGTCCCGGCGGTCAATCCCAAGAAGTCGGTGACGCCCGATTTCATCATCTGCCTCGAAGACGGCAAGAAGTTCAAATCGCTGAAGCGTCACATCGGTGTACATTTCGGCCTGACGCCGGACGCCTATCGCGCCAAATGGGGCTTGCCGTCGGACTATCCGATGGTCGCTCCCAACTACGCGGCCTCGCGTTCGCTGCTGGCGAAGTCGATCGGCCTCGGCCGCAAGGCCGCCCCCGTCAAGGCGCCCGCCAAGGGCAGGAAGGCCAAGGCCTCGGCCTGAACATTCAGTCCTGAGCCAACAGTTAGGACGACTGGAACAGAAGCCTGCCGGCGAATCCGCCTTGGCCGGCTTCCTATTTTTATGGCTTGGATAGGTGGCCGGGTTCCTAGAGCAATTCCAGGAAAAGTGTGAAACGGTTTTCCGTCCGGAATTGCGTAAAAAAACAAGGAGTTAGAGCGGGTCGCCGTTTCCGTGAAACGGTGAACTGCTCTTGGGGAGTGAGCCATGAACTACACCAGGATGGGGATCGAGAAAGAGGCACCGGAAGAATACGGCTACGACCGTATCCGCTTTAATCTTTCCGAAAGCTCGATCGCCGACCAGAAGCTCTCCGACATCGGCCTGTCGCTGCCCGATCTCACGCTTTTCTATGGCGAGCATCGCGGCGACAAGCAGTTGCGTGCACTGATATCGGCGCAGGATGCCGGCATTTCGCCGGATGATGTGCTGGTCACCGCCGGTGCCGCCGGCGCACTGTTCATCATCTCGACCTCGCTTTTGTCGGCCAACGACCATCTCGTCGTCATCCGGCCCAACTACGCCACCAACATCGAAACCCCAAGGGCGATCGGCTGCGCCATCAGCTTTGTCGACCTGGCATTCGAGGAAGGCTTCGCCATCGACGTCGAACGCGTCAAGGCCGCGATTCGGCCGGACACGAAGCTGATCAGCGTCACCTGCCCGCACAACCCGACCGGCACGATGATGAGCCGAGCCGAGCTCGATGCGCTGGTGGCGCTTGCCGAGGCTCGCGGCTGCCATCTGCTGGTCGACGAGACCTATCGCGACCTCTCCTACGGCAGGCGGCTGCCGACGGCTGCCTCACTGAGCCCAAAGGCGATCAGCGTCTCGTCATTGTCCAAGGCCTTCGGCATTCCCGGCATCCGCATCGGCTGGCTGATCACCAGGGATGCGGTGCTTCAGGAAAAATTCCTCGCCGCAAAGGAACAGATCGGCATCTGCGGCAGCGTCATCGACGAAGGCATTGCCCGCGGCATGCTCGAGCGCCGGGATGCCTTCCTGGCGACACTGCTGCCCGAAATGGCCAAGCGCCGCGACATCGTCCAGGCCTGGATCGACCGCGAACCGCTGGTCGACTGGATCAGGCCCGAAGGCGGTGTCGTCGGCTTCCCGCGCCTCGATATCGAACCCGGCTTCGACCTCGACCGGTTCTATGCGAACCTGCTGGAGAACCATGGAACCTATGTCGGACCCGGCCACTGGTTCGAGATGGAAAAACGCTTCTTCCGCGTCGGCTTCGGCTGGCCGACGGAAGCCGAATTGCGCGGCGGCCTCGACGCCATCTCCGTCGCGCTGCGGCAGTAACTTCCGCGTGCCGGCGATGGAGCAGGCTGAAAATTCCTTGATCCAGCACTGATTCTGACGCATATCCGCGGCGAACTGAGCTAAAAGTTCCGCCAGCCGGACCAGCGCCCATCGTGGAAGTGCCCCGCCAGCTGACGCCACTGCAATGGGGCCTCTTAAATCATGACCGCCGAACAGATATCACCGGACCAGCGCTATGCCGCGTTCCGCCACCGCTCCTTCCTGAGTTATTGGGCGGCGCGTTTCCTCACCACATTCGCCACCATGATCGTGTCCGTCGCGGTCGGCTGGCAGATGTACGATTTGACCCGCGACCCGCTCGATCTCGGCCTGGTCGGCATCGTCCAGTTCCTGCCGTCGCTGCTTCTGGTGCTGGTCACCGGTGTCGCCGCCGACCGCTTCGGCCGCCGCCTGATCATGGCGCTGGCGGTCGTGGTGGAGGCGATGTGCGCGCTGGCGCTGCTGTTCCTGGCGCTGCGCGGCATCAGCGGGCCGCTGCCGATCTTCTGCGTGCTTGCCATGTTCGGCGTCGCCCGCGCCTTCTTCGGTCCGGCCTCGGCCTCGCTGTTCGCCAATCTGGTGCCGCCTCAGGATTTCGCCAACGCCATCGCCTGGAATTCATCGGCCTGGCAGACGGCGACCATCGTCGGACCCGTCGCCGGCGGCCTGCTCTACGGCGTGTCGCCGGAAGCGGCCTACGGAACCGCCGCTGTCCTGATGCTTGTGTCCGGGCTGCTGATCTTCACCATCCCGAAGCCGTCGCAGCGCACCGAGTCGGACAAGCCGACGATGCAGCACCTGCTCGGCGGGTTCAGCTATATCTGGAGCGAGAAGATCGTGCTCGGCGCCATCTCGCTCGATCTGTTCGCCGTGCTCCTGTCCGGCGCCTCGGCGCTGCTGCCGGTCTATGCGCGCGACATCCTCCAGCTCGGCCCGTGGGGCCTCGGCCTGCTGCGCTCGGCGCCCAGCATCGGCGCCATTTGCGTCGCCATCTGGCTGGCCGGGCATCCACTTCGCAACCACGCGGGCATGATCATGCTGGCCGCTGCAGCCTCGTTCGGCGCCTTCACCGTGGTTTTCGGCCTGTCGACCATCACCTGGCTGTCGATCGTGGCATTGGTCTTCCTTGGCGCCACCGATATGTTCAGCGTCTACATCAGGGAGACGCTGATCCAGCTGTGGACGCCCGACGAGGTGCGCGGCCGCGTCAACGCCGTCAACCAGGTCTTTGTCGGCGCCTCCAACGAGGTCGGCGAATTCCGGGCCGGCACGATGGCCGCGCTGATCGGCACGGTGCCGGCCGTGGTGATCGGCGGCATCGGCGCCATCGCCGTCGCGGGCCTGTGGGTGGTGCTGTTCCCGCAACTGCGCAAGGTGCGCCACCTCAACGGGCGCAACTGATCTTCCCACGGTTGACAGCCGACATGCCTAGCCCATGCCACAGGAGCTCTCATGATCACTTGCTACCTGAAATACGTCATCGACCCCTACAAGCTTGCCGAGTTCGAAGATTATGGTCGTCGCTGGATAGCTCTGGTCAACCGCCTCGGCGGAAACCATCACGGCTATTTCCTTCCAAGCGAAGGGGCGAGCAACATCGCCTATGCCATGTTCAGCTTTCCGAGTCTTGCCGACTACGAGGACTATCGCAAACGGATGGCTGCCGACCCGGAATGCCAGGACGTGTTCGAAATGGAAAAGCGCAATCGCAGCATTCTCAGCTATGAGCGCAGCTTCCTGCGGCCGGTGCTCGAACCTTAATGCATGTCGCCCAAAAGTGGCCCCGGTTTTGGGAGAACGACATGCATGAAGACAAAGACCTAAAGCGGGTCGCCTGAAATCCGTTCAGACGACGGTTTAGCTATCTGCTCGACTTGCCGAAGATCATCCGCAAAAACTCGTCCAGCCAGCGCTTGAGATGCATGTCCCAGATCAGCCGGCCGCCGAGATGATCGCGGCCGGGCTGGGCACCGGGCAATTCGAAGCGATGCGCGCCGCGCACCACCCAGCGCTGCATCATCACCCTGGTCAGTTCGCCATGGAACTGGATGCCCCAGGCATTGTCGCCGTAGCGGAAGGCCTGGTTGGGATAGGTTTCGGCCGTCGCCAGCAGCGTCGCGTCCCTGGGCAGCGAAAAACCCTCGCGGTGGAACTGGTAGACCATCTCCGGCCAGTGCATCAGTTGCTTGCCGGCTTCGGTCGCCTTCAGGGGATACCAGCCAACCTCGACCAGCCCTTCACCATGACCCTCGACCTTGCCGCCGAGACAGTTGACCAGCATCTGCGCACCGAGACAGATGCCGAGACATGGCCGGTTCTCCCTCAGCGGTATTTCCAGCCAGTTGGTCTCGCGGCGGACGAACTCGTCGTCGTCATTGGCGCTCATCGGGCCGCCGAACACCACCGTGCCGGCGTGGTCGTCCAGTGTTTCGGGCAAGGCGTCGCCAAGCGGCGGCCGGCGGATGTCGAGATCGAAACCCTCTTCCAGCAACATGTGGCCGACACGTCCCGGGCTCGAACTCTCCTGATGCAGCACGATCAGGATCTTTGGCTTCGAACTCGTCTGGCGTGGCATGGGAAGGCGAAGATCCTATTCGTCGCTCGATGTTCCGGTGGCGCCGGGCGCGTGCGCCGCCGCCTTGCGGCGCGCCTCGACGCGGTCGTGGCGTTCGACGCCGATCAGCTCGGCGACGCGCCAGACGGTGTTGTCCTCGAGCTCGTGCAACTCGCCGTCGGCATAGACGATTTCCCACATCAGGCCGATGAAAGCCTTGCGCGCATCGGCATCGAGATGGCGCTTCAAGACGCTGGTGAAGGCGTAGAGATCGATCGCCTCATTGTCGGCCCGCTCGCCGGCAGCGGCCAACGCTTCGAGTTCCGCGCCACTGATCGAATAGCTCTCGGCCAGCACCGCCTTGAACCGCTCCCACTCGACATCCTGGCGCACGCCATCGGCGTTCATCACATGGTAGAGCAGCGCCGAGGCGGCGACACGCGGATCGTCCGTGCTGGCATGCGTGCCGGCACCGGCCGGCAAATCCCTGAGAAACGACAGAACGCGTTCAAACATAGATCCATACCCCAACGGCCTGACGGCCTGCCCAACTCAAAACAACCGAAACCGGCGCGGCGATTTCTCCGCTTCCTCGTCCGGATCGACGCCGGGATCGTCCGGCAGCCGCGCAAGCTCCTCGGCCGGCTCGACGCCTTCGGCATCGCTCGGCACCGCGGCGAAGGCCGCTGCCGTGATCGGTCTGACATGATCTTCTTCGCGACTTTCAGCTTGCTTGCCCGCCGACGTCTCGCCACCGGCGTCGTCGATCACTTCGATCGGCCTTTTTTCGCTCGTCGGCTTTGCCAATGCTTCAATAACCGGTGCCGCACCCGCTGGCGCGTCATCATGGCTGTCGATCAACTGGCCAAGACGCTCCATCGGCGCGCGCCACTCGAAGGCGTCGAGCCGGCCGGTGATCGGCGATACCGGAGCCCAGCGTTCCGATACCACGCCGTCTGCGACCCAGGCCGGATCGCGCGGCGCCCGCAGCGCCCTGGACAGCAGCTGCCGAACTTTGCCCTGATCGCCGGTCTCGGCCTCCTCGATGTCGGCGAGCAGCAGATAGGCGCCCTCGCGACGGTCCATCCGGATCGCCGCCTCGGCCTCGCGGCGGGCGGTCGCGAAATCCTGCGCGTCGAGCGCGGCGCGCGCCACCGTCATCGACGATTCGGCGTGGTTCTTCTTCATCTCCTGCAGCTTCTTCGCCCGGTTGAGGCGGTCGAGCACCGCGTCGCCCGGCCTTGCATGGGTATAGAGCTCGGCGATCTCCGGATGCGGCTCGGCCTTCCACGCCGCCTCGAGTATCTTCGAGCCCTTGCGCACATCGTTCTGCTTGAACAGTGCGGCCGCGGCGGCCACGGCGGCAGGCGCGAAATCGGGCCTGAGCTTGTTCGCTTCGATCGCCGCCGTCCTGGCGGCGGCGGGATCGCTGTCGGCAAGCGCCTGCGCCTTGGCGGTCAGCAGCACGGCGCGGCGGCGGTTGGCGGCATCGCGTTCGATCTGCCGTGTCGCTTTCTGCGCGTCGACGAGTTTCAGGGCGCCGTCCCAGTCGCCGCGCGCGGTCAGCTCTTCCAGCGTCGATTCCGCCGCCCAGGCCAGCTGCGGCGCCACAGCGGCGGCGCGGCCGGCATAATGCCTGGCGGCGTTGCGGTCGCCGAGCCGTTCGGCTTCCAGATAAAGCCCGCGCAAACCCAGCAGCCGCATTTCGGGATCCTCGAGCATGCTCTCGAATTTCTGCCGCGCGCCTTCATGATCGCCTTCGAGGAGCGACGCCTGCGCTTCGAGCAGGTGGATCAGCGGCTCCTGGTCGGAACGGATCAGCTTGGCGGCTTCCTTGGTCTTCTTGCGGGCCAGCGCGCCATCACCGGCGCCGGCGGCAATCATGCCGGTCGACAGCGCCTGATAGCCACGATCGCGGCGGCGGACACGGAAATAGCGCGAGATGGTGTAGGGGCTGTTCCACAGCGACTTGAGCAGCCACCACAGGATCATCACCGCAGCGACCACGGCAACGACAGCCACCGCCGCCACCATCAGGCTGACCTGGTATTGATAGCCGTTGAAAGTGACGACCATGTCGCCCGGCCGGTCGGCCAGCCAGGCAAAGCCCAGCCCGAGCGCGAAAACGACGATGAGGAAGGCGAGCAGGCGGATCATTGTGTTGCCCTCATGCCTTCATCGCGCCCGAGATCAGCGCATCGACCTGGGTCTCGACCTCGATGCGCGCCTTCAGCTTACCGGCAAAGTCGGCGCCCGCGGCCTTGGCGGCCTCGGGCAGCGTTTCATACTCGCTGAGTGCCTTGGCGTAGTCGCCCTGGTTGACCGCCGCCTCCATGCGCGCGACGGTTTCCGGTGCGCCGGCGCCTTCGACGGCGCCGATCGGCCTGACCTTGACCAGCGATTGCGCGCTCGACAGAAGGCTCTGAACGAAGCCGGCATTCTCATCGACAGGCGTCGCCGCCGTGACCATGGCATTGGCGGCGGCATCAGCCTGCGATGCGATCTCGGCGCGGGTTGGAACGCCCTTTTCGGCATAGGGGCGCAGTGCCGCAAGCTGCGGCGCATCAGGCGAAATCGCGGCGAGGGTTTCGAGTTCGGCCGAAAACGGCCCGCCACGCTCAAGCGCCGCCTTCAAGGCCGACGCCGCGATGGCAAGCGCGATCTTCGGCTGTCCCGCCGCCGCCTCGACCTTGCCGGACAGCTGCGACACAGACTGCTCCAGCGCTTTCAGCCGGCCATCCTGCGCGGTAGCCGCCTCGCCGGCCGACTTCACCTGCGCGTCGAGGCCTGCCAGTTTTTCGGTGAGCGGACCAAGATCGACCGGCGCCGCGCTGCCCGCCTTGCCGAGGGCGGCGACCGCCGTCTCGATCTGCGCGACCTTGTCGCCCAGTGCGGTGACGCCGGCCGCGTCGCCTGCTCCACCTTTCTCGACAGCCGATTTCAGCGCCGCGACATCAGCCTTGACCTGCTCCAGGCCCGAGGACAGCCCGACCATCTTCGCCGCTGCATCGCCGTTGCCGCCGGCGTCCTTCAAGCCGGCGATTTCGGTCTTCAGCGAGGCGATGTCGCCATTGACGCCATCGAGCGAGACGCTGGCGCCGGAGCCCGGCGCGCCGAGCAGGCCGGCAAATTGCAGCCCGCCGGCGCCGACCAGCGCGATGACGCCGCCGATGATGCCGGCGGCGATGCCGTTGAGGCCGCCACGCTTTTCAGGGGCTGGCGCCATTTTCTCGTCCTGTGTCTCGGCTTTTGCCTTGTTGCCGTCGGTCTGCGCTGCCGACGCGTCGTCGAAACTGTAGTCGAAGGTTTTGGCGCGGTTGGGCGGCGCATCCGAACCGGGATAAGGCAGCTCTGGCTCGGCGGCTTTGGCTCCGCCATGCGCCGGCGCTTGCCCTTCCGCACCTGCGGCGCCATCGGCATGCTCCCACGGCTCGAGATCGGTCTGGTCGGCATGAACCGGCTCTTCGGGAACCTCGGGCTGCGAAGCGTTCGCTGCTTCCTCGGCCTTCGCCTCGTCTGTCTGCGCCTCCTGCGTGGCGGCGTCCTCGTCGGCGATGCGTGAGACGGCGCCCGGCTCGAGATCGATGGTCACCGGCTCGCGGCGGCTTTTCGAGTGTCGCATCTTCGGCGTCTTGACCATGCCTGGGCTCCGCACATTCGCTTCGTCTCAACGCCTGGCGGCGCATGATGGTTCAGAAAGGGTCTAGCACATCACCAAGCGGTGAAAAGGGGCGGTGTGATGACGCGGCTCAGCGCGGCGCCTGCAAAAGCGCCAGCAATGCCTCCTCGTCAGGTTGCGCGGCAATGCGGATCCTTTCGCCGGCGGCATCGTCGAAGGCTGCGGCGATCCGCGTGGAAAGCGCAAAAACCCATGTTTTTTCGAAGAGACCGCGCAGAGCGGGCCGTCTTGCCAACATCTGCATCGCCGCCGCCGCCTTGGCTGAATAGAGCAATACCGCGTCGGCAGGTTGCCCCGACAGGCGTTCGAGGGTGACTTCGTCCGGATAACCCACTGTCAGCGTGTCATAGGTCTCGACGGCGTGGACCCGAACGCCCGCCGTCCCGAGCCTCTGTTCGAACGCCGGAAAACGCACGCGCCCGCAGAGGTAGACAATCGTCTTTCCAGAAAAATCGGCAGCGAGAACGTCGGCCAGCGCCTCGGCATCGCCGGGGCCTTCACTGACCGACAAAAACCCCGCTTTGCGGGCAGCTTCCGCAGTCCGCCTGCCGACGGCATGACAAGGCAAGGCGGCGAGCGTCGCGATGATTTCTTCCGGCGCATGGCGCATGGCATTGGCGCTTGTGACGGCCACCGCGACGGCATCGTCCGGGATCAGTCCGGCGGCGACAGGCAACGCCTTTGTTTCGGTCAGGGGCAAAAGAACCGGCTGAAAACCTGCCTCCTCCAGCCGATGCGCTGTGCGCGAAGCACCCGGTTCCGGCCTGGTCACCAGGACGCGAAGCATTTCAGAGCCAGCCGTCGAAGAACTTTTCGCCGGCCCTGGCGCGCACGCTCCGGGCCGCTTCGCCGCCGATCCGGGCGGCGTCTTGCGCCGGTCCCTGCAGTTCGACCGTGTGTGACTGCGTGCCGTCGGGCGAGATGATCAGCCCGGCAAAAGACAGTTTTCCGGCCTCGATCGCCGCATAGCCGGCGATCGGCGTGCGGCAGGAGCCATCGAGCGCCGCCAGGAAGGCACGCTCGCAGGCCAGCGCCTGGCCGGTCGGCACATCATGGACGGCCGCCAGCATCTTTTCGACATCGCGGTCGCCGATACGGGTTTCGATGCCGATCGCGCCTTGCCCCGGCGCCGGCGGGAAGACATCGAGCGGTATCAGGTCGGTGACGACATGCTCGAGCCCAAGCCGCTTCAGCCCGGCATAGGCCAGGATCGTGCCGGCGGCGACGCCTTCGTCGAGCTTGCGCAGCCGCGTCTGCACATTGCCGCGGAACATCACCACGTCGAGATCCGGCCGCATCCGGCGGATCAGCGCTTGCCGCCGTAGCGACGACGAGCCGACTTTCGCCCCGCGCGGCAGTTCGGCGATCGTCTTCGCCGCTTTGCCGACAAAGGCGTCGCGTGCGTCCTCGCGCGGCAGGAAGGCCGACAGTTCGAGGCCGTCGGGCAGTTGCGTCGGCATGTCTTTCGACGAATGCACGGCGATGTCGATCCGGCCGGCCAGCAGCGCCTCCTCGATCTCCTTGGTGAACAGGCCCTTGCCGCCGGCTTCCGACAGCGGCCGGTCCTGAATGCGGTCGCCGCTGGTCGAGATGACGACCACCTCGAACGCCTCCGCCGGCATGCCATGCGCGGCCATCAGCCGCGCCTGCGTTTCATGCGCCTGCGCCAGCGCCAGCGGGCTGCCGCGTGTTCCGATTCTCAAGATTGTTTGCATGGCGCGCAGTCCGTGATAACCCCCCGGCAAGCGAGGCTTTTCCGGGGTTCTCCTAACGGGGAAAACCCCATGATACAATCTTTAGGGACAGCGACGAATTGATCCGCGTGCTGGGCATAGAGACGAGTTGTGACGAGACCGCCGCCAGCGTGGTGGCCGTCGACGGCGACGCCGCGCCAAAAATCCTGTCCAACATCGTGCTCAGCCAGATCGAGGAGCATGCCGCTTTCGGCGGCGTCGTGCCGGAAATCGCCGCGCGCGCCCATGTCGAGGCGCTGGACGGCATCATCGAGGCGGCGCTTGCCGATTCGGGCACGGCGCTAGCCGATATCGACGCGATTGCCGCCACCGCCGGCCCCGGCCTGGTCGGCGGGCTGATCGTCGGGCTGATGACCGCCAAGGCAATCGCCGCGGCGGCGAACAAGCCGCTGATCGCCATCAACCACCTCGAAGGCCATGCGCTGACCGCAAGGCTGACCGACGGGCTCGACTTTCCCTATCTCTTGCTGCTGGTCTCCGGCGGCCATACGCAAATCGTCGCCGTGCGGGGTGTCGGCGGCTACCAGCGCTGGGCAACGACTATCGACGACGCGCTCGGCGAAGCCTTCGACAAGACGGCCAAGATGCTTGGCCTGCCCTATCCCGGCGGACCGAATGTCGAAAAGGCGGCACAGGCCGGCAACGCCTCGCGCTTTGCCTTTCCGCGTCCGATGAAGGGCTCGGCCCAGCCCGACTTCTCCTTCTCCGGCCTCAAGACCGCCGTGCGCCAGGCGGCGAGCGCCATTGCGCCGCTGAGCGACCAGGACGTCGCCGACATCTGCGCCTCGTTCCAGGGGGCCGTAGCCGATGCTCTGGCCGACCGTGTTTCTCGCGCGCTGACGCGCTTTCGCGAGACATTTCCCGGCACCAGGAACCCAGCCCTCGTCGTTGCCGGTGGTGTCGCCGCCAACCGCACGATCAAGACCATGCTGGAGCGGCTCTGCGCCGAGACCGGCTTCACCTTCATTGCGCCGCCACTGAAACTTTGCACCGACAATGCGGCGATGATCGCCTGGGCCGGCATCGAGCGGCTGCGCGAGGGCATGGCGCAAGAGAACGGCTTCGATTTCGTGCCGCGCTCGCGCTGGCCGCTGGACAGCATCTCGGCGCCGATGGTCGGCTCCGGCCGGCGCGGAGCCAAGGCATGAACGAGGTGGCAATGAGCGGCAACGTCACCGCGCCAAGCGGCTGGCGCGTTGCCGTGCTCGGCGGCGGCGCCTGGGGCACTGCCTTGGCCTTGGCCATGCTGCGCGCCGGCCATTTCGTCCGCCTTTACGCGCGCGATCCGGAGACCGTCGCCGCGATCGACCGCGGCGAAAATCCACGCTACCTGCCGGGCATTACGCTCCAGCCCGGCATCGTGGCGACGAGCAACATCCAGGCCACGCTCGACGGTGCCGATTGCGTGCTGGCGGTGACGCCGGCGCAGTCGCTGCGGGCGACGCTGGCGGCCGCGAAGGACCATATGCCGGCCGGTATCCCGCTGGTTCTGTGTGCCAAGGGCATCGAAAGCGAGACTGGCGCGTTGCTATCGGCGATTGTCGAAGAAATCCTGCCGCTCAATCCGGTTGCCGTTTTGTCGGGCCCGAGCTTCGCCACCGACGTCGCCCGCGGCCTGCCGACGGCCGTTGTGGTCGCCGCCCGCGACGAGGCATTGGCCGCCGATCTCGCCGCCCGCTTTTCCGCCGAAAATCTGCGCTGCTATTCGAACGACGACCTGATCGGCGTCGAGATCGGCGGCGCCTTGAAGAACGTCTTTGCCATTGCCGCAGGTGCCGTCACTGGGGCGGGTCTCGGCGCCAGCGCCCAGGCCGCCATGGTGACGCGCGGCTTTGTCGAATTGCGCCGCATCGGCGCTGCCTTCGGCGCCAGGCCCGAAACGCTGATGGGGCTTTCCGGCCTTGGCGACCTGCTGCTGACCTGCTCGTCCACCCAGTCGCGCAATTTCGCCTATGGGTTGGCGCTCGGGCAAGGCAAGCCACTTGCCGGATTGCCGCTGGCAGAAGGCGTGCCGACGGCGGCGATCGCAGCCCGCATTGCGACCGAGCGCAACATCGACGCGCCGATCATTGCCGCCGTCGCCGCCATACTGGATGGCACCATCACCGTCCGGCAGGCCGTGACGGCGTTGATGACCCGGCCGCTGAAGACCGAAACCAACGATTGATCCCCACGACTTTGAACGATCAGGAGAAAAAATGCTGTTTGCTGTGATTTGCAAGGACAAGCCCGGAAGCCTGCAGGTGCGCCTCGACACGCGGCCCGAGCATGTTGCCTTTCTCGAGGGGTTGAACGGCGACAAGAAGCTGGCATTCGCCGGTCCGTTCCTTGACACTGAAGGCAGGTCCAATGGCAGCCTCGTGGTCGTCGAAGCGCCCGACCTGGCAGGGGCGCAGGCTCTGTCGGCCGCCGACCCCTACGCCAAGGCCGGGCTGTTCGAAAGCGTCGAAATCCGCCCGTGGAACTGGACGTTCAACAAGCCGGCGGCTAGTTAATCCCGGTCGCCAGCGCGACTCCAAGGAGGAGAAAGACATGAACTACTGGCTGTTCAAATCCGAGCCATTCAAGTTCTCCTTCGAGATGCTGAAGGCCAAGGGCAAGGCCGGCACGCAATGGGACGGCGTGCGCAACTACGCGGCGCGCAACAACATGAAGGCGATGCAGATCGGCGATCTCGGCTTCTTCTACCACTCCAACGAGGGGCTGAACATCGTCGGCATCGCTGAAGTCTGCGCGCTTGCCCATCCCGACACCACGTCGGACGATCCGCGCTGGGAATGCGTCGACATCCGCGCCGTAAGGGATGTACCGAACCCGCCGACGCTGGAACAGGTGAAGGCCAATCCGAGGCTTGCCGACATGGCGCTGGTGCGGCTCGGACGGCTTTCCGTGCAGCCGGTGACGCCGGCCGAATGGAAGGAAGTCTGCCGCATGGGCGGCTTGACGCCGGTTCCGTGACGGCGCTCACGCCCAACAGCGCCAAACAGTTCATTCTCGACAACACGGCGCTGATGGCGCCGCCGCACGTGCCGGAGATCCTGCTTCATCTTGCCGACGAAGCGCATGATCTGTGGCAGCGGACCGAGGAAGAGCTGGTCGAAATCGGCCTGCCGCCGCCCTTCTGGGCCTTTGCCTGGGCCGGCGGCCAGGGCCTTGCCCGCTATGTCCTGGACAATTCCGGCACGGTGCGTGGCAAGCACGTGCTCGACTTTGCTTCCGGCTCCGGCCTTGTCGCCATCGCCGCCGCCAAGGCCGGTGCCGCCAAGGTGATCGCCTCCGACATCGACCCGTTCTGCGCCACCGCGATCCGGCTCAACAGCGAGATCAACGGTATCGGGACCGAATTCCTCGGCACGGATTGCATCGGCACCGATGCAGGTTGGGACGTGGTCCTGGCCGGTGATGTTTTCTATGACAAATCTTTCGCTGACCGGCTGGTGCCATGGTTCGCAACGCTGAAGGCGCGCGGCGCCGAAATCCTTGTCGGCGATCCCGGCCGGTCGTATCTGCCGAAGACAGGGCTGGAGCCGCTTGCGGTCTATGAAGTGGCCGTCACGCGGGCGCTGGAGGATGCGCTGGTCAAGCGCACGACCGTCTGGCGGTTCGCTTGACGCGATCGCCGAACAGGCGTTCCATCATATCCAAATCAGAGGGGGGAGCTCATGGATTTTTCAGCAGTGAACTGGCTGGCGGTGGTCGCTGCCGCAATCGTGGCGTGGCTGTTCGGCGCCGCCTGGTACATGAGCCTGAGCAAGGCGTGGCTGAAGGCCGCCAAGCTCGATCCGGCCACGATGAAGAAGTCGCCGCTGCCCTTCGTCGTCAGCTTCATCGCCGAACTGGTCATGGCCACGATAATGGCGCTGGTCGTCGGCGCGATGACCGGCGGCGAGCCGACATGGCTCGCCGGACTTGTCTTCGGCTTCGTGCTCTGGCTGGGTTTCGTCGCCACGACGCTCTCGGTCAACCATCGCTACGAGAATTTCGGCTGGGACCTGACCCTCATCGACGGCGGCCACTGGCTCGGCGTGCTACTGATCATCGGCGCCGTCATCGGCTGGTTCGGCGCGGTGGCAAGCTGAGTCAAGAAGGGAGTAGGGCAGTAAGGCAGTAGGGGAATAGGGGAGCAGACGGCACCGACGCCTATCCCTACTGCCCTACTGCCCTACTGCCCTACTGCCCTACTGCCCTACTGCCCTACTGCCCTACTGCCCTACTGCCCTACTGCCCTTTATCCGTGGTCCGCGTCTTGGCGACTTCCTCTAGCATCCATTCGCGAAAGGCGACGATGCGCGGATCGTCGGCGGTATTCTCGGGATAGACCAGGAAATAGGCGAACTCGGGCGCCACGCGCAGGCCGAGTTCGAAAGGCTGCACCAGCCTGCCCTGGGAAAGGTCGTTCGCCACCATGGCGAAATCGGCGAGCGCAACGGCATTGCCGTCGAGCGCTGCCTGGACGGCATCCGTGGAATTTCCGAACACGACTGTCCGGCTGTCGTCGAAATCATTGATGCCGGCCGCCGCCATCCACATCCGCCAGTTCGGCCACGTCACGCCTTGCCGCGACCATTCGATATGCGCAAGCGTATGGTTGAAAAGATCGCGCGGCTCGCGCAGCGGCGGACCGGACGTCAAAAGGCTCGGGCTGCATACCGGAATGAGGATGTTGTCGAACAGCCGGTGGGTGCGAAGGCCCGGATATTTGCCAGCGCCAAAACGGATGCCGACATCGATGTCGTCAAGTTCGAAATCCCGCACTTCATAGGCAATGTCGAATCGCAACTCGATATCGGGGTGACGCTTGCGAAAATCGTCGACGCGTCGCATCAGCCATTTTGACGCGAACTGCGCGTCGAGCGTTACCTTCAAAAGAGCGGTGCCGCGCGTCAGCTTTTGCGCCCGCGAAACAGCCCGGCCAAGCAGGTCGAGCGCGTCCGCCGAGGCGTCGAACAGCACCGTTCCCGCCTCGGTGAGCCGGATGGTGCGGCTGGTGCGCGTGAACAGCACCAGCCCGAGCTGATCCTCGATTTCCTTGATCTGATGGCTGACGGCGGCCGGTGTCAGCCCAAGCTCGTCGGCGGCACGGGTGAAATTGAGGTGCCGGGCCGCCGCCTCCAGCGTCCTCAAGGCACGAGTCCCAGGCAGAAGACGAGCCATCCTATCCTCAAAGAAAACTTGATGATCGAGAGAAAACTACTCGTTTCCTACAGAGATTTCAATCTGGCATGATCTGTCCATCGAAACATCATCAAGCCGGATTTGATATTCGGGGAGAACGGAGCACACCATGTCCATCATCGTTTTGAATTCGTCCGCACATCGTCCGAACTGGCTGGCCGAAACCCTCGACTGGTTGCGTCACGCCCGGGTCGCGATACGCCTCCCCCGCCGCGATACTGCCTACCAGAACGTCGAGGATCTCTCCGACCGCCAACTGCGCGATATCGGCGGCGCGCGCCGTGATGTCGCTCGCGCAATGGACAAGGAGCTTGGCCGGCTGGGCCTGCTCGACATCGGCTGGCAGAGACCTGGCCGTAGGGGAATAGGGGAGTAGGGGAGTAGGGGAATAGGGGAATAGGAAAAACTAAGGCCACGCCGAGCTTGTCAA
>NZ_RZTG01000064.1:0-431 GCF_003997175.1 Mesorhizobium sp. Primo-A
CATCGGACTGGCGTTGTCGCCGATGGCCTATTTCGCCCAGTTCGCACTGGACGTGCCTTCGGTCGCTATGGTCACCGCCTCGCATAACGAGAATGGCTGGACCGGGGTCAAGATGGGCGCGGCGCGGCCGCTGACTTTCGGGCCGGAAGAGATGAGCGCGCTGAAGCAGATTGTAATGGCCGGCGATTTCGACCTTGTCGGCGGCGGGTCTTATGATTTCGTTCCCAATTTTCGCGAAACGTATCTCGACGATCTGACCCGGGGCAAGCGCATCTCGAAAAAGCTCAAGGTCGTGGCCGCTTGCGGCAATGGCACCGCCGGCGCCTTTGCGCCTGAAGCGCTGGAACGGATCGGCTGTGAAGTCATCCCGCTCGATGTCGAACTCGACCACACCTTTCCGCGCTACAATCCCAATCCCGAGGATATGCAGA
>NZ_RZTG01000065.1:0-427 GCF_003997175.1 Mesorhizobium sp. Primo-A
AGACGTCGATATCAGCCTGATCGGGACACCGAATTATCCAGGGCCGGCAGCGCTGCTTGCCAACGCTTCGGTTCCGCGCGACGTGGAACTGCTGCCATCCCTCGGCAAACTCAGGCGTGACGTACCGATCGTCTATCGACTGAAATGCCATCAGGAGCAGGACAGCACGCAAGCTGTGGGCTGCCAGCTCGGCGATCCCCAGGGAACCAGAACCATTGTCGTCGCAGGCGATTCACACGCAGCACAATGGATCCCGGCCATCGACAAGATTGCCAGGGACCGCAAGTGGAAACTGGTCACCTTCACCAAGGCTGCATGCCCTTTCACCCTTGCCGCGGTGACGGATGAAGGTAAGCCGTATGAGGCCTGCGCAACATGGCGCGACAACGTTCTCGCCGAGATCAGGAAATTGCGGCCAGACCTGATG
>NZ_RZTG01000066.1:0-426 GCF_003997175.1 Mesorhizobium sp. Primo-A
GAATTAACCCGAATACAATGGAATGGAATGGAATGTAACGGAACGGAACGGAACGGAATGGAATGGAATGGAATGGAATGGAACGGAAAGGAATGGAATGGAATGGAATGGAATGGAATGGAATGGAATGGAATCAACGAGAGTGCAGGGGATGAAATGGAATGGAATGCAAGGAATGGAATCTTCCTGAATGGAATGGAATGGAATGGAATGGAATGGAATGGAATGGAATGGAATCAACCCGAGTGCAATGGAATGGAGTGGAATGGAATGGAATGGAATGGAACAGCCCGAATGGAATGGAATGTAATGGAGAGTAAGGGAGTTGAATAGAATCAATCCGAATGTAATGGAATGGAATGCAACGGAATGGAATGGAATGGAATGGAATGGAATGCAATGGAATTGAATCAACCCGAGTACAAT
>NZ_RZTG01000067.1:0-426 GCF_003997175.1 Mesorhizobium sp. Primo-A
CTGATCGACCAGGTGTCCGGACGAGAAGCGAGCGAGTAGTCGCCCCATCAGATCTTGCGAGAAATGGAATGGGCCGGCGCAATCTGCGCCGGCCCTTTTTTGCTGCCGTTGGATCGCTATCGCGCCATCAAGACCGGCAGCGATTGACCCGCAAGCATCGACTTGGTGACGCCGCCGAAAATCCGCTCGCGCAACCGGGAATGACCATAGGCGCCCATCACCATCAGCTCGGCGCTGCTGTCCACCGCGTGCCGGCGAAGAACATCAGCGACAGAATGGTTCGCACTCGGCAGGCGGTCGACTGTTACCTTCACGCCATGCCGGGCGAGGTAGGCTGCGGCATCAGCTCCGGGTTCCTGACCGTGGTGATATTCGTCCTCCACCGGATCGACCATGACGAGGCGCACTTCATCTGCGCCTGTTAAC
>NZ_RZTG01000068.1:0-363 GCF_003997175.1 Mesorhizobium sp. Primo-A
GAATTTGGCTCTAGAAGCGACGTGGCGATTCCCTTGCATGCTTGTGAACATTTCTATTTGATCACGGAGGCAATAGAAGGGCTTACACGACTGCCGATCATTCGGGTTCCGGACGAACATACGTACTACAAAGAAGATGCAGGGAAGATCCTCTTTGGGGCGGTAGAACCGAAGGCTAAGCCATGGGGTATGGACGGCATTCCCGAAAGCTTTTGCTTTGACCAGTTGCCAGAGGATTTTGCGCATTTCGAACCCATTATGGAGAAGGCCCTAAAGCGCATGCCGATGTTGGGCAAGGTTGGTATTCGCACCTTCTTCAATGGACCTGAGAGCTTCACGCCTGACGATCGCTTCCACCTAGGA
>NZ_RZTG01000069.1:0-415 GCF_003997175.1 Mesorhizobium sp. Primo-A
GGGGAATAGGGGAGGCTATTCGGCTGTAAGTTTACGGATGAGAAGTCGAAGAAGCTTTCCCACACTTTCGGTACTCGCCAACAATGGGCCGGACGTCGCTTTCGGCGCGATGCCAATACGTTCAGCAATCAGAAGCTGAGTTTCCAGTTCCTTCAATGATCCTTGGGCAATACGGAGAAACTGCAGATAGGAGCCTCGAATTTCCCTGCCATACCCCTCGGCTATGTTCGCCGGCACCGACGTTGCAGAGCGCCGCACTTGGCTGGTCAGTCCATAAAGTTCTTCTTTGGGCCAGGATTTCGTAGCACCGTAGACCGCCACCGCAAGATCCATCGCCTGCTCCCAAACCAGCAAGTCCTTGTAGGACCCTGTTTTTTCGGTCATCCGTCCCTACTCCCCTACTCCCCTACTCCCC